>CAZOBD010000037.1:0-27071 GCA_964577665.1 uncultured Hyphomicrobiales bacterium
TTTCATCTGTTTATTTTAAGCCCCACCCTAACCCTCCCCAAAGGGAGGGAATTCAGTGATCTTGCTCCCTCCCCTTGGGGAGGGCCGGGGTGGGGTCTCTTCCGTTTTTTAATTTAAATTACGTTTTTTTTTCAATATATGGCAAATCTACTAAAAAATAATCAATGCCTTGTATGATTTCCCTTATCATGGTCGTTTCATCTGTTTATTTTTTACTTTCCGGTTCAGATGTTGGACATCTTTTTCTTCTTTACTGCATATTCATCCGAAGACTCAAAGTCATCGGATGATTGTTCGGCGAGGCAAATTCCTCCGGAAGTGTGAAACCTTAGAAAGATTTAGTTCGCCTTCTATTTTACCGGATAGAAAATATGTGTTATAAGAGCATCCGGTTTTACTTCCTGAGGACTGTTCAGATATACTTCCCATGAATCTCCGGCGATTTCATATTCATTTTCATGGATGAACCCGTGTATCTTGCCATAGACCTTCTCCAAATTATCGTAAGGTCCGGTATATATAGCTTTTACGGCTTTTCCGGCAGGGAGTTCGGAAAAATAAATTCTGCCGCCGGGCTGAATCCCTTCAAAAGTTTTTAAGGGAAACCCACCTGAAAAAACATATTTTTTATCATTGTAAAAATGTGTAACGGCAAGCGGCGCTCCTGCCGGCTGAATATTGTTTTTCTGCATAAATCCGCCAAGCTCACCATAGATCGCCCCGAATTTTTGGGACATATTCTCCTGACTCATATCTTCTGTAGAATCTTTTATGGCAATGACAGGAGTTCTCTCTACCTGAACAACATCAATTGAGTAATTCAGCCGGGGCATAGCCTCAGCCATTTCTTTCAGTCTGGCAAGGCTTTTATCAAGCATCTGCCCGATGCGGTCTTCCATTGGAATAGCGGCATAGCGGGAAAAATAATCCAGTTCGCCGTCAATTGACATAGTAACCTTTGTTTTGCCCTCAGTTTCTTCAAAGGTAACCGTGTGCAGTCCGAATTCTTCTTCGTAAAAGGACAGCTCGAGATCAATTTGTTTGGCGGGTATGCTTTTTAAAATAGTCATAGTGCCTGTTCCTACATCGGGATTTTCGCTTACCCAACTGTAAGAGGCTCCTTCCCCCGCAGCCGGTCCGTCAAAAGTTATTTTTTGAGCGGTGTCCAGTCTGCTCCACTCGTTCCATTTGGGCCATTTATCCATGGAGTTTACCAGATGATACGGCGTCTGAGGCGGTGTGTCTATCACGATAGAGCGCTCTACGTTTAGAGTAGAGGGCAGAAAAGCAGGAATGATGAGAATAATTGCTATAACTGCTGCGATGATTATCAGCAAATACTTTAAAACTTTCATGATTACCTCCCCAAAAAAAATGTGCTTTAAGAAATACAACAATTGCTATGTAAATATAAAAAATTATTTTTTAATCACTAATCACTTCAAGCGCTTCTTCGGCTGCGCGGATTGTGGGCTTAATAGAGATATCCGATCCCACTGCCTGCTGCATCCAATATTGTGGGATAAGTCTGCCCTGCGAGCATAGACGCTGCATTTCTTCCGCTAAATTTCTACCTTCTATGTGGCGCTCAATTTGAAATTCTATCAAATGCCCCAGCGGATATGCAGAAAGATAGAGCGGATTGTCAATCATGTGCGAATAAACTGCAAGGATTATCTGGTCTTCTATGCCAAAAACCGGTGCAAAATAGCTGTTCCAGACGTCTTTTGCTATCTGCAGAACGGCTTCTTTCAGCTCGCCCTTGTCAGCTTCAGGATTTTCATAGAGCCATTTCCATACTTTCATATCGACAAGGGACACCCCCATAATCTCATAGCTCGACCAAAGATTGTCCAAAGCGGCAAGGTGCATTTTGTTTTCATCGGGTTTGCTTTTGCCGAGAAGATCAAGGTCTCGGCGCTGGAAAATGAATGCCCACGCTTCGGTGAAAGCAGTGTTAGGCACGCCGGACATCATGTAATAATCTACATCATGGAGGGTGAGAGTCTGCTCGACATTATGCCCGAACTCATGCACTGCGATGTTGTACCCTTTGTAATCCATCCCTTTTTCACCGATACGGGTTCTCAAATGCGCTTTTTCCGAACGCATCTGAGCGCCCCAGGCATGTCCTGCTCCGCGGGACGGTTCGACTGTTATTTTATCCGCAATGAAATCCGCCTTTACAGGATTAAAACCGAGCTGGATCATCATACGGGGCATATCAGCGGCAAAAGTTTTGCTGTCGGGATATTTTTCGCGGGTTATTATATTAAGTTCGTCTTCATTGATGCCGCTTCGTGCTTTGAAGCCGTCATACCAAATATCGAAAGGCTGAAGGTCGCGCCTAAGTCTTTTTTTGATGAGTTCTGCTGTCTTTTTGATGACGGGGTTAGATACAAAATCAGTAAACAATTCTTCTACCTGCTCTTGGGGTATTTCGTATTCTCCTTCAAATTTTCTTTGTATGAAGGTAGGATGATGAGGGGAGTATTTGTCAACTGCCTGCTTAGCATGAAAATTATTGAGCAAGTGTTCATATCTTGTGTCCGGCTCGAGCAGAGGGATATCGCCGACCGGGTCCATATCTTTGTCAAAAACTGCATTACTGTAAGGATTCCAATAGTATTCATTGCTGTTTATCACCATTTGGGGAATTTCCTGTTTGATGATTCTTTTCATCACTTCATATATCATTTTTTGCGCAAGAATACCGTCTTTTTTTGCGTACTGTGATTTGAGTTCGTCTCTCAGGTTCCAGTGTGTTATCAGCTTCATGTCCTGAGGAAAGAAGGTTCTTCCCACGTTATTTACAAGGTAGCCTGCATATATGTTGTAATCAGAAATATAAGCATCAGCATTTGTATAAACCTCTGCCTCTTTTAAAAGAAGATGTGACGGCACCCTTGAAGTAAACATATCGCCGAGACGTGCATAAGCCCATTGTTTCCTTGTCCAATCAGAAGACATTTGCTGCTTTTCCTTTAAGGAATAATACGGGAAATTGAGAATAATATGGAAAGCAATTTTATTTTTGAAAAAATCTTCATTGATATGAGATGACGGATCATATCCACCGAAAAGTAAATCTACCGGAGTGATTTCTCCCATATTCAAGTGTAAGGGTTTTTTAAGCTCAAGAGAAATTTTATTATAATGTCCGAAAAGAGTTTCGAAGTGCATGGATATTCGTTTGAATTCGGTTCCTAGTTTCTGAGGGTCATCTATAAAATGAATCTTGCAAAACCGGACGAATTCATTTTGGTCTCCGTCTATCGGCTGCCAAAACACAGCTATTTGCGACACACCTCTTTTCAATCGTTCTTCGTCGTCAGCATCAACGGCATCAACAGCTCTTTCTATTACACTGTTATCAATATAGGGAGCATCGGGACTGCCTTTCTTTTCCATAAGTTCCAGTTTCATATTTTGTGAGAAAGAAGTATTCAGCATTATAACAAACAATGATAGTAAAGCAATTAGTCCTTTCATGTTTTCTCCGTTAAAGTTATTGCAAAAATCAACTCAAATTTAAAAATATTTTTCGAATAAATAAATATTTAATGATATTTTCTTTAGGTGAAAATATAAGAAAATATTTAGGACATCTGAAAGAATGCGGTTCAATAACCGAATGATTTTAGGGAAGAAGGAGTGTCTCTCCAATTTTCACGAACTTTTACGAAAAGATCAAGAAAGACAGGTTTTCCGAGGTGAGACTCTATGTCTTTGCGGGCTTTTTCACCGATTTTTTTCAGCATCCTGCCTCCCGCACCTATAATAATTCCTTTTTGGGACTGTCTTTCGACGATTATTTCAGCGCGTATATACCACTTCCCTTTTTTCCGTTCCTTGAATTCTTCTATTACTATTTCAGTAGAGTATGGTATTTCTTCGTGGTAGTCATCAAATATATGCTCGCGAATAATCTCGGACGCAAAAAAGCGCTCCGGCATATCGCTTATTATTTCCGGATCATAGTAGAAGGGACTTTCAGGAAGGTACTTTTCAAAAACAGCCGCGAGATCATCGACGGATTCGCCTTTAAGGGCTGAAACCGGTATTATTTCATCGAAGATATTCATACCGGCGAGCAACTCTATTTTTGGGAGCAGCATCCGCCTTTCGTTTTCAAGGTCTATCTTGTTTAAAACAGCTATTCTGGGAATGCCGGCTTTTTTATAAGCTGTCATAAAATTGTCGGGAAAATAATCAGGCTGTCCCCTGTATGCCATGGCGTCAATAATGAGTATTGCAATATCCGCTTCAGCTAAAGATTCAAATACATAGTCCATCATTTTTTTCTGAAGCTCGTATTTAGGCATGAGTACGCCGGGTGTATCAAGAAAAATCATCTGAGATGATTCTGTGGAATAAATACCCAATACACGTTTGCGGGTGGTCTGTGCCTTCCGGGTAACAGCAGACAGCTTTGTACCCAGTATGCAGTTCATCAGAGTAGATTTTCCGGCATTCGGCTTGCCTGCAATTGCAATGTATCCGGCTTTGGTAGAATTATCGCTGGTTTCAGGCGTCATGACTGCGGCTGCTGTTCGGCAGATGTTTCATTAGTGTCGTCTTTTTTACCAAAAACTTTCATTATTCCGTAGGGAATTATTACAAGGTAGCCGAGTACAAGCAATACCGGAGCGATAACAACTGCGAAAGGGTTGTTCCATTTTCCGTCGGGTACTGCCGGCTCTTCGGTCATACCTGTTGCCATTAGTATATAGCCGACGAGTATTACCGCAAGCCCTATTCCCATAACTATCATATTTTTGTTGGAAAGCGGGAATTCCCATTTCATAGCTTTTTCTTTTTCGCGGGCTTTTATCTGCTTTTGGGCACGGCGGCTGAGCTTCTGAGTTGTGGCTTTAGTGTCCGGCATATTCGCATCTTTAGTGTCCGGCAGTTTTGCTTTTTGCGCTTTGGGAACTTGTTTTTTCGGTTTAGCCATAAGATATATCCTGATAATTTTCAAATTTAATCAAGCAATTTACAAATTTCCTCAAAAATAAAAAAAATCTATTGTTTTTAAATTCTTTATGTTATCTTTATGTTTTAAACTGATTGAAAACGAATTTATTTTGAAAAAGAGAATTTATGAACGATAATAAAGTAAAAGAAGAAAGCAAATGGGGTACACTCTATCTTGTTAATACTCCCATTGGGAACAAAGAAGATGTAACTCTAAGGGCATTAAGGGTGTTGAAGAAATGCGACATGATACTTTGCGAAGAAGCAAAAGAAGGAAGTCATTTTCTGCATGTACACAGCATAAAAAAAAGAGTTGAGTATCTGAACGAGCAAAACGAAACCGAAAAAACACAGGAGGTTACAGCAAATTTAAAAACAGGGATGGACATTGCTGTCATTAGCGACTGCGGAACTCCTGCCGTTGCGGACCCCGGCAGTATGCTTGTAAGGGAGTCAATCAGGCTCAAGTTTCCGCTTGTTTATGTCCCGGGAGTTACAAGCATTGTAACAGCTCTTGTTTACAGCGGTTTTGACACGACACAATTTTTGTATGCAGGATTCCTTCACCGCGAGAAAAAAGTGCGGACGCAGCAGCTAAAAAATCTCAGCCGGGAAGGGCGAACCGTAATACTTCTTGAAACTCCTTACAGGCTTCTGCCCGTGCTGGAGGCGGCAGCCTCGGTGATGCCAAGCCGCGAGGCATATATCGGCTGCAATCTTACTTTGCCCTACGAAACTCATCATCACGGAACTTTTAGGGAACTGCTCGCGAAATTTTCAAAAGAGCGTTTCAAAGGAGAATTTGCAATCGTTTTCAAAGGCGACACTTCTTTTGAAAATTCGGAAGCAGACCAGAAGAAAGAGTTTAAGCGCCAAAAGAAAGACTTTACTAAAGAAGCACGCAGAATAATTTACTCCCATGACTCACGTTTCGGAAAAAGAGACAGGACTTTCGGAAAAAGGAAATAAAAGCGGTCTTCATCTTTTTATTCTAGCCCCACCCTAACCCTCCCCAAAGGGAGGGAATTTAACGATCTTGCTCCCTCCCCTTGGGGAGGGCCGGGGTGGGGTCTCTTACGTTTTTTTCATCATTCTTAAATTCGACTCATGTCATTACGAGTTTATTCAAAAGGCTGCGGGGGCAGGTCATGCAGATTGACGTTAATTTCAATATCGTAGGTTCTGCCTTCTGTAACTATCAATGATTTTGGTTTGGTTTGCTCTTTATCTTCGGCATAAATGCCTATTACTCTCCAGTCAGCAAAAAAATTTTCGCCATAGCGCTTCACAACAGCGAGATAGCGAAGCTCTAAAGGCGTTTCAGGTATCTCCATCTCGTAAACAGTATTGCCAACGTAGGCAGGCAGTGAATCATTTGAAATATAAGCTTTTTCTTCCAGTATTTCCTGAACGATATTAGTATTGGAGTCGGGTACTATCTTGAAAGCAACTGCCCGTATTTCCTTATAAACAGAGTCGCGCCATGATTCCTCGCCGCCGATGTAGTTAATAGTCCATCTTACAATGGTCTTGCCTTTTTCACCTGAGGGGGAAAGACCTTCATCGCATGAAGAAAATACTATTAAACATACCATGAGAAAAAGTGTCTTGTAAGAAAATTTTTGCATTTTGCTCTTCTCGTTATTCTCCGAATATTATCAGGTTATTTTACGCATATAATGATAATTTATTATTTTTCGAATTTCCCGTCTGCTCCTTTTTCAAGAAATCTCTAATATTAAAAGGAAAATACATCTGCCGGAGTCATTTATCCAACATCGTCTTTTGAACTTCGGTATCAGTACGGGCTTTTATGTTACTTTTGTTAAGAACTGCCTGCCAGTGAATCATAAATCAAAATAATTCCAATGATAATAAGAAAAATATCAACGTATTTTACGAAGCGGTGAGCAGGAATTTTTTTATTTATTTTTCCTCCGATTATTATTGAAATAATTATCACAGGCAGCGCTGTAAGAAAAAGTCTGATAACTTCGCTTGTCCAGAATCCGGCTATACCATGTCCGATTGCTATAAAAAAATTTGTCGGCAGGAATATGCCCTGCAGAATGGCGCGGAATTTTTCCGGCTCCCAGCGGCGCATAGCTCCGTATATGATTATTGGAGGACCGTTTGTATTATAAGCGCCGCCGAGAATGCCGCCTGCCAGTCCGAAAAGCACGGCAAGCCGCTCATTTTTCAGGTGAAGCAGATGCGGTTTTACAAGGCGGTAAGCGGCAAAAGCAATTAAAATAGCGGCAAGAATTAGTTTGACAATTGTCTCGTCGGTATCTTTCAGATATATTAATCCAATAGGGATGCCCGCAACGGAAGATATTATCAAAGGCAGCCTTACACGGAACTCTACCTGACGCCAGAACTTTATCAAAATTGAAACGGCAATGACAATGGCTCCGAGCGCTACTATCGGCACGGCTGTTTTTATGCCCGCCGCCATTGATAGCAGAGGCATTGCTATCAGCGCATCTCCGAAACCGAAAGTAGAGCGGACCGTTGTGGAAAGCATAAGGATGAGGAGAACTATGATTATGGTTTCAAAGGGCATGATTTAATATTCTATTTGGCAGTTTACAATTTTCAATCAATAAATTAACTCTAAAACAATCATCTTATTGGGTGATTTCCAAAAATCATGTATATTTCATCTGTTTATTTTAGCCCCACCTGAAAACTCCATCAGAATCTCACGTAATGAAGATCAGTATGTTTCATCTGTTTATTTTAGCCCCACCCTAACCCTCCCCAAAGGGAGGGAATTCAATGATATTGCTCCCTCCCCTTGGGGAGGGCTGGGGTGGGGTCTCATACGGTTTTACATCTCATTCCCAAACTCCGATTTGGGAATGTACTTTTCTTTCAAAACTCTGTTTTGCATTAACTCGAAAATAATCATCTCCTAGTGTGATTTTCCCTAATCATGGGCGTTTCATCTGTTTATTTTGTATGGAACAGGCATGCCTGTTCCCTACTTTCAGATTCAGATGCCCAACATCTTTTTCTTCCACATTCAACCGATGACTTCGAGTCATAGGATGATTAAAGATTTGAAATTGCGAAAGTAAAGATAAAAGTACTGCCTTCGTCTAAGATACTTTCGCAGCGGATACTTCCGTCCATTGCTTCGACGAGTTTTTTAACTATGGACAGCCCCAAGCCTGTGGAATGTTCCTCGCCTGTGGGCCTGGCGCTCAGCCTTGCAAATTTTCCGAAAAGCTTTCGCTTATCCTCTTCGCTAATGCCGGGACCTTCGTCCTGCACTTCTATAACGGCGTGGGTTCCGTTTTCACTGATATAAGACCTTAGCCACACTCTTTTGTCGAAAGGAGAAAACTTAATGGCATTTGATATGATATTTTCCACAATCTGCCGCGCTTTGCCCGGGTCGGCGTGTATATTAACACCTTCTGTCTGAAAATCATGCAGCAGCTCAATATTTTTTGCCTCGGCTCGGGCTTTGAACTCTTTAACGGCAGTAATTAAAAGCTCCTGCACCTCAAAATTGTCATAATGCAGATTCAGTTTCCCTTCTTCGATGGAATTTATGTCGAGAAGGTCCGTGATAAGATTGAACATAAACTCAGAAGATGACTTTATGTGATTGGCAAAATCAATCACTTCCTCTTCGCTTAAGTCTCCAAGGGCAATAAGTTCCGATAAGCCCTTAATTCCGCTTAAAGGATTTTTCAAATCATGTGCGGCAATGCCTAAGAATTCGTTTTTTTCTTTATTAAGCTCCTTCAGTTCAATGTTTTGCTTAACAATCACGTCGCGTGCAAATTTTAGCTCAAGATGCGTTTTTATCCTTACCAGAAGTTCTTCCTTGTTGAAAGGCTTGGTAACATAATCGACTCCACCTATTTGAAAACCTTTTACTATATCTTCAGTCTCAGTTTTAGCAGTCAGAAAAATAACGGGTATTTCTCTTGTTATTTCGCTTGCTTTCAGCTTTTCACATACCTGCCAGCCGTTCATCTCAGGCATCATTATGTCCAGAAGAATCAAATCAGGGGGATCGGCTTTTATCATCTCTATTGCTTCCAAGCCGTCCTGTGCCACTGCCACGTCGAAGTCTTCTTCTTCAAGCATCGTTCCCAGCACTCTGAGATTTTTCACCACGTCATCCACTATCACCACAAAAGGAGGATTGCCGCCGTTTAGTTCAAAAAGAGATTTCATCATAACATTACTCATTTATTTATTTTCTTAAATTTTTTTCAAAGCCTCCGAAAAACTATCATACTCACTTAAAGCCTGATTTATTCTTTTTTTATCATAACTGTCCGCCGCTTCTGAAAGTTTTCTGCCGAAAGATACTATGGGCGGTATATGCTCGGTTTCTCCCTTTTCGCATAGAAAATCCGCAAAAGATTTTACCGCATTTATTCTGATAGAGCGTTTTATCTTTTCCTGCAAGTTTTCATACTCATTTTTTATCTCTTCTAAAACCTGTGGAATCTTATCTTTGGCTTCGGGGCTGATTTCTTTTTCATGTAAAGCCTCTGCCTGCTCTTCATTTTTTCCGTTTTCGCTGTAAGTAAGAAACTGCATAAGCGTATTGAAAAGTTCCTTTTTTATTACGGGTTTGCGGAGATGCCCGTCCAGCCCTGCTTTGAAAATACGCTGCTCGTCAGAGACCATCGCAAATGCGGTAAGCCCTATGACCGGAATTTTACTTATCTGCTCTCTCTGCCGAATAATTTTTGTGGCTTCGAATCCGTCCATTTCAGGCATTTTCATATCCATCAAAATAAGGTCAGGCTTGTAAACATCTGCCTTTTCGATTGCCTCCCTGCCGTTTTCCGCTTCAATTATTTTGATGCCTGTACCGTCAAGAAATTCCTTCACAAGAGTTCTGTTGTTTATAACGTCATCCACAAGCAAAACAAGCGAGCGGTCAAATTTAATATTTTCGGGATGGAATTCTTCCTCAGCGTCGGATTCCTGCTTTTCGCTAATCTGTATGCCGGGAATATTCATAAAAAAGGTGCTGCCTTTTCCCCGCCTGCTTTCCACTCCTATGGAACCTCCCATCATTTCCACAAGTCTTTTTGTTATGGTAAGTCCCAGCCCGGTACCGCCGTATGCTTTGGCGCTCTGCCCCTCCTGCTGTTTGAAAGCCTCAAAAATCAGTTCTTTTTGATCATCGGGTATTCCAATGCCCGAATCCTTTACTTTTACCTCCAGATCAATAGTGTTTTCCTGTTCATTTACGTTTACTACATCGCAGGTTATTTCCACGCCGCCTTTCTCGGTAAACTTAACGGCATTTCCTGCAAGATTAAGCATCATCTGTCTGAACCGGGCTTCGTCAAGTACTATGTACGGCGGAAGTTTTTCATCGACTGTAATATTGATATCTATGCCTTTTTTTTCTGCTTTCAGGGAAAATATCTGCTTTATGTCTTTGAAAACCTGACGCAGGTCGATGGATTCATATTGAAACTCAATTCTGTCAGCTTCTATCTTTGAAATATCCAGAATGTCGTTAATGAGAGTAAGCAGATTTTTTCCGCTTGAAATGATTGCATCCAGAAAATCTCTTTGCTTGCTGTCCGTTACTTTTGTTTGGAGTATTTCGCTGAAACCAAGTATGGAGTTCATCGGGGTGCGTATCTCATGCGACATATTAGCCACGAACTCACTTTTGAACCTGTTTGCCCTTTCGGCTGTTTCTTTTGCGGCTATAAGCTCGCGTTCAGTTTTCTTTCTAACGTCTATTTCATTTTGCAGTTTTGAAAGATACTGATTTTTCATTTCCATTACGCGGTTTAGGTCAATATTAGCCTGAGTCAGTTTTTTTAATGATATAAGGTTTTTTGCTCTTGCCCGAAGCTCTTCGCCGTTAAAGGGCTTAATAATAAAATCATTTGCTCCTGCTTCAAACCCCTTGACAATATCAGCCGTTTCCTGCTTGGCAGTAAGAAAAACTACGGGCATTTCATATAAAGAATAGCTCTCGCGGACCCTTCTGCATACTTCATATCCTTCGATGTAAGGCATCATAATGTCAAGGATTATAAGATCATAGTCAGGATTTTTCTCCACATAATCAAGGGCGGCAAGACCGTCGAAAGCCATGTCGATAATGTAGCCGTCAATCTGCAGATAGCGCATAATAAGCTTAACCATCCGTTCATTGTCGTCAACGACCAATATTTTTGAGGGTTTGTCAGAGTGCCCGTTAGCGGCGCTGCTAAGTGTTTCTTTTTCAAGGTCAGTTTCTTGCCGCATCTCATTACCAAACTCCGATTCTACCCTCATCTCATTCCCAAACTCCGATTCTACCCTCATCTCATTCCCAAGCTCCGATTCTACCCGCATCTCATTCCCAAACTCCGATTCTACCCGCATCTCATTCCCAAACTCCGATTTGGGAATGTACTTGTTATTTATCATCAAAAGAATATATTCACCTGCTGCGGAAAATGATAATTCAAGGAGAAATCCTTTGTTGTTTTTAAATTCTAAGCTGAAATCGGAGGAACGGTCTTTGTATATTTTCCCTAAAATTATTTCTTTTATATCTGAATTAACAGCATCCAGTTCAAAAAAATTCCTGCCGGTGTCATTAAAAGCAACTCCAAGAAGATCCATTGCCTTACCATTAGAAAACAGTATATTAAAATCTCTGTCAAAAAGAATGATGCCTTTGTCTGACTTTTCGGTTATCGCTGCTAACAATGCCCTTATCTCACCGCTTAAAGCCGGGGGGGTCATCTCGTTCATATATTACCTTCCGGTTGATGATAAATAATATGTACATTCCCAAATCGGAGTTTGGGAATGAGACAAATTAAATAAAATGCAATATTAAAAATGTTTAATGAATAATCAAATTTATTTAACTCATTTTTTTACAATTTTTTTCTTATGGTATATTTTGCTAAATTTATGGATATTACAAAAATAATTTGATATTTAAAAAATTTTAGCTTATTATATAAAGAAAACAAAGCCCTGTTACGATGATAAAAACATATATAAATATTATCTTGATAACTGTCCTGCCGGCATGTTTATCAATAACGGAGGCAAATGCTCAGACAAATGAATCCGCTTATAAAGGCAGGCATTTTTTCTTAGGATTCATGCAAAACGAAGTAGATGGGAGCATCATGTTAACAGGGGCGCTTGCTCTCAGGATACACATCACAGCCGAGCAGGACGCCAATATACTTGTAAACACCCCCCTTTATTCTACTCTACACACCATAAGCGCAGATTCGATATTAATCCTTGACATATACGACGGAATGGAGCTGAAAGAATCGGAGGAAATAGTTAACCGTCTTGTGGAAATAGAATCGGATGTGCCAATTATGGTTTACTGCTATAACTCCCGCCACCAGACAACTGACAGCTATGCCGCGATTCCCGTTTCAAAATGGGGATATGAATATGTAACCGTCAACTACAGCAACGACCAGTATTTCCCAGATGACGAAGAAATCAGGGACTATCTGCTTGAGCCGCGCTCAAGCGAATTCTTAATAATGGCGGCTTATGATTCAACAGTAGTGGAAATAATTCCTGCTAGCATTACGCGCGCCAATAAGCAGTACGGAAAGAAGTATTATGTAACTTTAAATGAAGGTGAAGCTTACCTTGTACAGTCTTACCGGGCTGACAAAGGCTACGGAGACCTGACAGGCTCCATCATCCGCAGCACCAAGCCCATCGGAGTTATTTCGGGACACGTAAGAACATCAATACCCAATACAATAAATATAGATTCTAAAGACCACCTCTGCGAAATGCTTATGCCCGCTGAAACCTGGGGTAAAAAATTTATTTCCGTTCCATTCGGTGTTAACACAGTCGGCGATCTTTTCAGAATAACAGGCTATTATCCCAACACGATAGTTTCTTTTCGCTCCCAGTCCAATCAAGGCAGTACAGAGATAGACAATCCTGGCGGTTTCAAAGAGCTTATCAATGCTTTTGAACCGATAGTGTGGGAGTCTAACCGCCCAGTGCAGATTGCTCAGTTTATGAAACGTTTCGGCGGACCTAATGACCCTCAGAACTATGATCCCTGTATGGTAATTTTGCCGCCTGTCGAGCAGTTTGTCAACAGAATTTTATTTCAGGTGCCCAATTATTACATTGCTACTTATACAATTCAGTTTGACCATCATGTTGTTTCACTTGTGGCAACTGAAGAGGCTCTTTCAAATCTTACAATAGACGGGGCGCTTGTCAGCGTAAAAGATAACATAGAAAACCAAAAAATACCCGGAGAAAATCTCTACTGGGCGCGCTTTGAAGCTGCACCGGGAAAGCATGAACTGAAATGCGAAAAAGGCGGTTTTATGGCAATCCTGTACGGTTACGGACACATGGACTCTTATGCTCACGTGCTCGGAGCTTCTCTCGAAAATCCCAATGCAAAAGACAGCATTGCCCCTGAAATTTTCATCAGCGAAAACTGCGGCAAAATAAACGGCTATATCCGCGAATGGTTCCAATTCGGCAATAAAGGTATAGACTTTGCAGAAGTTGTGGAATCAAAAACATCTAATTACAAATGGACTCTCGATCCCGTTACAGACACCAGCACATTTATTTATTTTACGGCAGAACCCGAAGATATTTTCTCTGACGGCAGCTTCGCTCTCGATTACCGCGACCGTGCCGGGAACGGAGGCAGGTATTTTTACGAATACAATGGGATAAAGCTTGACATCCCGGAAGAAGTTGTATTTAAGGACTCCCCTGCCGACGGCACTGTCTGCAATACTTTTTCGGTGGTTAACAGGGGAAGCGGAACTGTTACCGTTAACAGATTCAACTTTCTGAACAGACCGAATTCCTCTTACAAATGCAACGAAACATTCCCCAAAGAACTTGCGCCCGGCGATTCTTTCGAAGTGGAAATATGCTATATACCCGGCGGCGACACCGCAAGCCTTGACACACGTATTGACGTAAACGTAAGATGTCTCGGAGATACTCTCATCCCTGTTAAAGGCAGCGTGGAGCTTCCTAAAATTATTATCACTGATTACGACTTTTACAGAGTTCTTGTCGGAAGAGACAGCTGCGCTGATGTTTATATCATAAACGCAGGTAC
Source organism: uncultured Hyphomicrobiales bacterium (assembly GCA_964577665.1). Lineage (GTDB taxonomy): Bacteria > Bacteroidota > Ignavibacteria > Kapaibacteriales > UBA2268 > CAYVTD01. The sequence continues at coordinate 14,072 of CAZOBD010000037.1, forward strand.
TCTCCCCGTTACAATAGATTCCCTAAAACTTCCCACCGATATGCGGTTTTCCTTCGAGGGAGGCATTAATTTCCCCGTTAAATTTTATTCGGGAGACTCTTTGAAAATTCGGTTCTGCTTCAATCCCGACAGTATCGGCATCTTTGAGGGGTCCGTTTCCACTTATAACAACCGCGGGCTTACAAGCGAAGGGAAACTTACCGGCGAAGGAGCATATCAGGATGTAAACAGCATTACAATAGACTGGAAAAAGCGGCGTGCAGGCACCGTAAACGATACAACAGCCGAGTTTTCCAACTCAGGCACTTACAAAGCATTTCTGAGCTTTGACGAATTTTTAAACTATGATACGGATATAAGCGCCGACCGAATTTCTAAAATAAAAGATATTCTGCTCTTTCTGGCTAACACAAAAAAGATTGATCTTTCTTTCACGCCGCATGAAGCAAGAAAATATGAACTCTCGGCAAAAATGAAAACCGGCTGGGAACTTCATCCCTCAATTTCTGTCAATCTTCTGGGCGAAGGCACTCTTCCCGAAATAGAAACAAGAGACTTAGTGCTGGACACTACGGTCATTTACACAAGACGCGACAGCAATTGCAGGATAATTACTGCCGGGGGCAATGAAGATCTGACTATTGACGCGGTTAATTTCATTGAGGGAGACGATTCCTGTTTTGTAATAGATTTATCAACCTACACTGACATCACACTGCCCGCAGGAGATTTTATCGAAATACCGGTTACTTTCATACCGCAGAAGCTTGGCTGGAGCGAAATTGTTCTCGAGGTTATTCACGACGCCATGCCCGCTTACCGTCGCGATACGGCATATATTTCCATAAAAGGCTTTGCAGTGCCGGAGGATACACTCGACGCTGAAATGGATCTGGAAATGCCTGCCATGCTGACATGCGTAAAAGAAAAAATTTATCCCGAAATAATTAATACCGGAAATACAGCCTTTGAACTACGCGAAAGTCCAGAAATATTTTCCGCGGGCGGGATGACAGCCGAAATTGTTACGGAGCCCTCTTATCCATATTATCTTGCTCCCGATTCCGCTCTAACCTACACAGTGGAATTGCTGCCCTACGGCAGGGAACAAAAAATTTTGGAAATAAAGCAGACAGCTTACGGTATCAACGGAGAAGAAAAAGCTTTAAATGTTTCAAGGACCTTCACCCCTGTAATCATGCCCCTGGAGATAAATCCCATTGAGGATTTAAGCGCTGCGCCCGGTGATACAATAAGGGTTTTTCTCAGCGGCTCGTTCCCGCACAGAGCCGACACTGCCGTCAGTTTCAATATTGAACTTTCAATGCAGATGAGTTCATTTTATTATGTAAAGGAGCCGGCAGAATTAAATCTTAACACAAACGGAAATAATTTAACATATCCTTTGGATATTTCCCAAGAAAGTAATAAATTATTAATAAGCCTTAAAGAAAAACTATCTTTAAGCGAAAATGCTCAGTGGGAGCTTGATTTCAAACTGCTCGCACTGCTGAGCGGCAATCACGATGAATCGGTAACATGCCGATTTTATTCTGATTTGTGTTATCTGCCCGGCAGCATCGGTGCAGATGTTGACATAAAAGACGTATGTGCACAAAATTTACGTATTGTTAACACTATTCAGGACAGACCGTGGCTTTACGTTTCACCGAGTCCTGTAAGGGAAAAAATGAATGTAAAATTATTTTTGCCTGAAAAAGATAAGGTAAATTTGTCATTATTCGACTTACAAGGCAAAAAATATGTACTTTTGAGTAATTATTTTTTGAAAAAGGGAGAACATTCCCTTATATTTGAAAAATTGAACTTTGAACCGGGCTTGTACTTTATATCTATGACAGCAAACAAAAATATAGTAAGTCAAAAATTAATTATTTCCAAGTAATAAAGGTGTAACCCTATGAAGCTGCGTTTACTAATAACCATATTTGTGTTTTCACTACTCACCACGTCGTATCTGTTCAGCCAAGCAGACCCTTTGAAACCCGGAACGGTCAAAAGACCCTTTTATTTAGGTCCGATTGCCGGAGCTAACATAACGATGCATGATGTCAATCTTGCTTCGTTTGCATGGGATGCCACCTGCCCTTATTTTAAAAGCGGCGACGGCATGGGCTTTTTCGGAGGTTTGTCTTTCGAGTATCTGATTGGAGACGCCAGGACGAGTATTTCGTCGGTAATTGCCCGTCTTATGTACAACACCATGCCCGGCAGCTTTACCGAGGACGGCGATTTCTATCCTTCGCTTATGCAGGGAGATACTATTCCCGTTAACTCGGTTACCGAGCATAGTCTCGATGTTACCTACAATCTGGCATCACTGGACATACTCTATAAAATCAATCCGATACCCGGCATGGGCTTCGGAATTGTGGCAGGTCCTACCATCGACTTTGCCATGGAAAAGAGCATGATTCAGAAATACAGCATCATTGAGCCGAACTACATACAGTTCAAGACATTCGATGATGAAAATCCCGGCGAACCGGGCATTCAGATTACGCTGCCCGACGGCGAGCAGGTATCTATCGTACGCTATGAAGACACAGACAGAACTATTGTAGTCCGCGACGGCAATATAGCCGAAGCTATCAGACCCGACGACGACGACGCAATGTCCATGCGCTTCGGATTGAAAATTGGCGCCCAGTACACTATCAGTCTTAAAGGCTTTATCATTGTTCCTAACGTAATGTATAATTACGCGATTACAAAACTTACAAGCAAGGACGACTGGCGGGTCAATGTCCTGCAGGTGGGCGTGGATGTCAGATTTGCCATTACTTTCTAAAAGGTCGGTAATAAAACTTCATAAAACGCTTTCTTCCTTGGCGGGGAAAGCGTTTTTTATATATATTACACTTGTTCTTCTTTATTTTTCTTGCTTTCAACAACATTTTTTTTTATAATAGATAAGCAGAAAATGATAAATACTCATTTTTATTGACAGAGGCACAATCCATGAAAACCATCATATTAGGCGGGGGTAAAGGCTGCCGTTCCATACTCAGTCTGGCGCGCGGAAGTTTCTTAAAGGAATTCAAAATAGACATTACGGCAGTCGTGGACATTAACAACGATGCACCCGGGATGGTCTTTGCACGCAGCATCGGGCTGAAAACCTATACGAGCATAGATAAGGCTCTGAATGAAAATGAGGTGGAGCTCGTAATAGAACTTACGGGAAGCGACGAAATAGTCAAAAAGCTGTATTCAATTGTTACCCCGGGTACTTATGTGATGGAGCACAGCATCATGCACATCTTTTACGATCTTCTCAATGCTCAGGAAGAAAAAAAGATGCAGCTCAAAGCACTGGAAGAACTTGAAGACAGAATCGTTAAAAAAAATCATTTCCTGCAGGCGCTTTTCGACAGCAATAATGACCTTGTCGTGGTGATGGACAAAGATTTGACCATTATTAAGGCTAACAGCGCATTCTGCGAATTTGCAGGCATGAGCCAGGAAGAAGTTATCGGGAAAACCTGCTATGAAGCCCTCGGACACACGCCTCTTAACTGCAACAAAGAAGAAAACGAAGAAATTATAAAACAGGTGTTCGAATCGGGCAAGCCACAGACCATAATAAGAATGACGCCGCCGCCTAACGAAACTCACTGGGAGATAATACGCTCACCCATAAGAAATGAAGATGGAGAAATATTTGCCGTATTTGCCACCTGGCATAAGATAACCGAAAGAGTGCTTTTAGAACGGGAAGTGGAAAGCCAGGAACTGCGCTTCCGCAGTTTTATCAATTCGGCTCAGGACTGGATTTCAATTAAAGACCTCGAAGGAAGATATGTGATTGCTAATCCCGTAACTGCCGATGCCTTCAATCTTAAACCTGAAGATTTCGAAGGAAAAAAACCCGAAGAGCTTCTTCCGCCAAAATTGGCAAAAACCGTGAAAATGCACGATAAAAACGTCATAGAATCCCACAAGCATCAAACTTTTGAAGAAATTATCCCCGTGAAGGGACAGGATCATCATTTTCAGACGGTCAGGTTCCCGCTGACAAATTACCGCAATGAAATAATCGGAGTCTGCACAATTGCCAGGGATATTACAAAGGAAATCAAACTGCAGGAACAACTTGTGCAAAACGAAAAACTTGCAGCGCTGGGAAAACTTGCCGCAGGTGTCGCCCACGAAATTAATAACCCTTTGACCGGCATCCTTGCTTATGCGGAAGACATGCTGGAAGAAGTAGAGGAAGGCAGTGTTTTCAAAGACGACTTGAGTGTAATTATAAGAGAAACTCTGCGGTGCAGGGATATAGTACGCAATCTGCTCGATTTTGCCCGACAGGATACTCCCTCTTTCCAAATAATCAATCCAAACGAAATAGTAAGCAGTTCCCTTGCTTTAATTGAACGGCTGCCGCAGTTCAAAGATATTAAGATAAATGTAAACAGGGAAGATAACATACCGAATATCAAGGCTGACCCCAAGCAGATGCAGCAGGTAATACTCAATCTGCTCATCAATGCGGCAGACGCAATGAACTACAAAGGCAGCATTTTTATTTTCACACAGTATGACTTTAAAAATGACAAGTGTATTTTATCTGTCGAAGATACGGGACCGGGTATTCCGGAAAACCTTATAGATAAAATATTTGAACCGTTTTTTTCCACGAAGACCACCAGCGGACTCGGCTTGGCAGTAAGCTGGGGCATCATTGAAAGACATAACGGCACCATAGAAGTGGATATGGCGGATAGAGGCGGAGCAGTTTTCAGACTGGTGCTCCCGGCAGTAAAATAGGAATTATTTTGCTTTAAAAATATATTACGGAGTTGTAAGCATGAAAAAAATAAATGTTTTAGTAGCCGATGACGAACAGATTGTTCTTGACAGCATTAAAAAGCATCTTCGCAGCGAAGAAGAGCTTAATGTACTGACGGCGCTCTCCGCTCCCGAAGCTCTGGAGCTAATGAATCAAAATGATATTCACATTGTCCTTACCGACCTGATGATGCCGGAAATTGACGGACTCGAATTTCTCAAAATAATTAAAGAAAAAGATGAAGATATCATCACAATAATGATTACAGGCTATGCTACGATTAATTCTGCTCTGCAGGCAATGCAGCTCGGAGCATTCGATTACATAGCAAAACCTTTTACCCGCAATGAACTTAAGCAGATAGTACGCCGAGCCGCCGATCTTGTGAAAGTTTCACGGGAAAGCGGTGAAGGCACTAAAAAAATCAGCAAAGACCGAAGGGATGAAAACGGTAAAAAGAGCACTGTCAAAGGAATAGGCCAGTACAGCTGGATTATGCGTCAGGACGACGGGCTGGTGCTTATAGGCGTTGAAAGAGCATTTTTAATTAGCATGGGGAATATCCAGTCGGTCTATCTCCCTTCCAAGCATGATGAGCTTCGTCAGGGCAGTGTGTATTTTCAGGTCTTTTCCACGGACTTACGCTCTCAGTCCCTGCTCTCGCCGCTTTCAGGAACTGTAGCCGATGTCAACAAAAAAGTGCTTGAAAATCCCAAAGAAGCTCTCCAAGACCCCTACGGACAGGGATGGCTGATAAAACTTGACCCGTCTAATTTCAATGAGGAAGTGAAACTAATGGGCAGGTAATTTGATAAAGATGAAACGTCTATGATTAATGGAAAACACATAAGGGGATGATTATTTAGTGTTACTTTTTAAAGAGAAAAAGTGTAATAAATATTAAAGACCGTAAGAGACCCCACCCCGGCCCTCCCCAAGGGGAGGGAGCTAAGTTATTGAATTCCCTCCCCTTGGGGAGGGAGCTAACTTGATGAATTCCCTCCCCAAGGGGAGGGTCAGGGTGGGGTTCAAGTTAAAAATAAACAGATGAAACGTACATGATAAGGAAAAAACACCCAAGGGGATGATTATTTTTGAAGAGATACCCCAACCCCTTATAAATATGGGGCTAAGTTATTGAATTCCCTCCCCTTGGGGAGGGTCAGGGTGGGGTTCAAGTTAAAAATAAACAGATGAAACATAAATTACTTCTCATTCCCAAACTCCGATTTGGGAATGAATTTTTAAAACGAAACTCAGTTTCGCCGTTGGTCAAACTGAGTTTGAGTTGAAACTGTCCTATCCAAATCAGAGTTTGGATAGGAGGAAATTATTGCTTTGAAAGCAACTTGGTATTAAAACTATGTTTCGTCATTCCGAGCAGAGCAAAGCAATCTGAGTATATATAGTACCTTAGAGATTGCTTCGTCGCTTCGCTCCTCGCAATGACATAGCAGATGAAGGAAAAATAAGCATAAGTAAAGCACAAAAAGGAGTAAATCCCATAAATCAGAGCAATTCACATTGGCATAGTTTTTCCTTGCTATAGTTTGTATATTGTCCAATTTTTGATTGAACCGGGACATGCGGATAAAAAAATATAAAGCGGCAAACATGAAAGAAGGCAAAGCTCTGGTAGTACAGGAGCTTGGCGAAAAAGCAGTGATTCTTTCCACCCGCACAATAGAAAAACCGGGTAAAGCTCCCGAAGTGGAAATTGTAGCGGCAATAGACGAATCGCCCCTTCCCCCTTCCTTCAAGCGAAACAAAACAGCCCCGGAAGACGACGCTTTACAAAAATTTCTGCAAAAAAGACACGCAGAAGGAAAAGACAGTGAAGACTATAAAAAATTTGTCGAAATAGCAGGACTGATTTTCGACCGTATCGGCAGCCTTACAGATTCCATGCAAGACCTTTCCGAGAATGTCCGGTATAAAAATATTGACACTCTTTCCAAATCTTATTCATCGGTTTATAAACTTCTGTACGACAGCGGTTTCAGCAATGAATACGCACTGCGTCTTACAGGTGTTCTTTCTGCCGATAATCCGGAAGACAATATCGCCGCCGCTCTTAAAAAAGTAAGGAAACGGCTTATAAGCACTATCAGAACGGCAGATCCCATTAAGAAAAGAAAAGAACCGGTTATCACCGCCTTTCTCGGACCGACAGGGAGCGGCAAAACTACCACAGTTGCAAAGCTGGGAATAGTCAACAAAATGCTTTTCGACAGCAGTGTGCTTTTTATTTCTACAGATACAAAAAAGATAGGAGGAGCCGAACAGCTTGAAACTTACGGAGCGGTTGCGGGTATTCCTTTTATTCCCGCTTACTCTGCCAAAGAACTTAAAGAGACTGTTCTGAAGAATTACGAAACCGATTTTATTTTCATTGATACTCCGGGCATCAGTCAGTTTGATGAAGCCAGAATGAAAGAACTGAAGAACTATCTCATGCAGGTAAGCCTTGACCACATTTATCTGGTGCAGAGCGTTAACAGCAGCAGAGCAAACTTTCAAAGCGTTCTCCACGAATTTAAAAAAGTGAAAGCAAATGCACTGATCTTGACAAAATTTGACGAGGCTGCCTCTATCGGGGAAATAATAGAAGCCATGCAGGCTGAAAACCTCCCTTTGGCATACTTTACTAACGGACAGAAAGTTCCTGATGACATTGAACCCGCCGAACCGGAAAAACTGGAGGAGATTATATTTCCCGATGAGATATTAGCGGAACTTAAATAAAAAAAAGGAGTTGAATGCACCGTAATGACATTGAGCAAGCCTTACATAATATCAATTTGCAGCGGCAAAGGAGGCGTGGGAAAAAGCTTTCTTGCGGGTAATCTTGCATCTGAAACTGCCCGGATGGGATGCAATACATTGGTTATTGACGGCGACAGGCAGTTTCCCAACCAACATTTGATAATGGGCGCCGAGCCGCCTTTGAGGCTTTCCGATGCCGTGGATGGGAAGATTAAACCCTCGGAAGCAGCCGTTGAAATACACGACAATTTATCTTTGATAGCAGAAATGCCTGCTTCTCTTGCTGAAAGCAAATTTGATCAAGAAAAGTACTTTACTGTTTTCAAGGATTTGATAATAGAAACAAACTTTGATATTATTATCATCGACACAGCGGCAGGCGCATGCGAAGAATCGCTCTTTTTCTGCGATCTTGCAGACCTCGACGTAATAGTTGTCAATGACGAGCCTACCGCCGTTTTAGATGCGTACGCCTTGCTGAAAATACTGCTATCGTTCAGAAAATCTAACGAACTGGGCTTGCTGGTTAACAACGTAATTGACCTTGAAGATGCAGAAGAAGTCAGCGGAAAGCTTAACCTTGCATCCGAAAGATTTCTAGGACATAAAATACCATATATCGGTTTTGTACCCTATGACAGACAAGTGCGAAAGTCCATTATAAGACAGGAACTCTATGCTGATCATTTTCCCCATTCGGAACTCAGCAAAGAGCTTAGAAAAACAGCGGAGTTTTTCGCAGAGCAAATAATGGAAACAGAGAATTATTGAAAATATTTTGATAATTTTTGGTTATTTCAAATTAAAATCATAAATTATGAACAATAATTAATCAAATAATTATGGCAGCGAAAGATAAAAGTCCCCAGGAACTTGAAAAAGAACAGTGGGAAGAGGAAAAAAAGAAACGGGAGAAAGAACGGGAGAAAAAAGAAGCCGAAGAACGAAAAATTAGAGAAAAGAAAAAGAAGGAAAAGCAAAAGAAGGAAAAGCGGCGCGAAAAGAAAATCAAAAAGAAGGAAGCAAAGGAAAGAGCCAAGCATAAGAAAATGATCAGCTTTCCTTTCAAAACTCTCTTCAACGTTTCTTTTTTTATTACATTGATGGCTTTCATAGTACAGTACTTCGGAGCCGGGAAAGAACTTTATGATACTCTCTACACTTCATTTTTGATTTTCGTAGGGTTATATCTTACAATCGGCATTGTACTGGTTACTATTTTCTTCCTGATTGCCGAAAAACGTGAAAAGGAAGAAGCTGAAATAAAACGAATGGAATTAATAAAAAGGAAGGAAGAAGAAAGACAACGGAAAGAGGAAGAGGAATTGAAACAGAATGAAAGTATGAAGCAAGATTTAGAATCGCAAAGAGAAGAAAAACTGAAAGAGTTTAAAGAGAATTCGGAGCATATACAGGAAGAAAAAGCACCCGAAGATGAAACAATTCAGAAAGCATTAGAGGCTGAAGAAAGCATTACAGGCGAAGTTCCCGAAGAAGAAACAGAAGAAGCACAGCGCCGAAAACAAGAAGAGTTCGAGGAGTTTTCAAATGAAGGCAAATCTGACAGAGAAGAATCGGAAGAAGAAATAAGTATGGACGAATTCATAAATCAGGGCAGCATACGTCAAAAGCAAGAAATGCCCTTGCCCGGCATGCATCCGGCTGATACCGGCGAGAAAAGTTACGCCGCATCGGACATTTCAGATCCGGGCAGCGAAGAAAAATAAAAAAAGATTTGGATAAGAGAGATTTTTCTGTTAAATATTAATTTTGAATTCAGGTAAAAATACGAAACCACATAATATGCAGGCATTAGAGCAGGATATAAAAGAAATTTGGCAGGAATTTTCTGAAACAAGTTCCACGGAAGAAAAAAAGAAACTGATATTGAACTATATCTGGCTGGTCAAATACGTATTACAGCAAATGAACCTGCCCATAAATACTATTTTGTCCGACGAAGATTTTCTCAACATAGGTATATTGGGATTGAATGAATCTATCGAGCGCTTTGACCGGCAACGCGGAGTAAAATTTGAATCTTATGCTATCCCCCGTATTAAAGGCATAATTCAGGACGAACTGCGCCGCATTGACTGGCTTTCCCGCACCGCCAGAAAAAGAGCGCATGATTACATTCAGGCGCATGACCAGCTAAGAAGCCAGGTCGGCAGAGAAGTTACTTCAGAAGAGATAATGCGGAAGCTCAACGTTACGGAAAGTGAATACAATAATTACCTCGCCGCGGCTGCCGCCGCAAAAGCCTCTTTTTCTCTTTCTGATTCTCAGGGAAAATCCGATGAAGACGAAATCGACATGCTGGAAGAACTGCCGGATACATCTCAGGAAAGCGCCCTGTCTGTTTTACAGAGTGAAGAGAGGATAAGATTTATTACTGACTATATTGGGAAACTGCCCGACAAAAAAAGGCTTGTCGTTACACTTTATTATTATGAAAGCATTACATTCAAGGAGATTGGCAAGCTGCTGAAAGTATCCGAAAGCCGGGTATGTCAGATACATTCACAAGTAATAAAGAATTTGCGGGATAAACTGTACGAGTTTGACAATGCTTGATCCGGCTGTAAAAAAGAAACTGGAATCCTTAACCCGCCTTCCGGCTATTCCGTATGTTATGAGCCAAGTTATGCAGGCTCTGGACAATCCCGACATCAGTGCTCCTGCTCTTGCTGCCGTAATTGAAAAGGATCAGGCGCTGACCGGACGTGTGCTGACCGTAGCCAATTCCCCTTTTTACGGTTTTGCCCGCAGGATTTCCACCATCGACCTGGCAATAGTAGTTTTGGGCACAAATGCCATCCGGGAAATTGTCATAAGCCTGCTCGTGTCAAAATTTTTTATCAAGCGGGTCAATAATTTCGATGTAAAAGGCTTTTGGCACTATTCCGTTTTTTGCGGAGCCTGCGCCCGTGTGCTTGCCCGAAAACTGGGTTACCGCTTGGCAGGCGAGGCTTTTGTTGCCGGGCTTATGCACGATATAGGAATTGTAATACTAACTCAGTATTTCAGCCGGGAGTACGCAAAAATCGTTTCTATACAGTCAAAATATAACCTGCCCATGGTAGAAGCCGAAAAAAAAGTTCTTCGCGGCACTCACGGCGACCTTGGTGTGTGGATAGCCGAAAGGTGGAATCTTCCCGGACAACTGTGCGATGCTATCCTCTACCATCATGCTTCATACCTTGAGGTAAAAAAGCTGGAGCAGAAAACTCATCGTCCCACATCCGAAACAATCATTGAAGGCGTCGAGCAGCCGCTGACTCTTATCACAGCTATGACCGAGTGGTTTGCTGCGGAAATGGGTTTTAAAGGCTGGACTCTGGAAGAAAAGCCCTCACCGCTGTATCTTGCCGTAGAAACTTTGGAAGATATTAAAAGTCATGATATTTTAAGCCCGGAAAGCGCTGTGGAAATGCTCAAACGCGAAATAGCCGAAGAGTACGAAAAGGCTTCCGCAATACAAGCGATGCAGGAAAAACCTCTTTATTGATTTTTTGTACGGCATTCAACATTTTTACTTGACCTCTATATCCACACGCCTGTGCCTTGCGTGATTGTCCGAAAATGCTTCGCTTTCACCTTTGGATATGATTTCTATCCTGTTGGGAGCTATTCCCGCGTTGACAAGAAACTCCTTTACGGATTCGGCTCTTTTGCGGGAAAGAGTAAGATTGAAGCTTTCCGAGCCGCGCCGGTCTGCGTGTCCGGTAATAATTATTTTACGCTCATTGTTTTTTAGAAAGGATGCTGTCTGATATAATGCCTCAGTATATTTGCCGCCGATGCCGCTGCCGGCTGTTTCAAAATAAACGGTCGGAATCTCTCCGGGTTTGTTAATCTCCCTTTTCAGAATTATATCAGAGTAAATAAATTCTGTTTGTGTCAAACCGCGGGAACTTGCAATGATTTTTTCGGATTCCATTTCATTATATTCGGCAAAAAAAACAGCATCCTGATTATGAGGAACCGTAAAAGTATATCTGCCGTCGCTGCTGTTTGGATAAAAAACTGCCCAATATCCATCCGAAAACTTAACCCTAATCTCCGCCTCATGCAAAACTGAGTCGGTAACCCCGGTTCTTAATAATACTCTTCCGGTAACTATAGAATAAGGCAGAGGACGATATTTTTCGGGAAGACAAATTTTGTAAATGCCCGGGCGCAGGTCGGCAGTATCCGATGAGATGATATATGCCGAATCGCCGGTTATTGTAAGATAAGGGCTGGTATCGTCAAACTCAGTGTTGATTTTGCAGCCGAGGCTCTCCGGCTCGCTCCAGTTCTTCCATGTATTGTCAAGGCGGCGGCTAAAAAAAATATCAAGATTTCCGGATCCGGTATCAGCGGTAAAGTAAAGGGTCTTATCGTCGTAAGCCAGGAAAGGTGAAACCTGCCGGGACTTATCATTTATAACGCTTCCCAAGTTTTTCGGCTTGGAATATTTATTGTTTTCTGCTGAAACCCGTTTTGAGTAGTAAATGTCGAGACCGCCGTGTGAATCGTCCCGTTCAAGAGACAATATCAGATACTGTGAAGTGCCTGAAAGACATCCGAAAAAATTCCCGGATTTGTTGTAGTAATTTTCAATATTGACTGGATTATTTAATGTCCAGCCGTTTTTGCGCGGCTTCAAGAAATAGAATGAACCGCCGAGGCGTGAAGTATAGTAAAGCGCTTTATTTCCGTCGGGAGTAATTGAGAAAAGTACGTCCGACTGCCTTGAGTTCAGCGGCAGTCCGGCATTTTTTGCTTCTCTCCAGAAACCGGACCTGTTTTTTATTGAAGACCAAACATCATCCTCGTCTTTCAAACCGCCTTTGTTGCCGGGATGCCTTTTCCTGTCGAAGAATAATGTGCCGCCGTCGGGAGAAATCACCGGAGTTACTACATTCTGATAACCGTTAACGGCATGCGGCAGCCGTATTTTACATGAAGGTGCGATATCTTCTGCACGTAGAATCTGTTGACAGAGCAGCAGTATAAGGAAATATTTGAAAAATGTTTTCATCTGTTATTTTTTTGTATTTAACATGATAATCAGAAACTCTGTCATGCCGAAAGCTTGTTTCAGCATCTCAAGTTAGGTTATCCCCTCTTGAGAGGGGATTAAGGGGTGTGTCGGTTTTAGAAATCAGAATTTAGAATTTAGAAATCAGAAAATAGCAATTGGTTATTCGCATCTCATTCCCAAACTCCGATATTGGAACGTGAAATCAGAAAATAGCAATTGGTTATTCGCATCTCATTCCCAAACTCCGATTTGGGAATGTGCTTTTCTTTCAAAACTCTGTTTTGCATTAACTCTCAAATAATCATCCCCTTGTGTGATTTCCCAAATCATGGATGTTTCATCTGTTTATTTTAAGCCCCACCCTAACCCTCCCCAAAGGGAGGGAATTC
>CAZOBD010000038.1:0-27045 GCA_964577665.1 uncultured Hyphomicrobiales bacterium
GAGTTTTGAAAGAAAAGTACATTCCCAAATCGGAGTTTGGGAATGAGATGCTAAAGAGTACAATCCCAAATCGGAGTTTGGGAATGAGATGCTAAAGAGTACAATCCCAAATCGGAGTTTGGGAATGAGATGCTAAATGTCATTCTGAACTTGTTTCAGAATCTCGCGTATGAGGAACACACCCCTTAATCTCCTCTTTGGGAGGGGACGCAATACGTAAGGTTTCTTGAGCAAGTTCGCAATGACGAAACAGCAAGAGGAAAAAGATGTCCAACATCTGGCAGATGTTGGACATCTGGAGCGGTAAGAAAAGTACAATCCCAAATCGGAGTTTGGGAATGAGATGCTAAAGAGTACAATCCCAGCCCTCCCCTTGGGGAGGGTTAGGGTGGGGCTTAAAATAAACAGATGAAACGACCATGATTAAGGAAAACACCCAAGGGGATGATTATTTGAGAGTTAATGCAAAACAGAGTTTTGAAAGAAAAGTACATTCCCAAATCGGAGTTTGGGAATGAGATGCGAAAGTGTCGGACATCTGACGGGCAAAAAAGTCCCCTCTTGAGAAGGGATCGAGGGGTGTGTTCCTCATCCATGAGATGCTGAAACCAGTTCAGCATGACAGAGATTCGGATTAAAATATTAAATATAACAAATAAACAAATGAAACAAAAAGAAGAAATAACGATTAATCTTACAAGCGGGAAATTTCTGAATTTGCTGTATGCGCTTTTGATTTTCTTCGCCGGATTGATACTTTACAGCAAATCTGCTTCTTTCGGGCTTATCTTTGCCGATGACAATCAGATAGTGGCATTTGCATACAGCGAAGAGTTCAAAACGGAAAGAATGATAGACCAGTTTTCAAAAAGTACGGGAAACGCTTTTTACAGGCCTTTGCTGGATATTTCATTTATGATAGACGGCTCGGTAATTGAAAACAGGATAGAACCGCTCTCTTTTCATCGAACGAATATTATTCTGCATATTGCCGCAGTTCTTATCGCATTTTTTACGTTTATGCGTCTCGGATTTAAAAGTACTTTAAGCCTTTTTGCGGCGCTGATATATCTTGTTCATCCGCTTTTAACCCCTGCCGTATCATGGGTATCGGGAAGAAATGACTCACTTTTGGCTGTATTTATCCTGCCGGCGCTGTTTTTCTTCAGCCTTTTCTGTGAAAAAAAAGGAATTATGAAGCAAATATACTTGCTGGTTCATTTCTTGTTTTTTCTTTTAGCCCTTCTTACAAAAGAATCGGCTGCGCTGCTGCCCTTTGCAGTTTTTCTGTATGTAAAGATGGCGAGAAAGGAGCCTTTTTTTGCAAAGCGGAATATGCAGGTTATTATCGGCTGGCTTGTAATCCTTGCCGTTTGGCTTATATTAAGAGTGAATGCGCTCGACGGCGGCAGCTTTCAAAATATCAGTATAGAAAATTTCTTTTTAAACTTCCCGGCATTTTTTGCTATTCTGGGGAAATTCATCCTGCCGGTAAATTTGGCTGCGACATCATATTTTACGGCTGTCAATATTTTAAGCGGTGTTTTGGTATGCGGCGCTCTCGCAGCGGTTTATTTCCTTAGAAAAAAAATGGATGGGAGTTATTTTGTTTTCGGTCTGATGTGGTTTATTTTGTTTTTGTTTGCAACTATGTTTTTCCGTCTGCCCGAAGAGATTGCATATTTTGATTACATGGAGCACAGAGCATATCTGCCGCTTTTCGGACTGCTTGTTTCGCTTATGGTATCAGCCGAAAGTTTCGGACTTGATTTTCGTAAGTTATCCACAGGGGGAACTGCAGCAGGAATAGTATTAGTATTGTCTGTGATTTCATTTCTGTATCAGGATATTTATACCGGCAGAAAAACCTACTGGAGCCGTATCGCAGAAATAAATCCCGGGGAGCCGAGAGCATATTATAATATCGGCGCCGCTTTTGTAAACGACAATAAGCTGGATACTGCCGAAATTCTTTTAAAGAAAAGCATTGCGCTTGACAGCAGCATGATTATTGTTTACAGAGATTTGGCACATATATATTTAAAGCGTCAGAACTGGAGAAGAGCCAAGGAATATGCCGGAAACCTGCTGAAAAAAGACACAAGCGATCCGCTTATTTATTTTTATTACGGCAAAGCGGAGCTGAATCTTCAGAATTACAGAAAAGCCGCATTTTATTTTACAAAAGCTGAACAGCTCGGTTATATGCCCGCCTCAATGTTTGTCGATATGGGATATGCTTATGCTAAACTTTACATGCCCGATGAAGCAATTGAAAGCTATGAAAAAGCACTTAAACTGAATCCGGCTTCGATCAATGCGCTTTGCAACCTCGGCGATTTGTATCTGGAGTGGAGCCGCTTTGAGGAGGCGGAAAAGTCTTATCAAAAAGCCCTGAGCGTGAACAATCGCGCCGTGCAGGCATATAACGGTCTGATTAATGTTCACATTGCTCAGGAGCAGTGGAACAAGGCTCTTTTCTATGCCAATAAGTTCAGAAATATTGGCGGATCACTTAATCCGAGTCTGATGAAACTGCTTAATGAAAAATTGGCTGCACAAAATTAGAATATTTTGAATTATTAAAAAATAGAAGAAAATGAAAAGCAAAAAAACACCCAATACAAGAAAAAAAGCCTCAGGCAGTCAGACTGAAAGGCAGCGGAAATCCAAGCAGAAACAGATGCCGAAAAAGCAGGCTTCGGCTCAGTCTGAAAAGCTCTATAAGCCGCCTGTTTTCGATAAAAAACAGATAAAGCAGATTACTTTGTTTTCTGCTGTTATCGTTATGCTTGCTTTTCTCGTTTATTCCCGCGCCGCTACTTACAATCTTGTTCACTGCGATGATAATATATTTGTGCTCGATTATAAGGCTTTCAACTATCATCTTGATAATGTTTCGGAGACTTTCGACCAGACCCTCGGCACGACATATTATCGGCCTGTGCTGGCAAGTACTTTCGTTATTGACGCTAATATCGGCAAAGAACTCAGCAAAACCGAGTATGAGGAAGGAGGGGAAAATATTTTAATTAATGTCATCGGGTTTGTATATAATTCAATTCTTAATATTTCCTTCATACTGCACAATCCGGATTTATCGCAAGGAGATGTGCTGGATGGTTTTTCTGACAGCATGGTATCGGGCCCGACTGATCCGAGGGTGTTTCACGTTACTAATCTTTTAATTCATCTTTTCAGTTCACTGCTGGTGTTTTTATTTTTAATCAGACTTGGGTATCCCGTTTTTACATCCTTCTTCTTCAGCCTGCTTTTCACTGTGCATCCTATTCTGACGCCTGCCGCGAGCTGGATTTCGGGCAGGAATGACTCTCTGATAACTTTTATGGTTCTGATATCCTTTATGTTTCTTATCAGCTATCTTAACCTGCAAAAAAGAAAATACGAAGGAAAAGACTATCTGAAGCTTTGCATTTTCTACGTTTTTCATGTGTTTTTCTTTGCAATGGCGCTCTTTACCAAAGAAATCGGCGGCGTGATGCCTCTGGTTGTAATTGCTTATATTTATCTTTACAGAAAAGAAAAGCTGGTAACATTCAAAAATTTCCTGCTGGGAGCCGGATGGACAGTCGTTGTCATAATCTGGTATCTGATGAGGCAGAGCGCTACTGCGGGGCTGGATAATCCAGATACCATAGGCATTGATGCTTTTGTTAAAAATTATCCAACTATTGCCGCCCTGCTCGGAAAAATCTTTCTGCCGATAAAAATGATAGCTCTGTCCAACTTTGAGTGGTTCTCCATTGTTACTGGAATAATTGTGATTTTGGCGGGTGCTGCCGCGTTTATTTTTCTGAAAGGATTCGACAAAAGCAAAGCTCTTTTCGGGGTAACCTGGTTCGTAATATTCCTTTTTCCAACACTTATGGTCAGGATAGTATATGTAGATGACTTTTTTGATTATGCCGAGCATAGGTCTTACCTGATAATGGTCGGCGTGATAATTTACATTGCTGAGATACTCCAGTCTTACAAAGTGAACTTCAGGAAACCGGTGCCGATAGCAATAGGAGCAGCACTGCTGGTCTTCTTTACAATAAAATCATATACTTATATCCCAACTTTTTTCAACAGGTTTACTTTCTGGACACACATGACCGAAATGTATCCCTGGAAATCCCGCGGATATTATGACTTGGGCAAAGCCTATCTTGTTCACGGCAAGCTCGATTCCGCAGAGACCCTTTACATGAAAGGACTTGAGCGAAATCCTGAGAATAAAAATCTTTATATCGACCTTGCTTCGCTTTACTTGCAGAAACCCGACTATGAAAAGCTTTACAAAAGCTCAAAAAAAGCATTGGAAATAGACCCGACTGACCCGCTGGCTAACTATTTTTATGCTCATGCCCTCCTTAGAAAAGGCGAAGGAGAGAAAGGACTCGATCATTTTGAAAGGGCTGCATTCAGCACTCCTAAACATTTTCACATAGCTCTTGAATTTGCAATGACATGCCAGAGAGCAAACCAGCACGAAAGAGCATTGAAAGCTTTCGATTTTTATCTGCAGCGCGACCCGAACAGCTATCAGGCACTCGCGGGCGCCGGAAACAGTTTTGCCACGCTGGGCAAATTTGACGAAGCAGAAAAATACTGGAAAAGGAGCATTTCTATCAAACCGAAATATTTCGAGCCATATAATAATCTTGTCAGGATGTATATTCAGACAAAAAGACCCGGACAGGCGGTTCAGACATATCAACTCCTGAAAAAGCATGGCGGAGATCTGGATGAGCAGACAAAAAAGATTTATTTCTCAGCAGTGCAGAACTAATTTTATAAGCCTATGCCGCAAAAAAGAAAGAAAAAACAGGTGCAGTCTGCTCAAATGAAAGGGGTAAAAGATTCTGCCCGGCAAAAGAAGAGCAGACAGTCCGATAATAAGCATTTTCATGCAGATAGAAACATTCTGCTAAAAAGTATTGTTTTCTATTTATTTATTTTTTTTGCGGGGTTTATAGTTCACAGCCGTACAGTCAATTACGAACTTGTGCACTGCGACGATAATGTTTTTGTGCTGGACATGAAAGAGAAGAATGCTTCTTTAGGCAATGTCATTGAATCTTTCCGCAGTTCATTAGGCGCAACTTACTACAGACCTATTCTCGCGGCTTCTTTCGTGATAGACGGCAATATAGCGCAAAACTTAGCTGCTGACTATGATGGTCAGGATAATAGTAAAATCGATGAAGATAATTTTTTTATTTCTACGGCTGCATATTTTTATGAAAACGCTCTTCATGCCGCTCATACCATTGGAAAACTAACCGGAGATGCAGAGGGAGAGCTAAAAGAAGTATGGGGAGTAACAGATCACAGAATTTTTCATATAACAAACCTTTTTACACATCTTTTCGCCTGTATCTGTATTTTTATTCTTTTCAGGCAGTTCGGCTATGATTTTTACCTTTCGTTTTTTATCGGAATGATATACGTGGTTCATCCCGTTCTGACACCTGCCGTAAGCTGGATTTCCGGAAGAAATGATTCTCTCTTGACCTTATTTGTTGTATTATCTTTCATTTTTCTAATCAGTTACAAAAATAAAAGCGGGCGGAACAATATTTTTATATCCATAGTGCTGATTTTACTGCACCTTATATTTTTCTCTGCTGCGATATTCACAAAGGAAATCGGGGGAATAGCCCCTGCAGTATTTTTTTTCTATTTATGGCTGTTCCGAAGAAAAACTGATTTCAGCGATTCAGGCTTTATTGACACTATTAAGAAAAATTATATTTTAGCAGCCGGATGGATTTCCGTTATAGTTTTATGGTGGCTGCAAAGGCATCAGGCTGCATCCGGATTGGATAGTCCCGATACACTCGGTTTGGATGCCTTGATACAGAATTTTCCGACGGTACCGGCACTTGCAGGTAAGATATTTCTGCCGGTAAATATGATAGCTCTTTCCAGCTATGAAGCTTTTTCAATTATGAGCGGTATTGTTTTCATTGGATTAGCGGCTTTTTCTTTTTATTTTGTTAAGAAAATCAACAAATCAAGCGCTCTCTTTGGAGCGCTTTGGTTTGTGTTATTTTTATTCCCGACGCTGCTTGTACGAATTATTTATGTAGGAGATTTCTTTGATTACGCAGAGCACAGGGCTTATCTGGTGATGATTGGTTTTTTTATTATAATTGCGGAAGTTTTAAAAGCGTATAAGATAAATATCCTGAAACCTGCTGCTTTGGCAGTAACAGCTTTGATTTTCACGGCATTTACAGTCAGGTCTTTCATGTATCACGGAGAATTTGACGGCAGGAAAGCTTTCTGGGGACACATGACAGAAATGTACCCCTGGAAATCTCGAGGCTGGTACGATCTTGCAAAAACTCATTTCTGGGAAAAAGATTACGAAACAGCCGTAAGTCTATATATGAAAGCCTTGGAGAGGAATCCCGACAATAAGAATATTTACATAGATCTTTCGGCGGTTTACATAAACACAAAACGTTACGAAAAAGCGCTTTCCACGGCTAAAAAAGCTTTGGATATTGATCCCCTGGAGCCTATTGCCAATTACAATGCTGCAAAGTCATTGGTATTGACAGGCAGAATGGAGGAAGCGCTGCCATATCTCGAAAAAGCAGCATTCGGTACGGGAAAGCAGTTTGAATGGCTTAATGAATTAGGCTCGCTTTACTTTCAGCTTGGTATGCACGAGAAAGCTATAGAAGCATACAAACTGTCCGTTGAAAAATATCCTCCTACCCGCTATGAAAATCTGAATCTGCTCGGCAATGCCCTTGCATCTGCGGGCAGGGACGAGGAAGCTTTGAACATGTGGGAGCGTGCAGTACGGCTGAATCCTTCCTCGCCGCAGGCTTTCAATAACTTCTTTAAATTTTATTTTTTAAAAGGGGAATACAAAAAAGCAACAAAGTATTATAAAGAAATACTTAAAAGGGGAGGACAACCCGATCAAAGGATTTTGGCTTTTGCCGCAAGAAAAGGAATTTCATTGCCCTGAGAAATCTTTTTAATAACACATTGATACAGAATGAAATTTATTTCTTTTGAAAACTTTGCAATGATAAACGAATTGTTTAATTTTGACTTTTAACAGATTGCATAAACATAAATTGAGAAAAGAGAATACAATTGCATTTTAAATACAAAAAAATCAAAGGGTTACTAAAACATGAATGAAGGTCGAATAGTTCAGGTTATCGGTCCCGTCGTTGACGTGGAATTTTCAGAGGGGAAAATACCCTCTGTATTAAACGCTCTTGAAATTAAAAGAAAATCTCCAGAAACAGGTGAAGAGAGCACACTGGTCTGCGAAGTGCAGCAGCACCTCGGCGAAGACAGGGTGCGATCAGTTGCAATGGATACTACCGACGGTCTTGTAAGAGGCATGACAGTTATAGATGCCGGGCAGCCCATATCAGTTCCTGTCGGACCGGAAGTATTAGGCAGAATGATAAACATCACCGGCGGCGAAATTGACGGTAAGGGTGAAATAAACTCAAAAACAAGATATCCTATTCATCGTCCCTCGCCGGACTTTTCTATACTCAGCACAAAAAAGGAAATGTTTGAAACGGGCATTAAGGTCATCGACCTTATCGAGCCGTTTACAAAAGGCGGCAAGACAGGCCTTTTCGGAGGTGCAGGCGTTGGTAAGACCGTTATTATTCAAGAGCTTATACACAACATTGCTAAGCACCACGGCGGTCTCTCCGTTTTCGCAGGCGTCGGAGAGCGCACACGCGAAGGAAACGACCTTTATCTTGAAATGACCGAATCGGGCGTTATCGACAAAACTGCTCTTGTTTTCGGACAGATGAACGAACCTCCCGGAGCGCGTTCAAGAGTTGCTCTTTCAGCTTTAACATTAGCCGAATTCTTCCGCGACGATGAAGGCAGAGATGTGCTTCTCTTTATTGACAATATTTTCAGGTTTATTCAGGCAGGTTCGGAAGTGTCCGCACTTCTCGGACGAATGCCTTCGGCGGTGGGTTATCAGCCTACACTTGCCACTGAGCTCGGTCTTTTAGAAGAAAGAATTGCCTCAACTACAAAGGGTTCTATCACATCCGTTCAGGCTGTGTATGTACCCGCAGACGACTTGACAGACCCTGCTCCGGCAAACACATTTACTCACCTTGACGCAAAAACGGTGCTTGCCCGCGAGATTGCATCGCTTGGTCTGTATCCTGCCGTTGACCCGCTCGATTCTTCATCGCGTATCTCCGATCCCAACGTTATCGGCAGAGAGCACTACGATATTTCCATGCAGGTCAGGAAAGTGCTTCAGACATACAAAGACCTTCAGGATATCATAAACATTTTAGGTATGGACGAACTCTCAGACGAAGACAAGATGACGGTTTACCGCGCAAGAAAGATCCAGAAATTCTTCTCACAGCCTTTCTTTGTCGCTGAGCAGTTCACCGGCTATGAAGGCAGATACGTAAAAATTGATGACACAATTTCAGGATTTAAGGCAATTTTGGAAGGTGAGCTCGACGAAGTGCCGGAAGCATACTTCAGCTATGCCGGTACAATTGACGAAGTTTACGACAGAGCCAAAAAAGAAAGCGCCTGACACATACTAATTTTTAAAATTTCGTTCATAATTAAAAAAAGAAAATTATGGCAGAAGAAAAATTACTGGAAATAGAAATAGTTACTCCACACGAAAAAATTTACCGGGGCAGCGGTTCATCAGTTTCTCTGCCCGGTTCGCTGAGCAGTTTTCAGGTTTTGTACAACCATGCCCCCATTGTGTCTTCTCTTGATACCGGCATCACAAAAGTGCTTGACAAGGGCGGAGAAAAGATGATTTTTGCAACGGGTTCCGGCTTTGCAGAAGTAAGGCAGAACAAAGTGTCTGTTTTGGTTGAAACTGCAGTTCTTGCTTCCATGCTCGACAAGAGTGCCGAAGAGCAGGCTCTTGAGCAGGCGCGGCTTTCGCTGAAAGAGGAATCCGGCGAAGATAAAGATTTGGCGGCTGTTAAAATCAAAGAAATTAAAAACAGAATAAAAGCGGCAGAAAGTCTGTAATATTAATAGAAATAGAAAAGAAAACCGAACAAAAGCAACATTTTAAGACAATACCAAGTCGGACGGCTTGGTATTGCCATTTTAAAAACTCCAATAAAATTCAGTCTAATCAGTCTATCCAAAAATAGCTAATTCAGGAAAGCGAGACAATGGACTTAGAAAAAATACTCGAAGAAGGACTTACCTACGATGATGTGCTTTTAGTGCCACAGTATTCTGAAATACTGCCGAGAGACACAGACATAAGCACACGACTAACCAGGGAAATCTCTTTGAATATTCCGGTGATAAGCGCCGCTATGGACACCGTAACCGAATGTGACATGGCTATTGCCATAGCACGCGAGGGCGGCATAGGAGTTATACATAAAAATCTTTCCATTCGGAAACAGGCAGACCACGTTGACAGGGTAAAACGCTCTGAAAGCGGTATGATACAAAAACCTATCAAACTCACGGGAGACAAATTAGTAAAAGACGCTCTCGACATAATGGCTAAATTCCATATATCCGGTATTCCCATAGTCGATGAAAACGATAGACTTACGGGCATTATAACAAACCGCGATCTACGGTTTGATCCTGATCCCGGTGAAAAAATCGAGAAGGTTATGACAAAAGGAGACCTTTTTACGGCGCCTTTGGGTACAACCCTTGAAACCGCAGAAAGACTCCTTCAGAAGCACCGCATTGAAAAACTTCCCGTAGTGGATGACAATAATATCCTGCGCGGATTGATAACTTTCAAAGACATAAAAAAGAAAAAAAGACATCCCAATGCCTGCAAAGACAGTCACGGCAGGCTTAATGCCGCCGCTGCCATAGGAGTGTCGCCCGACACTATGGAGCGGGTCGAAGCTTTAATGGACGCCGGTGTTGACGCTGTATTCGTTGACACTGCTCATGCGCACAGCCTGGGCGTTATAAAAACCATTAAGGACTTGAAAGGAAAATATCCTGCTCTTCAGGTTATTGCCGGAAATATCGGAACCTCTGAAGCAGCAGAAGCTTTGATAGAAGCGGGAGCAGACGGTTTGAAGATAGGGATAGGCCCCGGCTCGATATGTACAACGCGGGTTGTAGCCGGTGTGGGAGTTCCCCAGCTTACTGCCATTATGAACGTAGCACGCATTGCCGATAAGCACGATATTCCAATTATTGCCGACGGCGGAATAAAGCAGACAGGCGATGTGCCCAAGGCAATAGCCGCAGGCGCCGATTCGGTTATGGTAGGTTCCCTTTTTGCAGGTCATGAGGAAAGCCCCGGCGAGAAAATGCTCTACGAAGGACGTGCCTATAAAATTTACCGGGGGATGGGGTCAATAGGCGCCATGAAGGAAGGTTCCGCAGACAGATATTTTCAGGATGTCGAAGATGAAATTTCAAAACTCGTACCCGAAGGAATCGAAGGCAGAATCCCTTATAAAGGCTCTGTCAGCGATACAATATATCAGATAATCGGAGGGCTCAGGTCTTCAATGGGTTACTGCGGCTGCAGAACCATCGAAGAGATGAAACTCCGCGCCCGCTTTATTAAAATGACTGCTGCCGGTCTGAGAGAATCTCATCCTCACGACGTCATCATCACTAAGGAAGCGCCAAATTACTTTGTTAAATAAATTCGTTGAGTATTATGGCAAAGAAAGCTACAAAAACAGAAAAGGAACCTTCTTCGGAAGCAAAGAAACCTGCCGCAGCTAAGAAAAGTACTACTGCTAAAAAAGCAAGTCCTGCTAAAAAAACAAGCACGGCAAGAAAAACGGCTGATACAAATGCCGCTAAAACTACAAAGACTTCTGCTGCCAAGAAAACCCCTGCAAAAAGAAAGCCTGCCGCAAAGAAAACACCCACTCCGACAAAAGAAACGTCCAAGCCTGCCGAAACATCGGCTGATACTGCCGAAAAGAATACCTATCCCAAGCTGGCTGATACAAGACTCGAGCAGTTATGGTTTCAGTTTGACGAACTGAAGGTAGAGGCATTGGTTATAACCAATCCTTCGAATGTGAGGTATTTGACTAATTTTTCCGGCGAAAACGGCGCTATGTTTATGAAAAAAGATAAAGAGCTTCATTTTGTTACCGACCGGCGCTTTGAAAAGCAGATAGAGGGAGAACTTTACCCCTTTGAAAAGCTGCACACACACATAGCGGAAGACGTGTGGACATTTGTTAAAAAAGACAAAGCTTTCAAAAACGTATCTGCTATCGCTTTCGAAAGCGATCATCTTTCTTACTCCGATGCCGTGAGTATCAGAAATAAAATAAGACCCTTTAAATTCAAACCGGCGCCGGAGATGGTAGAGCGCTTCACTATGCCCAAAGCGCCCGAAGAAAGGGTATATATCAAAGAAGCTACCGATCTGTGCCAAAAAGTATTCGACGAAGTTATTAAAAACATCAAAACCGGCGTTACAGAGCGCGATTTGGCTATTGAGATTACATACATAGGCCGCAAACTCGGCGCTGAAGCCATCGCCTTCGAGCCTATAGTGGCAAGCGGTGAGAATACTTCCTTTTACTGGTCTAAAACCGGAGACCGCAAAATAAAAAAGAATGATCTGATTATTTTCGATTTCGGATTTCAGATAAACGGTTTTACTTCCCGGATAGCCCGAACGGTTGCTTACGGCAAAGCCACCAAGGAACAAAGCGATATTTACGGCGGAATCGTGAATGCATGGAATGCGGTTTTAAAAGGAGTAATGCCCGGTCTGAACGGTACTACAGTAGATGATATGATGCGCGCCCCCATGAAAAAAATCAGGAAAAAAGACTTGATGCCGCCGCAGCTTGGGCACGGAATCGGTCTGCGGGTAGAAGAAATGCCGATAATAGCAAAAGGACGTGAAGACCAGATAATACCCGATTCATCAGTTCTGGTGCTGCATCCCGGTTTTTATGATGAAGGCAGCTTTGGCATAAGAATCGCCGACTTGATGCTCATTACCAGAAATGCCGGCGAAGCAATAAGCACACCGCCGGAGGAACTCATTGTTGTTTAAAAAGGAGTGTTTTTGATTTTGCACAGGTCTGTCACTAATAGTAAGGGAGCGGCGGGCTGATGGAAAAAAGAGAAGTACTTTTCATTGCCTATTATTTTCCGCCGATGGGGCTTAGCGGAGTTCAGAGAAGTCTGAAATTTGTGAAATATCTGCCCCAGTTCGATTGGCGCCCGGTTGTTTTGGCGTCTCCGCCAAAAAATTATTATGCATACGACGAAACACTCGAAGAGGATCTGGCATCTGATGATATTTTAGTTTACCGTACGGGCAATATGCCGGAAAAAACTTCCTGCACAAAACCCCGGAGGTTTCCATCTTCCTTAGAACAGAAAATCGGCAGAGGCTTGCTGCAGACTTTTTATCAGCCCGACAGCAAAATCCCTTGGAAAAAAGAGGCTGTGTCTCTGGCAGAAAATATTATTAAAAAACACAGTATTGATGTTGTATTTGCCACTGCCCCTCCCTTCACAGATTTCCTAATAGCAAAGGAAATATATGAAAAACACGGTATCCCTTATATAATTGATTACCGAGACGAATGGATAGAAAATCCCTTTCATTTTTACGCAACGCCTTTTCACAAGCTATACAGCCTAAAATTAGAAAAAGAAATCCTGAGGAAGGTGCATAAGACAATAGTCATCACTCGCAGAGCAAAAGAATCGCTGCTTCTGCGCCACCGTTTTCTTTCTCACAGCGACGTTTCAATTATCCCTCACGGTTTCGATCAGGAGGACTTCGAAAAAGCGGGAGACGTATCTCCAGATCCCAAGAAATTCACTATAGCGCATTCCGGCATTTTCCAAGACAACAGAACACCAAAATATTTTCTCCACGCTTTGTCTTCCTTTTTACAAAAAAACAAAGAAGCCCGCGGAAAAATTGAAGCCCGCTTTACGGGACTAATGAGAAAAAACCACCTGAAATATGTAAAAAAGTATAAATTGGAAGATACTGTCAATATAACGGGATATGTTAATCATCAAGCTGCTGTTCAAAACCTGCTTACTTCTGATGCTCTCTGGCTGATGCTGGACGATACCGTGCGCACTCCGGGCAAGCTGTATGAATATTTCGGAGCAAAAAAGCCGATACTGGTCTGCGCTCCTGACGGTATCATCAGGCAGACCGCTTTAGAGTCAAAGGCGGCTATAGCTTCCGATCCCAAAGATGTAAAAGCCATCGAGAAAGCAATTACCGATCTTTACAAACTCTGGAAAGCAGACAGTCTCCCGCGTCCTTCCGATGCTTTCATAAGCCGGTATGACAGAAGAAAACTGACCGAAGAACTTGCCCGCGAGCTTGCTCTGGCTTCCGAAAAATAATTTATACCTCGAAAAAATAAATAATTTAAATATAGTTTCGTTAATATTAAAATATACGTAATCAAGTTTTTTCACCAATAGGAGGAAATTACATGAGACTTTCAACTTGGAAGATCATTCTCGCAGCGCTCGCAGTTGCCTCGCTTTTCCTGGTATCTTGCGACGAAGAATCAACTGAACCCGAACCCACGGTATTTACACCCGAACCGCCTACAAACTTAGTAGCTACATCCATTGACAATCAGACAGTACGCATTAAATGGGACCACTCTGTGGATGTTAACAATGCAGAATTTGACCATTATGAGCTTACCGTAGTAGGCGGAGGACCCACACAGCCTGAAATAATCGGCAAGAATAACAATTTGGGAGACATAAGCGGACTTGACGAAGGCACAATTTACACATTCGAGCTACGCTCTGTTTCCACCGAGGGCGAACTCAGCACAGCCGCAACAGTGCAGTGGTCTCCGGCTGGACGTTACACATTTAATGAATTTGATGAACCGATAAAGGTTTATAATTCGAACAGTACTTTCGGAAGCGGCTTAAACCTATATGACGAAGATACGCAGACTCCTACCGTCTGGAAAGTTAAGGATGGAGAAAAATGGGATTTGGGACTTGATACCAGAGACAACGGAGTGAAATTAGGTTCCGCTAAGCTCATCAATTATAATTACACAAATGATCCTGTAAATACAGTCGAAATCAGTTCAGAAGTTATCACAGGTGTTAATTCTCTTGATGAAGTATTTGACAGTCAGGCTCTTAACACCGATCCAACGAAATTTCAGGAAAGAATAGTAGATCTTACTCAGTATAGTGAAAATATCGTGCTTATAGTAAGAAGAATGATCCCGCAGGAAAGTGAATATCATTATGCTAAAGTATTTATCCCTTATCAGAACGGCTCATTTTTAACTTATGATGCCGGTCTGGAAGATCAGACTTACATCAATGCCGTAGTGTCATATCAGATGGGCGCCGGTGTTCCGTATGCAATGATAAAAAAAGAATTATAAGATAGTTTTTTTCAGGCATTCTGATAAAAAAATCGGAATGCCGTTTTTGATTACATAAAAGAAGCTGTTGTATTTAAAAATAATCAAGGGAGAATTCCATGAAAAAATTTCTCATTATTACTGCTTATTTCGCACTTTTTATGCTTGCGGTTCTGAATTGTGAAGAAGCAGGCAAAAAAGATGCTGACCAGCCCAAAGATGATACCGTAACAGAACAACCCGCAAAAAGTATTGAAGATATGCAGGCTGCCGATACAACTCCTGCAGAAACCGAACAGCCTGCTCCGGAAGCAGAGGATGTAGCAATGGCATCCGAATCTGAAAAAGAAGCAAAAGCCGAACCGGAACCCCAGGCTTCCAACAAACCCATGCCCGGCAAAGTAGTCAGCTTGAAAAATATGGTTTTCGGCGGCAATGAAAATTTGACTAAAGCTCAGGCAACTAACATGGTTGCTCAGGGAGAACCTATTGTCTTTCTTTCAGGTGGCAAAATTTACTTTGTTTATAACGAAGACGGTACTTTTGCCGGAGAAAAACTGGCAAAGTATTCTATTGCCGAACAAATTGGAATAATCGGTGATGTTAAGAGAGTAAAAGGAGTAAATGTAATCATTGCAAAAATGATACAAAAAATGTAAATCTTCAAGAAAATTTACATCAAGAAACCGGCGGAAATAGAATTCGCCGGTTTTTTTGTTTAAGCTCAAAATTATTTGTCTAATTACAATTAACAATTCAGACGCTTATAAAAATAAAATTATTTTTTCATTTAATCATAATAATACTCCTACTCACAGAAAAATTCATGGAATACGCCCAAACAAAATAAACGCCGCCGCATAAACTATAGATATCACTTTTTGATATTATCAAATCTCAGGGCAGCACTTAAATTCATAAGGGCAAAAAGTTTAGTTGTTTATAAAAATTCACTGTCCCTTTTAGCAAAATTAAATTATTTATCTTACATTTATATACATTCATCCGATGACTTAAAGTCTTCGGATGAATATGCAGTATGGCTATTATAACAAATTTAGCTGAAGTTTTGCTTCTTCGCTCATTTTGTCTTTGTCCCAGGGCGGGTCGAAAGTGATAAGAGCTTTTGCTTTTTTGATTTCCGGTACTTCTTTTGCAGACATTTCTACTTCTACGGGAAGGGATTCCGCTTCCGGGCAGTTGGGTGCTGTAAGGGTCATTAAAATGACTGCTTCCATGGATTCGGTTATCTGAATATCGTAGATAAGCCCCAGTTCATAGATGTTGACCGGTATTTCCGGATCAAATACCGTTTTCATCTTTTCGATGATCTTCTGCTTGATTGCATCAATTTCTTCTTTGCTTGACATAATTTTTTTTGAGTTGATAATACATACTAAATATGCTGATCGACAAGAATAACATTTCCGTCAGGGTCTTTTATTACAAAGCTGGCAGGACCTTTTCCATTTTCATCAGCTTCTGCTTCAAAATTTAGACTTTTTTCTTTTAAAGAACGCTGAATTTCCCTGACATCAGTGAAAGAATCAAGTTCATTAGCATTTTCATCCCATCCGGGATTAAAAGTTAAGATATTTCCCGCAAACATTCCCTGAAAAAGACCGATAAGAGAATTTTCATTTTTCATAATAAGATAATATTTATCAAGATCTCCTCCAAAAACAGAGAAAACGAGATTTTCATAAAACTTTTTGGAGATTTTCAGATCTTTAACGCTAAGACTGATTGAGAAAGCACCTAATTTCATAATTCAAATTTCTGAGTTGTTATACCTTATTACATAATATATGGATGCAATGTACTGTACTTAAGACATGGCAAATAAAAAAACTTGATGAAGAGGTCACCCCTAACCCCCTTATAAATAAGGGGGAATAAAAATGTCTTCCTCCCTCCCTTACTTGTAAGGGAGGGCCGGGGAGGGATCTCTTGAAAACAATTTGATAAATATGTTCATAAGTTATCTGATATTTTAGGATTATATTGCTATTGAACATTCTGACTCAATTATATTTAAACTCAGAAAGTTAATTTCATAATTCTATCGCCATTCTAAAAAATTTATTCGGTTTTTGCGGCTTCTGCTTTTTCTTCCAAGGCGTGGTACATCGTGTTCCAGGCAAGAGAAGCGCATTTTACGCGTGTGGGAAACTCACGCACTCCGCAGAAAACTGCCAGCTTGCCCAAATTAAGTTCGTCTTCACTGCCGTCCCCCTCTTCGGTTACAATCTTTCTGAACTTATCAAAAAGGTCTTTTGCTTCCTCAACGGTTTTCCCCTTGAGAATAGTTGTCATAATGGATGCTGAGGCTTTGGAGATGGCACAGCCTGCACCGTGAAATTTAATATCTTTAATAACGTTGTCGTCGTCCACGAGAATTTCCACATTGAAATGGTCTCCGCAAAGCGGATTGTGTCCTTCGGCTTTCTTGTTCGCAATTTCAAGAAACCCGTAGTTTCTCGGATTTTTGTTGTGATCAAATATTACTTCTTTGTATAGTTCCTGCAGCTCTTCAGTCATGATATTTCCTGATTTTTATCCAAACATTTTAATGACATTTTTAATAGATTCAACCAAAACGTCTATCTCTTCCTTCTTATTGTACAGCGCTACGGAAGCACGTGTTGTTGCCGGAATCGAATACCTGCGCATGACAGGCTCGCAGCAGTGGTGTCCTGTACGAACGGCAATGCCGTCCATGTCAAGGAAAGTACCGATATCGTGGGGATGCACGTTGTCAAGAACAAAAGAAATTACGCTGGTTTTTTTACGTGCTGTACCTATCATAGTTAAACCATCAACTTCGGAAAGTTTTCCCATTCCGTAATCAATGAGTGTTTCCTCGTATGCCGATACTCTGTCAAGACCAATTTCTTCAAGATACTTAATTGCAGCGGCAAAGCCAATTGCACCAGCTATGTTTGGAGTGCCTGCTTCAAATTTGTAAGGAAGTTCATTATAGGTTGTTTTTTCAAAACTTACGGATTCTATCATGTCGCCGCCGCCGTGGTAGGGAGGCATTTTTTGTAAAATTTCTTTTTTTGCATAAAGGGCGCCTATTCCTGTGGGCCCGAAGATTTTATGCCCTGAAACCGCCAAAAAATCACAGCCTAGCTCCTGTACATTAACTTTCAAATGCTGTACGGACTGAGCGGCATCGACCAAAACGGGAATATCCCTTTCATGCGCCTTATCAATTATTTCCTTGATTGGATTAATTGTTCCCAAGGAATTCGATACATGTACGATTGAAATTAATTTTGTCTTGTCGGAAAGGAGTTTTTCGTATTCTTCAAAAATGAACTCTCCGGCATCGTTGATTGGCACTACTTTTAGAATTGCTCCGCGCTCTTGGCAGATGATCTGCCAAGGGACAATGTTGGAGTGATGTTCCATGTGCGATATTATCACTTCGTCGCCTTCATTAAGTTTTTCCCTGCCCCAGGCGGATGCCACAAGATTTATTGACTCGGTGGTTCCCCGCGTAAAAATAATTTCCTCGAAATGTTTTGCACCAAGAAAATTCTGCACGGTCGTGCGTGCTTGGTCGTATTCCTGAGTTGATATCTGGGAAAGATAGTGCACTCCCCGGTGAATATTGCTGTTTGTTTCACGGTAGTATTTCTCTAACGTATCTATAACCGCCTGCGGCTTCTGCGTAGTAGCAGCATTATCAAGATAGATCAAAGGTTTACCGTGCACTTTCCTGTGTAAAATAGGAAAATCTTTCCTGATAGAATCAATGTTATAATTTTCAATCATGTTAGATGTGTCAAGATTATAAATAATTTAGTTAATTAATACTCAATTGTTGTTTTGTAAAGATTTGGAAATCTATTCTGTCTCAAACGAAATTTCGTGCCATGATTATGTCCAGTTCGAGCATCAAAATCTACTAGTATGTCATTGTTTTTCAAAGCATTCAAAAACTTTCTCATACTCAGATCTTTCAACATTAATATTTTTTGATAATGATAGAATTCTTTTCCTTTTTCTTTTTTTACTTCTGCTTGAACATAGAAACAATTCTTTAATTTTGTTCCAGCTTTATGAAATAAATCATCATATCCCCAATATGGCTGAGGGTCAAGCTCATCTAAACCAATTTTCTTATTAACGGTTTTTAACCAATTAAAGTGCCTTTCATCAACATAATCTTTGTTAAAAGTTATAAGAACTTTTCTTTTTTTGCTATCAATAATAACCTTAAATCCTCTATCACTATAATTCTTACCACCTATTGTCTGTCGAAAACTCATTTCATTATCAGGATATCTTTTTCCAGCTTCTTGATGTAACCACCCATATTTTGACAGGAATATTTTGGGAACAAATCTAAAAGCACGAGGAGAAGGTTCCATATGAAAAAGAGTAGTTAATGAACATGTATTCAATCTCTGAGACTTTAATTCCCATTCAGATGCATTTGGAAGTGGTAAATTATTCTCTTCAATTCCTAACAAATCTTCTAATGTGTTTCCAATGCCTCCAGAATTACCTAATCTTCTGTTTTCAATCCATCCGGAATCTCTTATTTTCTTTAATTTTTTAATCAAAGAAGCTTTCGAATATTTTTCCATTTTTATAGTTTATATTGGTTTCCAAAAATGTAATATGTATTCAAATGTAGTGCCCATTGTTATGTAATTGCTTGGCCATCCAAAAATACCAATTCTATTAACAATATTTCTTCTATCCCAAATAATTGTATTTCTAAACTCATATCCTCTTTTACGAAGTTCTTCAATAATAGACAAATGAATTGTAATTCTTTCATTTTCCCACCACATATCCGGTACATTAATAACACAGTGTCCTTTTGGCTTTAATAGTTGCAATAGTTCTTCGAAAATATCACCCATCTTATTTGTGTATTTCTCTAATTCATAAGTACCTAAATCTCTATCATCTTGGGAATATTGCTCAACTTTCATAAACTGATCATTTTTTCTGTCTCTTCTAGATTTATTTTTTCTTTTCCTATTTAATAAATTACTATAAGGAGGTGAAGTAAAAATCAACTTAACTGATTCGTTTTCCAAGTAGTTCTTTATTTTGCTTGCATCTTCAAGAACAGGAATCTGTTTCGATTTATTAAACATACTTGTTTCATCAAGTCTGTTATTACATAAATCAA
Source organism: uncultured Hyphomicrobiales bacterium (assembly GCA_964577665.1). GTDB lineage: Bacteria > Bacteroidota > Ignavibacteria > Kapaibacteriales > UBA2268 > CAYVTD01. Next base: position 19,525 of record CAZOBD010000038.1, read on the forward strand.
TATATTCTTTTTTTAGGTCAAAACCAACAGCATTTCTATCCAAGTCATTAGCTGCTACAAGAGTAGTACCGCTTCCAACAAACGGATCTAAAACAAGCTCCCCTCTGTGTGAAAACAGTTCAATAACTCTTTTAGCTAAAGATATTGGAAATGTTGCCGGATGAAGTTTTTTGTCTCTTATATCTCTTTTCTCATAATAAAACTCCCAGACACCCAATTGATTTTTTAACCATTCTTTTGCTTCTAAACAATTAATATGGTTTTCTTTACATTCACATGTTTTGGTAGAATTAATGTCAAGTTTTGTACTTGTTAAATCTGAGACTTCTTTGTTCGAAAGATTTCGCATAAAAACATTATTTAAATATATGCAACTAGTAATTGTATTCTTTATACTTCAATTTCTTCATAATTTATACCGAGCCTTGCGGCTATTATTTCTTTTATTTCCAATCTAAGTTCTTCTATCTTAATATTTTCCAGCAGGTCATTGGCGAAAGCGAGCACAAGCATTGATTTAGCGTCTTTTCGCGATATTCCCCTGGACTGCAGATAAAACATTGCAGATTCGTCCAATGCTCCTGAGGTGGCTCCGTGACTGCATTTTACGTCGTCGGCAAAAATCTCAAGCTGGGGCTTGGTATGGATTTTTACATCGGGAGTAAGCAGAACGTTTTTGTTCGATTGAAAAGCGTTTGTCTTTTGAGCGTCGGGTCTGACCAAAATTTTACCGCTGAAAACGCTGCTTGCTTTGCCGTCAAGTATGCCTTTGTAAAATTCGCTGCTGTGCGAATTAGGAAGAGCATGATCGACAATAGTGTGATTATCTGCAAAGTCATTGTTTTCAAGATAGTATAATCCGTAATAATTTGCCTCGCAGTGTTGTCCGTCGAGCTTAGTATTTAGATTATTCCTTACAAAAGGTCCTTTCAGATTCACTTTATAGTCATGGAAAACAGAACGTTCCTTCTGGACGAAGTCCGTTGAATGGATATAATAAGATTTTTCGTCGTCGTGTATGCTGTAAAGCTCAAGATTTGCATTTTCATTTACTATGCCTTCGGTAACCATATTTACAAAAGCGTCGTTTTCTCCGACGGTGATGTATCTGAATACTATTTTTGCAATGGAATTTTCTCCGGCGATTATCAGATTTCTCGGCTGTACGAGTGGCTGCTTATCGCTGCCGCCGCTTATGAAAAGAACCTGTACCGGTTCTTCTTCGGCAATTCCGGCAGGTATATAAATGAAGGCGCCGTCGAGCGCAAGGCTTGTGTTCAAGGCAGCAAAAGCTTCATTTTCGCTGTCGGTTATTGTGCCGAAATTTTCTACTGCAGGCTCGAAATTCTGCGAAAGAAGAGTTTCCATGCTGCCCGTTATTATACTGCCTTTATCGTGATTAACTTTGGAAAGCTCTTTTGAGAAAAAGCCGTCAACAAAGACCAGTCTGTATTTATTTTTTCCCTTCAAGAAATATTTTTCAAAATCTTCCGATTTCAAACCGCTGTCATCTGCTTCTGATACAGGCAGAAATTCATTCCTGTTTAGAAAGGCGATATTCGTAAACCGCCACTGCTCGTGTTTTCTTGTCGGGAAGCCCAGCTCGGCAAACTTTTCGTGGGCTTCCTGTCTTTTTTTGAAAAGTTCGCTGCTGCGCGAGCCGTTCAGCTTAGCTTTCAGTTTATCAAATTCCTGAAGATAAATATTCTTTAAATCTATTTTCTTACTCATGTTTTCCCCGATTTTTTATTCTCCATAAAGCTCTTTTTTTACCCAGTCATAGCCTTTTTCTTCGAGTTCAAGTGCAAGGTCTTTGCCGCCTGATTTTACAATCTGTCCGTCATAAAGAATATGTACCACATCGGGTATAACGTAATCTAAAAGCCTTTGGTAATGTGTGATTACTATAAAAGCATTATCTTTTCTTCTCAATTTATTTACCCCGTTGGAAACTACTTTCAAAGCGTCGATGTCAAGCCCTGAGTCAGTTTCGTCGAGTATTCCGAGTTTCGGGTCCATCATAGCCATCTGGAAAATCTCGTTGCGCTTTTTCTCACCACCGGAAAAGCCCTCATTGACAGAGCGGCTGAAAAAGCTTTTATCCATTTCTACCAAAGCGGCTTTTTCGCGCATTGCCTGTAAAAATTCCATTGCATCCAGTGGGTCTTCGCCGCGGTGCTTGCGTATTTCGTTAACAGCCGTCTTCATAAAATTGGCAGTAGAAACGCCCGGTATTTCAACCGGATATTGAAAAGCAAGAAAAACACCTTCGCGGGCGCGCTCCTCAGGTTGCATGTCAAAAATATTTTTACCCTCATAGAGTACTTCACCGGAGGTAACTTCAAAGCCCTCCTTGCCGGTTATGACAGAGGCGAGAGTGCTTTTACCGGTGCCGTTTGGTCCCATAATCGCATGGGTTTCGCCGGCATTAACAGTTAAGTTAAAGCCCTTTAGAATTTCTTTTCCTTCAACACTAACTCTTAGATCTTTTATTTTCAATAAAGCCATAAATTTTTAACTCCGTTTTTGAATTATATATTTTAATTTTATTATTTTGCGCTAAAATGTAATTTATCTATTTATTTTTTAAGTTCCATATTCATCCAAATTGTCCTTTTCAAATAAATATGCCCTTATGTGATTATCCAAATCATTGCCGTTTCTTCTGTTTATTTTTCATTTCCGCTTCAGTTCAAATTCATCCGATGTCTGGCAGACATCGGATGAATGAAATTGTCCTTTTGATCCCTCCCCAACCCTCCCTTACAGGTAAGGGAGGGAGTAATTCTTTTTATTCCCCCTTATTTATAAGGGGGATAGGGGGATCTTAATTCTTGAGATTCCGACATTCCGCTTCGCTCCAGCCGGAATGAAATTTTTTATGCAACTCATTCCCAAACTCCGATTTGGTAATGTTCTTTTCTTTCAAAACTCTGTTTTGCATTAACTCTCAAATAATCATCCCCGTGTTTGATTTTCCCATAATAATGGGTGTTTCATCTGTTTATTTTAAGCCCCACCCTAACCCTCTCCAAAGGGAGGGAATTCATTGATTTATCTCCCTCCTGTTTTTAATGTATTTAAATAGGAGGGCCGGGGTGGGGTCTCTTCCGGTTTTAAATTTACATTACTTTTTTTTCTCTACTACTTGGCAAATCTACCAAAAATAATCATCCCCTTGTGTGATTTTCCCAAATCATGGGTGTTTCATCTTGATAATTTGTTTATATTTTCAAAAAACTAGATTATTATAACTTAATTATTATAACTTACCCTACGCTTCCTTCCAGCGTAACCGAAAGGAGCTTCTGAGCTTCTACTGCAAACTCCATGGGAAGTTGATTTAGCACTTCTTTGGCATAGCCGTTTACGATGAGCGCCACTGCGTCTTCTGTCGAAATGCCCCTCTGATTGCAGTAAAAGAGGATATCCTCGGCAATTTTTGAAGTTGTAGCTTCATGCTCTACGTTTGCTGTAGGATTCTGTACGTCTATATAAGGAAACGTATGCGCTCCGCATTTATCTCCGATAAGCAGTGAGTCGCACTGTGAATAATTTTTTGCATTTTCGGCTTTTTTATTAATCTGCACAAGACCGCGGTAACTGTTCTGGCTCTTTCCGATGGAGATACCCTTTGAAACAACGCGGCTCTTGGTGTTTTTCCCGAGATGAATCATCTTAGTACCGGTATCTGCCTGCTGAAAATTATTAGTAACGGCAACGGAGTAAAATTCGCCGATTGAGTTGTCGCCTTTAAGGATATTTCCGGGATATTTCCAGGTAATAGCCGAGCCTGTTTCCACCTGTGTCCATGAAATTTTTGAGTTGTTGCCTTCGCATAGTCCGCGCTTTGTAACAAAATTATATATTCCGCCCTTTCCTGTATCGTCTCCGGGATACCAGTTTTGAACGGTGGAGTATTTTATTTGTGCATTTTTATGCGCAATGAGTTCTACTACGGCTGCGTGGAGCTGGTTTTCGTCGCGCATCGGTGCCGTGCATCCTTCCAGATAGCTGACATAACTGTCTTCGTCGGCAATTACAAGCGTCCTTTCGAATTGTCCGGTCTGCATTGCATTTATCCGAAAATAAGTTGAAAGTTCCATCGGGCTGCGGACTCCTTTAGGGATATAGCAAAAAGAACCGTCGCTGAAAACTGCCGAGTTCAGCGTTGCGAAAAAGTTATCGGTATAAGGCACGACGGTTCCGAGATATTTTTCTACCAGCTCCGAATGATTTCTTACAGCCTCGCTCATGGAGCAGAAAATAATACCTAATTCATGCAGCTTTTCCTTAAAAGTAGTAGCAACGGAAACGCTGTCCATAACCGCGTCAACTGCCACTCCGGATAATTTTTCCTGTTCGCTGAGAGGTATTCCGAGTTTTTCAAAAGTATCGCGGATTTCAGGATCTACTTCCTCCATACTCTTAGGCCCGTCTTTTTTCGATTTCGGCGCTGCGTAATAATAAGCATTCTGATAATCAATCTTTGGATACTTCAAATTTGCCCAGCGTGGTTCTTTCATCTTTTTCCAATATTCAAAAGCTTTGAGCCGCCATTTCAGCATGAATTCCGGTTCTTTTTTCTTTTCAGAAATAAAGCGAACAACATCTTCATTCAATCCTTTGGCAGCAAACTCCTGCTCAATGTTGGTCGTCCAGCCGTATTTGTATTCCTGTTTCGACAGTTTATCGAGTATCTGGTCATTGTTCTCAGGCATATTCAACACTTTTTTTATGTAACATATTCTTTGCAAGTTCCGCGAGGGTCATAGAGCCGAAAACGCTGTCAATTTCTTTCTGGAGCTGTTCCATAGGCTTGCGGATTGTGCATTCGTCATAGCGTGTGCATACCTCTTCGTCTTCAAAACAGTCCACAAGCGCTGCTTTCCCCTCAATTATGTCAATAATATCCGCTACTGTAGCTTCCTCGGGACGGCAGTTTAATTCGTAACCGCCTTTTACGCCTTTTTGAGAGCGGATTAAGCCGCCTAGCTTAAGATTCTGCATTATTTTTGAGATAAACTCAAAGGAAAGACCGAAATTTTCGGAAATTTCCTTTGCAGAAACAATCTTTGCCGGATTTACAGCCATGTACTGCATTGCCAGAATGGCGTATTTCGTTTTTTTTGAAAGCTTTAGCATTATTCTATTATTTATTTCAAATCCTTAGAAAGTTGACGAAATCAAATGCGGACTATTGTAATCCTATTTTAAAATTTTTCATCACATTTTTATATTTGTAGTGAAACGCATATCTTGTTTTTTTTAATTTTACAAATGTCTAACAAAAATATTTATGTTATAATGAGCTATGAATTTTCAGGAAGATTAATTGAAAAGTTTGACACTCAGCAGGTAACCGAGCGTTTCAGGAAGAGGGAATTTGTTCTTGAGCAGGTAGATGCAGTCAATGACAGGGAGTTTGTCAATCACATTAAGTTTCAGCTTACGCAGGACAAATGCGACTTGCTGGATATTTTCAATATCAACGATGAATTAAAGGTGCAATTCAATCTTCGGGGAAGGCGCTGGGAGAAAGACGGAAATGTCAGTTATTTTACGAATCTGGAAGCATGGCGGATTGAAAATGTTTCTCCTTCGGCGGAAGCCAATGAACCCCCGCCATTCTCCGGTGAGGAAATACCTCCAGCGGATGATGACGATATTCCCTTTTGATACGGTGTGTGTTACTTGATTTTGACGATTAACCCGATTTTCTGCTTTTATGGAAAAATATGATACAGTAGTGCTGACCGCAAAGCACTTTATGGAGCCTGAAAGAATTACTCCTTATGTTCAAAAAGTTTTGACTGATGATTCGCTGATTGTAGAAGCTTTGAGAGCAAGAGGACTTAAAGTAATTAAAACAAACTGGGACAATCCGGATTTTGACTGGTCATCCACCCGCACCGCGCTTTTTAGGACTATATGGGACTATTTCGAAAGATTTCAGGAATTTAACTCTTGGCTGGAAAAAGTAAAAGAACAGACTTTTCTGATAAATCCATATAATACAATTAAATGGAATATGGATAAGCATTATCTTAAAGACTTGGAAGAAAAAGGAATTACTATTATTCCGACAAGATTTTTCGAGATAGGGGACAAAAGAACTTTGGAAGAAATTTCCGGATTTAACGGCGCTGAAAGGCTGATTCTGAAACCCGCCGTATCCGGCGGTAGCAGGCACACTTACGTGCTGACCCGGGATAATATTCAGAAGCATGGAAAGATTTTCTCGGAGCTTATACAATCGGAGTCAATGCTTCTTCAGCCCTTTATTGAAAGCATACTGAGCAGGGGAGAAGCCTCTCATATATTTTTTAACGGACATTACAGCCATTCCATCTTGAAAAAAGCAAAACCCGGCGATTTCCGCGTTCAGGATCAATGGGGAGGCACTTTCAGCCTTTTCGAGGCATCTCCTGATGACATTTCTTTTTCGGAAGAAGTACTCTCCTCATGCAGAGAAATGCCTGTTTATGCAAGGGTTGACCATGTATGGCTTGACAGCGGCGAATCTGCTCTGGCAGAACTGGAAGTGATAGAACCGGAACTTTGGTTCCGAACCAAAAAAGGCTCTGCTGACATTCTTGCAGATGCCGTTGTAGAAATCCTGAAAAACATTTCCTGAAAATATTCCCATAAAATGTAACTAAATACAGATATAAAACGTTTAACATTAGAAAAATTTGTGATTTAAACGATATAATTTTGTTTATAATATATTTGGAAAAAATGATAAATAGCAGAAATATTTTTATTATGGCAGTAATTTTTGCTGCAACGGGCGTTCTGGTTTCTTATGCCCGTCCTGTTTCCTATATATTAAAACTTGAAAATACGAGTGATTACAAGTCTTTTTCAGAAAAGAAAAAACTTCCTTCCATACAGGCTGAGCCGGTTTTCAAAGATTTGATTTCTGCTTTTGAGAAGAAGAACAATAACAGAATATTAAGCTCTGAAAGCGAAAGACTGCTGAAAGAACTTTCCGGTTATTATATGGTAAGTGATTTAAATGCCAAAGACATTGCTGCTTTAAGAAATACGGAAGGCGTGGCTTCGCTCACTCCGAATTACATTTTCACCATAGATGCAAAAGATTTTGAAAAGCCCAACGACGAAGGCTATAAAAACCAATGGGCATTGAAAGCGGTAAAAGCTGACAGCGCTTGGAACTATGCATCCGGCGAGGGTGTATTAGTTGGCGTTATTGATACAGGCATCGACTATGAGCATCCTGATTTGAAAAACAGCCTTTGGATAAATACTGCCGAAGATATTAATCAAAGCGGATATTTTGAGAACTGGAACTCCGATGTTGAAATAAACGGTGTGTCCGGCGATTTGAACGGAATTGACGATGACGGCAACGGTTTTACCGATGATGTCATCGGCTATGATTTTGTTGACCAGCTTCTGACCAACATTGGCGATTACTCTGAATCCGACCCTGAACCGAACGACGAAAACGGACATGGAACCGTAGTTTCGGGTATAATTGCGGCAGAAGCAAAT
>CAZOBD010000039.1:0-24178 GCA_964577665.1 uncultured Hyphomicrobiales bacterium
GAGATGTAAAACCGTATGAGACCCCACCCCAGCCCTCCCCAAGGGGAGGGAGCAAGATCATTGAATGCCCTCCCTTTGGGGAGGGTTAGGGTGGGGCTAAAATAAACAGATGAAAATTATTTCCACTTATTTATAAACATTCATAAGGAAACTGCCATGAAAAAACTATTGCTTATCTCTCTGTTCTTTGTCTTCGCTTTTACTTCGGTAACTTTGAGCGTAGATAATATCATCGTTCAAAGCGGAAGCACATCTACTGCTTACGAGGACTTCCAGGCTGCAATTGATGCTGCTTCTGACGGGGATATTATTTATCTCCCTCCCGGTTCATTTAATGTTGCCGAAGTAGAAATCAACAAAGGTGTTCATATCATCGGCGCCGGTTATAATTCGAGATATGCAAAAGCCGGAATTACGATTTTAACCGGTGATCTGCATATTATGACCGCAGACGGCGGCTCGCTTTCCGGGGTAAAAATCACAAGTAACCTCAGATTCGGCAAAGATGTTAACACCGGAACTGACGGCTATACCGTAAGCAGATGTCATGTTCTCGGCGGTTTTTACTTGGGTTTCGGCGGTAATGCAACAAATAACGGAACAAAGAACATTACCATCACAGAATGCATTTTCAACGGAGATTGGAATTACGGCGCTTACTCCGAGAATGTTTACATTTCAAATTGCTTCTTTTACGGAAGAATTTTCAATCATAACAACAATGTAATTTATAATAACTGCATTTTTGTATTCCGCGACGCATTATGGGCATTATTAAATACTGTTTCCAACACTCAATTTAAGAATTGTATTATCTTACAAAAAGATAGATTAGGTGTATTTGACGACCAAGGTAATGCTTGGTATAATAATATTTTTACAACGGATTTAGCCTTAGGAAGTTTAAAGAATAATGACAATGATAAAAACAGTTTCGATTTAGAACATTCTGAGATTTTTAACGGCACATTCACTGATGAGGATTACAGATGGCAGGAAGGGAATGATTATACGCTGACAGATGCCGCCAAAGCTGCCGTAACAGGCACAGACGGCAAAGAAGTCGGAATTTACGGCGGCGACTATCCTTTCAAAGAGGGCGGAGTCCCGGTTAATCCACAGGTTCTTGAAAAAGAAATATCTACATCTACTAATCCCAAAGGACATTTGCAGGTGAAAATAAAAGTTAAAGCACAGAATAAGTAAAACAGGAGAAAAAATGAAAATTTTAAAAATATTTGTTCTGCTTATTCTGGCTTATTCTGCTGCATTCAGTCAAAATAATATAACAGGCTACGAGTTTTGGCTGGATGGTGATTACCAGAATAAAACGGCTTCGGCTCTTACTCCAGCAGAAGAGATAACACTGGAGGAAGGACTGGACTTATCCGATGCCGCTCCGGGCTTCCATTTTTTTAACATCCGATTTTCAGACAGCGAAGGAAACTGGAGCAGTGCTGTTTCTCAGCTTATTTTTAAAATGGGAAACGACGGCGGCGATGAAAATGAAATCGTCGAATATGAATTCTGGGCGGATGATTACGATTATGTAAAAAACGGTCAAGTAACGCAGGACCGCGAGATAATTTTAGATGATCTGCTCGATCTATCTGATTTTCAGAACGGCTTCCATACATTCAACATTCGCTTTAAAGACAGCGGCGGCTTATGGAGCGGAGTTATCTCGAGCATATTTTTCAAGATGGGGAACTCAGACAATGAAGAAAATCTTGTGAAAGCTTACCGCTGGTGGTTCGACAATGATTTCGACATAGCCGAAGAAGTTGAACTTCCCCAGCCGGTGGAGCAGTCGGAAGTTAACATTCTGATTGAAATACCTTCCGAAAATACGGAATCTTTCAGCATACAGTTTCAGGATGTCGGAAACCTATGGAGCAGCGTACACACGAGATTATTTGTACCGGAAGCTGATTTCGATGTTTACAGCGTGGTAAACACATTTACCTTTATGAACAAAAGCACTTTCGGGGAAGAATTTGAATGGGATTTCGGAGACGGCAGCCCGGCAGCTACAACAAAAAATCCCAGCTATGATTATTTAGAACCCGGCGTTTACGATGTCAGACTGATTGCAAAAAACAAACTCGGTTCGGACACGGCTTATAAAACCATAGGCGTAAACGGGCTGCGCGAAGTGCATAGCAATAAAGCGGGAAACAACGGCTATGCCACTGTTTTAATTTACGGCGGTGGGCTGAAAGACGGGAGCAAAGTATGGCTTGAGAAAGACGGAACGAAATACCTCGATGCGGATAATGTAAGGCTGGCACGGCTTTCAGTTTAAAAGCGGGAAAGAAACTGTTACAAAGCAGTTTTCGATTGTGAGGTAGTTATTAATAGGCTTTCCATATCTATTTTTATTAGATATGGAAAGTCCTTAATAGTGGGTCAATAATAAAGATGAAGCTGGAGTGTCCACTGGGCGGAATGACCTTCGGCGGCTTCTCTGTCATAAATGCGGTATTCGGGCCTCAGTTCTACATAAGGTATCGGATAAAAATTAACACCGAAAACATACTGCTTAGCTTCATAAGTGATTTTTGAGGCGCCGGTTAAATCATCAGTTGAGGCGCTTTCATACCTAATGTATGGCTTTAGGGCGGGATGAAGCTGATACATCAGCTCCAGCAGGTAATTACTCGTTTCACGGATGTTTGCCTTATTACTCATCATAATTTCGGCAATGAAGGAAATTCTGTCGGTCCATCCCAGCATCAAAAAGCCGTCGCTTATGCTGAAATCTCCGCCCCAGAAATAAGTTCCTCCAATCTGAACATTGAGCATATTACCAAAAAAACGCGGCATATAAACAGCTTTTACTAATTGAGCAGTTTTGTCATCAGGGATAAGCGAAAGGGGCTGCCCCTGTGAATTAAAAACAATATTCTCCGACATGCTCTCTGCAGTAAATATTCCTGCGGTGATATTTAAAAATTTAAAGGCAATATAGCTTGCTTCGGCTCCAAGCTCCGCATAATCCGGCGGAATAACGGGATTAGCCCTTCTCAGCCCTGCCGTCTGGCGGATAAGTACGGTATGGTCGTCGTGTCTTAAGCCGATGGACGGCTGGAAAAAACCAATTCTAAGCTGGGGCAGTTCGTATGAAGGATTAATGATAACGCTTGCCGACCATGATTTCTGAGCGGGGTACAGCGCTTCAACGAAGTTATACTGTCCCTGCAAAGTAAGCCACTTAAAAGGATTAATTACCAAGTAAGGGGCAGCCTGCATAGAAAAAATTTCTCTTTCGCTGTGGACTGGACCGCCGAGTTTAGCGCTTTGTAGCCTGTAATCGAATCCCCAAAGAATTCTATCTTCCCAGAAGGAATGGTAATCGTTTATTTTTTTGAAGGTCTCTCCGGCGCCTGTATCTTCGAGATTGAAAATACTCAGGTCGCTTGCGGCATAAGAGCCCAAAAGGTTTCTTACGGCTCCTCCTTGGACGTTTACATGGCAGCTTATGCACCTGTTTCCGGTAAGGGCACTGTACTCAGGTCTTGCCTGTAGCAGCGCGGGCAGCAGTAATAAAAACAAAAAAGTGAAAAAGTGCTTTTTCATATCTTGACATTATAATGAAATAACATAATATTTAATATCAGATGTCCAACATCTCCAAGATGCCGGACATCTTTTAATTAAGGTACATTCCCTCCCCAAGAGGGGATTAGATGTGTGTTTTTCTAAGTTGTTTGAGAAAAGGCTGCATTTAAATAAACATATATGGCTTAAGATATTGCAAGCGTTGTTTTTCCGGTTAAATTATTTATTCATTCACCGTAAAAACATAATCGAGATCGGCAGCCTGAGAATGACAGCCGTTGCATCCTGAGACAACTCCTTCTGCTGCAATGCCTGTTCTGCTGCCTTGGTCGTCCAGAGTCCACATATACCAGTACCAACCATTAGCAGCGGGATTGAAATCGCCGCCCTGTTTGACCATTGCCGTAAGTGCAATTAGATTGTCATCTCCGTCGCGGACTTCCTTAATTATTCTGGCGCCCCAAGGATAATCACCGTTTGCGGCAGCTTTCAGATTTTCTGAATAGAATCTGATAATTCGAGTTGCATTTTCGTCATTTCCGGCATGTGCAGGGCCTAAAGCCTCATCAGGTCCCTGATTTTCAGCGATAATCGGCCAATTCTCATATCCGTCGAATAAAGTTTCGGAAGCTCCATATCCTTCAATATCCGAGAATACATGGTCCACGGCTGCTGCTGCATGGCAGTTGTTGCAGGCGTTGTTCATAAGGTCGGCTCCTCTGTTCATCTCGCCGCCGTCCCATGCAAACCATTCCCAGCCGCCGTACTGGCTGTTGAAATCGCCGCCTCTTTTTACCATTGCGACAAGACCAATCTGACTGCCGTCTGCATCAAGCACTTCTTTCACGATTATAGTGCCTTGAGGATATTCTCCGCCTTCCGGCATATCGCCCATATCTTTCATATAAATCCATCTTGTTGCATTTTCGTCATTCCCTGCATGTGCCTGTCCCAGGTTGTCGGCGGGTCCTTTATTAAATCCGACGGCTGTCCAGTTCTGCCATCCGTCGAAATCAGCTTCTGACGCAATGAATTCATCTGCCGGATCCGTGCTGTTGTCGTCTTCGGAACAAGCAGTGAATATCAGGGCAGATGTTAAAATTAGAAATAGTAATAGTAATAGTGTAAAAGTGCGCAGGTACATAAAAACCTCCCGTATTTATTTTAAAAATATTTTTTATGTGTGTATATAATAATCATATATCACTGTAAATAAGATAAATAAAAAGACTGAAAAAAAAAAATTTCAATAAAAATATTGTTAGTAAAAAAAAATTTAATAATTAGAGTATCCTAAATTAATTAATTGTGAAATCTTTTTGTAATAACTGAATTATTCAGGTTGTTTTTTGTTGGGAATATATCAGTTTTTCCTTATTTTGAAATAATAATAAATCAGGAGAATGAATTGAAAATAATCAACACAACAAAAGAAAGTATCAGCCGATACGGAATGTGCGGCTATAAAAACATTAAGAATGAGGGCTTCCGCAAAAAAGTGGAATGGGCACAAAATCTCTTTGATGAAAAGTTTCGGAAACATTGTAAGGAAAAGCATTAAAAAAATGACATATTTTGCTTATATGGTAAAAATTGTTATTTTTTCATAAAATAATTCCTTGTAATAATATTCTAATATTATTCAATTTATTTACAAAATTAGAAAATACTGTCTGCAGGAATCCCTTTTAAATAAGCCGTTAATTTTAATAAAAAATAAATTCAAGAAAGGCTGATTATGAACAAAGCTGTAATCATGGCAGGCGGCTTCGGCACACGCCTAAGACCTCTTACAATGAATCTCCCTAAACCTATGGTGCCAATCTTAAACGTTCCCATGATGGAGCATATCGTAGAACTGTTGAAAAAACATAAGATTAAAGATATTGTATCAGTTCTATATTTTCAGCCGGAAATAATTACTTCGCATTTTGAGGACGGCTCGAAATTCGGAATAAACATGAATTATGTTATGGCACAGGCAGATTACGGCACTGCCGGGGCAGTAAAAAACGCTTACGAGCATCTCGATTCGAGGTTTATCATTATCAGCGGAGATGTTCTAACGGATTTTGATATAAGCAAGGCAATCGATTTTCATATTGAAAAAGGCTCGAAAGCTACTATTTTGCTGACCCGGGTAACAAAACCCCTGCAGTACGGGATTGTAATGACTGATGACGACAGCAGAATAACCAGATTTTTGGAAAAACCGTCATGGGGTCAGGTTTTTTCTGACACGATAAACACCGGTATTTACATTTTGGAGCCGGAAGTGCTCGATCTTATCCCCTATCAACAAGAGTTTGACTTTAGTAAAGACCTGTTCCCGGAAATGCTTCGCCGCGACATGCCGCTTTACGGCTATATATCCGAGGGCTACTGGCGCGATGTCGGCAACCTTAACGAATATCAGGGCGGACAGATTGACGCTTTGAAGCAGGTCGTAAAAGTTAAAGAAAAGGGTGTGGAAAAGAAAGATTCCCTCGTTGGCGATAACTGTAAAATATCTCCTAACGCAAAACTCGCCGGTAGAAATATTATCGGAAACAATGTGGAAATAGGCGACCATGCCGAACTTACAGACTGCGTAATCGGAAACAACTGCAAAATCGGTATGGGTGCAAAACTGCTCCGAACTACAATGTGGGAAAACAGCAAAACGGGCGATTTTACGGCGCTGACCGATGATGTTATCTGCTCAAATGTGGATATAGGTTCGTCGGTTACAATAGAAGAGAATGTTTTCATTTCAGACAATTGTAAAATAGGGGACAAAGCAATTTTGGGAACGAACATTAAGCTTTGGCCCGGCAAAGAAGTAGAGCCTGCCGCAATGCTTTCTCATTCGCTTGTGCAGGAAGAAAAATGGCTCAGCGAACTTTTCACGGGCAGCCGCATATCAGGAAAATCAAATTATGAAATCAATCCCGAATTCGGCACAAAGATAGGAGTTGCTCTCGGAATGACCTTCGGCGCCGGAAATACCGTGCTGATAAGCCGCGACCATGACCGTGTTTCAAGGCTTATGAAGCGTTCTCTCGCAGCGGGTCTGGCATCAGTCGGAGTAGCTGTCCATGACCTGCAGACCACTTCTATCCCGCAGACACGCCAAGAAATTCGCAGCAGCGGAAGATATGCAGGAGGTTTTCACGTAAGGAAATCCCCTCGTCATTTTGAAAAAACGGATATTATTATTTTTAACGAAGAAGGCAGGGATATAGCCATTTCCCGCACTAAAAAAGTAGAGAGATATTTCTTCGGAGAAGACATAAAACGCGTTCATCCCGATAAAGTCGGCGCCATACGCTATCCCGAACGAACCAAAGAAATCTACACTGAAAGATATATCGACTCAATTGACGAAAATCTTATTAAACAACGTAAGTTTAAAATATTGATGGACTATTCCTACGGTCTCGCAGCAGGAATTTTCCCCGGCTTACTCGGCAGCATGGGCGTGGAAACAATTTCAATGCACGACTATGTTGACCCTACCATGTTTCGTCCCGACCCGGCTATGGATAAGGAAGGCAGTGAGGAAATTGCAAAAATAATGCGTTCTCTCGGCTACGAACTCGGCTTCCGAATGGAAACAGGCGGTGAAAAAATATCTCTTATCGATGAGCGGGGTGTATGGTTCGCACCAATGAGACTGCTGACAATTATCACTAAGCTTTTTCTGGAAACAAACAAAGCCAATGAACCTTATAAAATTGCGGTATCGATTGCAGCTACAAGTGAAATTGAGCAGATAGCGGAAAATTACAACGTAGAAATAATACGGATAAAGAACTCACATACTGCAATGATGGAAGCTACCCGCGATCCAAAAGTGCTTTTTGTAGGAGGAGTATGGGGAGGATTTATTTTCAGCGAGTTTCTTTTTGCTTCTGACGCGATGTTCACTATCGGCAAAATACTCGAGATGCTTGCAGGCACAGGGCTGAAACTCCCTGAACTCGATGAAACTCTGCCAAGAAGATACCAGTATTCCATGCATCTGGACTGCCGCAAGGAACTGAAGGGAACCGTTATGCGCCGCGCTATGGAGCATTCCGACAAAATGAAACGCGAACTTGTGGAAGGAGTTAAAATCTTTTATGATGATGATTCCGTTCTTCTGATACCCGATATGGAGCGCGATGCCTTTATGGTCGTTGGCGAAAGCGACGAATACGATACGGCAGTAACCCTTGCAAAAAAATATTACTCTCTGGCAAAGCACTGGCGGGATTAGAGATAATCTTTACAATCAGTAGATGGACTCCACTTTAAAAGTGGAGTCCATCTGAAAACCTCATGCTGTCATTCCGGCTGGAGCTAAGCGGAATGCCGGAATCTCACGTTAGGGGGAACACACCCCTTTATCCCCTCTTGGGGAGCTGACATTACCCGAATTTTAAAGAATCCCTCCCCGACCCTCCCTTTTAAAAAAGGGAGGGAGAAAAGATAAAATATTTCCCCCTTATTTATAAGGGGGTTAGGGGGATCTTTTTTTTCAGAAAAACATTTCTGCCACACTTTTTTTACTCAAATATTCCTTTTTTGAAATTTTCGGGTTATTTCAGGCTGCCCAGCGGTATTAAATTTTATTGTTTTTTTTGAAATTATTTTTAGATAAATTTGAACTTATAAATTGAAAATATTAATTTTTTTGAAATGTAATTATGGCAAAATACGGAAGGACATATTGGGGAAAGCAGTTTTTAAATGCTTTGGCAGATATTGACTACAGCAACCGTCTGCCGCGGGGAAGAAGATATGCCGGGAACGGTTCGGTAAAGAGTATTTCGATAGATAAAAATGTCATAAAGGCTAAAGTGCAGGGCAGCATGATAAAACCTTATAACATTCGAATAAAAGTGCCTGAATTTACTAATAAGCAGAAGAAAATTATGACAGAAGCGGTGCAAAGCAGTCCCGCTGTGCTTGCATCCCTGCTAAACAGACAGCTGCCTCCAAAACTTACGGAAATAGCCGAAGAAAATAATATCCCTCTTTTTCCTAAGGCTTGGAACGATTTCGATATGCAATGCAGCTGTCCGGACTGGGCAGTGCCTTGCAAACATCTGGCGGCTGTTATTTATCTTATTGCAAATGAAATAGATTTGAATCCGTTTTTGATAACGGAACTGCACGGCTTGGACCTGCTTAAAGATCTCTCAAAGCTGGGTTTGGAGATTGAAGATAAGGCACAAGAAAAGATTGAATCACTTGATAAGTTTTTTTTAGACGACTACGCTGATACAATTGACGCACCTTCTATTGAAGGATTAGATAATCTGGATTTTACTTTAATACCCGAATACGGTTCTAAACTGCTCGATCTTTTGTCTGCTGATCCTCCTTTTCACGAAAAAGATATTAAGAAAGAGGTTTTAACTGTTGTTAAGACTGTGTCAAAGAAAATTTCCCGTGATTATTTCGGGAAGGAAAAAGCGATTCTAAAGCCCGATATTTCTTACTGCATAGGCTGCTCCATAGTATTTAAAGGAGATTCTGTTTTGGCAGAGCTTGAATATGAAGAAGATGTAAAGCAAATCCCTGTTGAGTATTTATTCCGTGTTTTCAGCAATGACGAGAGTTTTTCGCCCGTTACTGCCGTTCTTGAACTAAAGATATTATATAACTTTTTTCTTTTCTGCAAAAAGCTGCTGGAGCAAACAGCGGCGGCACCCGAAATGTTCCAGCTGAGCAACAGAATTCAGATATTGTGGCAGCCTTTAGTGCAGGAGAATTCAGTCTGTCAGCAGTTGGAGGTTTTAAATAATTATCATTCTTTAATAAATATCAAAATCGAAGTACGAAATAAAATCAAATATTTTAATGACATAGGGCGGTTTTCTCATTTTTTATCTTCTATTTTTATGACTGCCATGGTAAAAGATATTTACTGCGACTATAGAAGATATAAGGCAGAAGATAAGATATTGGATATGCTGTTTGGCTTTTCTCAACCTTATGAAGAAAAACAAAGTCATCTTTATAATTCCATTCAACTTTGGCTTAATAAGATACAGAGCCCTAAAAGGAATTTTGTGCCCATACTGCAAATTGAAGATGATTATCCGATATTTAGAATAAGCATGATGATACGGAGCGGCTCGAAAGATAATTATCAAACTCCTCTTCCCTTTCACGAATTTAAAAAGAAAAACAAAAGCAGTGTAATATCAGCAGCTAAAGATTTGATGCTGCTGCAGGACCACTTTCCTGAGTTTAACAAAATAATAAACAGCAGCAAAGAAGAGATACTAAATTATAATCAGCAAGATTTTGCAGAGTTTTTATTGAAGATTATACCTGTTTTAAAGCTTTTGGGAGTTGAAATAATGCTTCCAAAAGCCTTAAAAAAACTTATAAAACCATCTCCCACATTGAAAGTTAAGAGCGGCGGTGGCAAGCAGGTAAGAACATACATGGATTTGAAATCGGTTCTTGATTTTGAATGGCGGACAGCTTTGGGAGATGATGTCTTAAGCGCCGATGAGTTTTTTAAACTTGTTAAAAACAGCGAAGGCATTATAAAATATAAGGAAAATTATGTTCATGTAAGTAAAGAAGATTTAAACAAACTGCTTAAGCATCTAAAGGACGGTAAAAAGCTTACTAATCACGAACTTTTGCAGACAGTATTTGCAAATGAGTACGACGGACAGAAGATTGAGCTGTCGGAAGAAATAAAAAGAATAATTGCTGATTTTAAAAAGGCAGATACTATACCTTTGCCAAAAAGTTTAAATGCGGAGCTGAGACCATATCAAAAACGAGGTTTTGAATGGCTTTATAAAAACAGCTCTCTCGGCTTCGGAAGCATACTTGCCGATGATATGGGCTTAGGAAAAACTATCCAGACTCTTTCTTTTCTGCTAAAACTAAAGGAAGAAAATAGATTCCTCGGGCAAAAAGCCATTATTATTGTACCTGCCACACTTCTGGCAAACTGGGGCAAAGAAATTGAAAAGTTCACTCCTGCTTTGAGTTACTTAATATACCATGGAAACAAACGCAAAATCGAAGAATTTGAAAATCAGGATGTTTTTTTAACTACATACGGCACTGCACGAATAGATGCAGACAAATTAAAAAAGTCTAATTGGCACACACTTATTATAGACGAAGCTCAAAATATAAAGAATCATAAGGCATCACAAACAAAAGCTATTAAATCCATAAAGGCAGATATTAAGATTGCACTGAGCGGCACTCCCGTAGAAAACCGCCTGAGCGAATATTGGAGTATCTTTGATTTCAGCAATAAGGGTTATCTTGGAAGCGAAGGGAATTTTACAAAAGACTTCGTAAAACCTATTACAGTAGAAAAAAGCAGCAGGAAAATTGATATTTTTAGAAAAATAACATCTCCTTTTATTATGAGGAGGCTGAAAACAGATAAAAGCATCATAAAAGACCTGCCGGAAAAAATTGAAAAGAATCAATATTGCAGGCTTAGCAAGGAACAAGCTGCTCTTTACGAAAGTATAGTGAAAGAAGCAATGAAAAAGATTAAGGATTCTGAGGGTATAGAAAGAAAAGGACTTGTTTTGAAAATGATGACTTCTTTGAAGCAGATAGGAAATCATCCTTATCAATTTTTGAAATCGGGCAGTACATCGCCGGAGCTTTCCGGAAAGACAGCTACTTTGTTTGATTTATTGAAAAATATCATTGAAAACAATCAAAAAACGCTTATTTTCACTCAGTATAAGGAAATGGGAAAACTGCTTCATACTTTAATAAGCAAAGAGTTTAAAATGAAGCCCTTGTTTTTGCACGGCTCTCTTTCCAGAAATAAAAGAGAGGTTTTGATAGAAGATTTTCAGACAAAAGAGCACAAGAGGATTTTTATTTTATCATTGAAAGCCGGCGGCACGGGATTGAATCTGACGAAGGCAGAGAACGTAATTCATTACGATCTTTGGTGGAATCCGGCAGTTGAAACTCAAGCAACCGACAGAGCTTACAGAATAGGGCAAAAGAAAAATGTTCTTGTGCACAGGCTTATTAACAAAGGTACGATGGAAGAGCGGATAGACGACATGATAAATGACAAAAGGAAGCTGGCAGATTTGGCTGTTGGCGCCGGAGAAAAATGGATAGGAGAACTGACAAATAATGAGCTTAAAGATTTGGTGAAGCTTACGAAAGATATTTAGTGTTTTTTCGTTCAGTATTAGTAATTAATATTTTATTAAGGGTGCTCACAGGATATTCTATGTATAGGCAAGTGTATATAATACAGCATGTTGGGAAATATGAAAGAAGGAGTAAAAAACAAAACAAGGGTCGATAGCGAGCAAGACAGGGTTCGCCGCCTACCAAAAGTGAGTTCGATGAGGTTCATAGGCAAAAGAGTTTTGCGGGAGCTAATATCATTATTTCAAATAAAGATATAGAAAAATCACTTAAGAGAAAAATTACCAGAACTGAGGTCGGAAATGTTCACAAAAATAACAGGAAAAATATTATTAAATGAATTAAGTATATGATTTTAATTACATATACTTGGCAGTGAAAAGACAAGTTGATAAACAAAAGAGAGGTCGAATCTGTTCACTGATATTAAAATGTATATGAAATAAAAGCAATTAGGAAGAATGAGGAAGAAAAGAAAAATTTTGCCGCATTTTTTTCTATTTATTAATAATGTTAATTATTTACAAAGAACTGTTGAAGTAATTAAGACAAAATGCAGGTCGGTTTTGTTCAATATTAGTTCACTTTTTTAAAAAGATTATTATCCTCTTCCCTATTGAATAATTTTCTGATTTTTTTGGTTAATTCGATAGAAACTTCTCTTTTACCATTTTTAAGATAGTAAACCATTCGTTTTGAAACGCCAATTTTTTTTGCGAAATCTTCTACTTTCAGTCTAGATTTTTTTAAGATATTATTAAACCATAACTTTTCTCACGTTACGTAATAGGAATTTTTAAGAGCTTAAGAAGGTCATCAGATTTTTTGGTTATCTCGGCAATATACCATTTACCGTTAATGTTGACTTTCTTTATTTCTTTTAAGAATTGGATTAAATCCATCGGTGAGAATTTGCCGTTCAATTCATTAATTTGCAGCAATTGAAGTATTTTATAATACCAATGCAGTGCAATATAATTTATGAACATCCATGCTTCTAAAGCATGCTCATTCTGCATATAGCTTTTATCGGCATCTATGATATTTTTTAAGGCATCTATCATAACCTCTACCTGAGCTCTACTTTTGTAATCAACAAAGCATTGTTGAGGTGTTTTATCCAGATTATTCATAAGTGCTATGCTGCCAAACCTGTACTGCTTAGTATGAAATTCATCTATGTTGTATTTCTCCGGCATAGTCTCGGTTCTGAAGAGATAATCTTTTATTTCTTCGGCTTTCATCTCTTCATCAATGTAAACGTAAATGTTTTCCTGCTCTAATGATGTAGTATAATACCAAATGATCCTGTTCTCATACTTGAAAAAACTCTCAAACTTTTTTTTGTCTCCTGATTTTATCGGTTCATAATCGATCAGTTTATTGTTGCGCCTAAGTGGAATGATGAACTTCAGCTTTTCTGCTCTAAGCATCTGAATGTTTTGTTCTGAATAGAATCCTTTATCAGCAATTATTACTGCATCTTTTATGTGGGACTCTTCAAGACAAAGTTTAAATGCTTTGACGTCTTTGATATTGCCGGGCAGAATACGGTAGTAAACAGGCAGCTGCATAGCTACCGAGAAAATGAACATTATATTTGCCATATAATCATAAGTCCCTTTTTTGCTTTTACCGAACTTTGTTATTTCCATCTTTTTTGAATTACTGATTAAGTCTGTTCCATCAAATAATATATTGTCATCTGGTGTGCCGAATTCTTTGAAAAAATTTATGATATTAGAACGCTTTGCACCGATTTCTTTCAAAGTATTACTAAGATTCTTGGGCGAAAGTGCCAAGCCCGGCAACTGCTCTGAGAGGTAGCTGTGCAAATAATGAAATTCGACGTTCTTCATCGGGCATTTATGGGCAAGCTTGCAATAGGCTATAGTAATAATATCCTGCCAGTTCTTCTCGAAGTGCTTCTGGAGAAGAAGCTTGTAATGACTCAGAGAACTTTCTAGAAAAGCAGTGATTCCGTATTCTTTAACGCTTAACTTTGAAACGGCAAGCTCTCTTTTCCGCAGTTTATGTTTATCGGACTCAATAAATCCATCTTTTTCTGTAATCTTACCCAATAATTTCCCTGTAATTTTCTGAGAGCGTTTTTTTTCAGGGTTCCACTTACTGGTAACTTCATAAAGATAATATGTTCCTTTAATTAATCTAAGCTCGGTGCCTTTTCTTTTGTGCTTAGTAGCCCATTGAGGATGTTTTGCCATAGTTTCTCCAAGTTACTAATTACGTAAATACGTAATTGCAAATATAATAAAAAAAATACTGACAAACAAGTCTGTCAGTACATTTTTCTCATTCCTGTTACGTATTATTTGGAAAAGTTATGGATTAAATTCATCAAAGGACATTTTATTTTCATCTTGCTTGGGTTTAAGGAAAACATCTCTTTTTTCTTCAATTTTTAGAAGCTCGGAGTTGAGCCATTCCGGCGGAGATAAAGTAAGTATGCAGTCAAAAGGATTTTCATTTTCAGAGGGCAGTGCTTTTTGATTGTTGCAAAGCCATTCGCCGAGGTAGTTGCAGCTTTTCATGTAGTCGAGTTCTGATTCGAGTTTTCTAAGATTATACATTCTATGATTCCCGATGATGGAGAGATTGCACCATTGCATGAGTGATTTAACGGAAAATTTCTTTTCGCGCTTAATACGCCAGAAAATTGAGAGAAGCGGCGTAAGATAGATAGTGAGGGGGTGTTCCCAATGGCTTTCATGTGCAATTTTTTTGAGAAGTTTAGTGTACATGGGGTTGTTTCCGTCTTCAAATTTGAATGCGGTGGTGTACCAATAATCTTCTGCCCTGATTGTAATTTTTTCGTTAATGATATCCCCTTTGAACTTTTCTATGTCGAATCCGGTTATGCTGAAGAGTTTTTTTTCCTGTATTCTCTGTTTTGCGCCTTCTTTTTGTTCTGCAACGATTAGGAGCTGGTCGAGTAAAAGAATAATGGCGGTGGCTTTTCTTTTCAAATTAGGGTCGAAGGCGCCGTTAGCTTTTCGTTTATATCCTAAACGCTCGAGGTGATGGTTGACGTCCCAATCGAAATAACCTGTTCTGCCGTTTTCTTCTAAACCAACGATAAAACCGAGAAAATGACGAAGACCTTCGATGCCGAAAGTATCCCGGATGTATGTCGGAAGAGTATATTCTTTGAAAAGCTGTGGATTAGACATAATAGACTCTTTTATAACAGCTTTTGCTTCTACTCTTGGGGTATTGGCAATCTCGGCGAAAGTAGTCTTTATTTCTTTACCGTCGCTTGTATAACCCGTTATTTCGTCTTTTAATTATGGAATTGAGCAGATTATCAATTTTCTTTTTGTCGTCTTCCGAGCGTTTTTCCAAAGGCTTTTCCAAGATATTTTTTGGAATTCTGCCAGGTTTACCGGTGAATAGAGCCAGAAGAGTAAGCATTAAGGGATGGGATGGGATGGGAAGCCAAAGGTAAGGCGGTTTAGAGAAACACCTTCCTGAATTTTTTTTACAAAAACGGGTAGAAAGCGCTGTATTAGATTGAGAATATCATTTTTATTGTTGTGGTAAAAATTGGATTGTTCTTTATCGATGATTTTTTCTTTTTCCCATAGATCAATAAGGGGGTCGAAATCTTCTATGTTGGCTGTTTTAATATCATCAAAATTTAGTTTTTCATCAGATATATTTTTTACAAGTAGTTTTTTGAGGAGGTTATCAGCGTCTTCATCTGATATTCCTTTTGAGCGAAAGAAATTAAGATATTCGGCAAAGAATTCTTCAGCAAGTTTCTCAGGATTTATTTTGTTTAAATGTTCTTTTTTCATGTTTCTTTTTATTAGTAAAAAAACTGAATGTCTTTGAATATACGTATGTAATGATATATTTGTATTTTGAATCATAACTGCATCTCAGTGAACTAAAACGACGGTAGTTTTGAGATGCAATATATGTTAGATAGCAGTATATTGAAATAAAATGATTACAAAATAATTTTAAAAATATCTAATGTGAAAGATACTAAATATTTTTGAGAAATTGAAATAAAGATTCAAGAAACAGAATAATTCAATATTAAGAAATTAAAGTATTTATTTTAAGTAGATTAATACAAAAAGCCGAACAGCCATAAAGGAATTCTGTTAGAAAAACCGTATTCTATGTTGTCGGCGGCAATGAAGGCATCATGTGAGTCAGCAATTTGTTTTTTACTTTTTGATTTGCCACCGATTTCGAAGGTATAATGCTTATCAACTATAAAATCGGCTTTGTCGGCTATTTCTGCCAAATGGCTGTGTTTTAGCTGATTTATAAAAAATGTTTCTCTTGCGTTGCCAATATTAACTTTGTTAAAGTTGAGAGCGAACATTAAGTTGCTGTTTTCTAAATATATTTTATCGGGTTTTTGCAGAGAACTGACGCCATGTGAATCTTTAAAGGCAGAAAAAATCAGATTAGATTCATTAAGATAGTGTAAATAACTTAATAGAGTTTCTCGGTTCAGTCCTATTCTTTCGCTTAATTTGGATATGTTGGGAATAAAGGGAGCGGATTGAGAAATAGCGAGCAGGAGTTTTTTTATTTTAATGATGTAGGCAAGGCTGATGTTTCTAAGCTGTGGAAGCTCTAATTCAAGAATCATGTTGATAACTTCTTCGAGACGAATAAAATAAAGATTGTGCTGCTCTTTGAAGAAAGGGTAATATCCTTTTTGTAAATAGTCAGGGAAATGCTTAAGGGGTTTTGTTTTTAAAAGAATTTCCTGAGAAATATCTTCGTGTTTAGAAAGAATATCTTCGAGGCTTATAATGTCGAAGCTGATGCCTGTTACAATTGAAAGATACTCTCTGAATGATAAGCCCTGCATTTCATAAACAATGGCTCTTCTGCTGAGGTCGGCACGGGAATTCAATATTTCCAAAAGGGAGGAGCCGATAAAGTATATTTTTAGCTCGGGATAGTCATCATATATATTTTTTATTATAACTGACCAGTCCGGATGTTTATGAACTTCATCGATAAAAAGGTATTTCCCGCCGCGTTTGTAAAAATTATCAGCAAGTTCGGAAAGGCTGTTACCGGAGAACCAAATATCATCCAAACTTATATATAATGTATTATTTAACTCGTTTTGTAAAGAAGTTTTTATAAATTGCAAAAAAAGAGTTGTTTTCCCGACACCGCGAGATCCTTTAATTCCTATTAATCTGCTGTCTGAAAGTAATTTATCCTTTATACTGCGAATAAAAGAAGTATCAGTTCGAGCAATTTTTTTTCTAAATTTTTCAATTAAACGATCCATATCAGTATTTTCATAGATGTACAAATTGTATGCTGCAGCCGACAATATACAGAAAATATTGCATGCTGTAACCAGCAAAATAAATAATATTTATTAATAAATAAAGAAAAATATTATTGTTTATGCAGATATTTGACTTTCAAGGAAGAAAAATAATCATCAATCTGCTTAAATATGCCAATATTATTAACCGATTCATCGCATGCGAGTATTCTTTCGATAGAGTTTAGGTGTTTAAGAATTTTCTTCATTTTCAGGACGGTTGGGTCATCATCTTCAGGATTGTATTTCTTTATACTATCTTTTTTTCTAATTTTAGCAAGGATTCTTTTTGCGGTACCTGCTTTGATGCCGGTTTCTTTTTCAATTTTTTCTGGCAGAGTGATCGTAAGTTCACTTGAACTTTTGTTTTTGGCAGCTTCACTTTTTCTATCCCCTCCCCTATTGTCGGTAAGAATTTCACCTGCATAAAGAGTTCTGATGAGTTCTTCTTTATCTTTAGCTGTTAATTGGCGGCGGAGGATATTATCTTTAAAGATGAACTCTCTTTCCTGCTGTTTTGAAAGTTCAGTTTCTACGAACTGAACGGGGATTTTGGTAATTCGTAAAGTAGTTGCAATTATCAACCGGTTATGACCGGAAAGCAGCGAGCCGCCGCGTTTTGCAATCAGGGGGACTAATATTCCTCTTTCTTTGATGTCATCCTGCAAGGCTTTGAAATAATCCTCATTTTCTTTACGAAAATGTTTATTGAGGTTACTTGGTTTAATAGTTTTTGGAGAAACATATTCGATATTTGAAAGGATTACATTTTCAGGAATATCATCCTGTTCTGTTTTTTTTATCCAGTCAAGCGGTTTGTTTCCTAATCTTGATTTAGCCATATTATTTTAAAGTATTTTTGAAACATCATATTTCTTTTTTAAGAATTTCTACGGCAAGGGATATATAGTCTTCTGCACCGTTACTGTTTCTTTTGTATTTAATAATGCTTTGACCGAAACTTGATGATTCGGCAATGGAGACATTATCTCTTATACAAGTATCAAAAAGGACATTACCGAAAATCTCACGAAGGTATTCTACCACTTCATTATTCAGTTTTTTTCTAACATCGAATCTTGTAGCTATGACACCTTTTACTTCAAGATTAGGGTTTAATCTTGATCTAACGATGTTGATAGTTTCTATGAGCATATTTATACCCTGCAAGGCAAGATATTCGGTTTGAACGGGAATAAAAACGGCGTTAGCTGCAGTTAAGGCGTTGAGGGTCAATATACCTAATGAGGGAGGACAGTCAAGAAAAATGAAATCATAATAATTGATATTACTGATAGATTCCTTGAGAAGATACTCACGTCCTGCTATGCTGCTCAACTCCATATCGGCAGCTGATAGATCCAATGTTGCCGGTATAATATCCATTCCTTCTCTTTTGACAATGGAAGAATTTATATCAATATCAGATTTCCGTTTTAGTAAGTCGTATATACTGCTTTTCAGTTCTGAAGGATTTATTCCCAATGAAACTGTAAGATTATGCTGTGGGTCTATGTCTATCAGCAATACTTTTTTCTTTTTTAAAGCAAGAGCAGCCCCAATGTTAATGGCGCTTGTGGTTTTTGCCACTCCTCCCTTTTGATTTGTTATGGCGATGATTTTCATAGTTTTGTTCAAGCAAATCTTGTATTTATTTCAGATATATTGTTAATTATCTTTTCAATTTCGTTATATCTTTTTAAAAGTCTTAAAATGAATTATTATTTATAAGAACCTCACTTCATTCAATATATTTTTCTTTATATTTTCTTTTTTCAATGAATTAAAAGGTATTAAATCAACATTTTGGTTTAATTTTTGCGAGAGATATTCTTTTATGTCAATTATATTAAATATTGACAGGGGATATTCATTGTCGTAATCAAACAAAATATCGACATCGCTGTTTTGTGTTTGCTCATTCCTTACCCAGGAGCCGAAAATGCCCAATCGAGTAATGTTATAAGTATTTTTTAGAAATGACATTTCATTTCGCAGTATTTTTGTAATATTTTCTAAGGTATCCATTAAAATATTTCCTTATTATCTTCATAAATATAGAGATAAGGTCTATAAAAATGTAGTTTTATTATTTCATTCGACCTGCCGTTTCTATTCTTAAGTATTATCATTTCTAGATCGACAGGATCCGTCATATTCTTCTGTTCTTTTTCAGACGCTTCAACGGATTCGTTGTAAATACCGAGAATAGTATTTGCATCGTTTTCTATATCGCCAGATTCTCTAACATTTTCAAGCCGTGGTTTTCCTTTTAACAATGCTTCTCTGTTGAATTGAGCGCCCAATATGATAGGCAATGATAATGATTTTGCTGTTTCAAGTATTTTTTCTGATACTTTTTGCAATTCTATTTGCCGGCTTTGAAATTTACCCTTAATTTTTATTTTTTGAATATAATCAATGAAAATTGCACCAATGTCATATTTTGAATCAAGATAAGCAATAGTATCAGCAAGTTCATCAACATAAAGCGGCATATCTATTATCTTAAATCGTCCTTCATCCATGAAATACTTTAATGATGTAAGCCCTTTATCAATATTTTCTCTTTTATTGTTGATTTTGTTTCTTAAAATTCCACGGAGATAATACTCTATATTTTTCAGATTTTGTGTTTGTGAAATAGTGTCTCTTGCAGTCATAGCAAGCATTTTTATTAGAATATCTTTTCTGGTTTCTTCATAGCTGAAAAAGAAAAAAGTCTTACTTTTGTATTGCTTAATCATATTAAGAACAGTGTTAAGCATGAAAGTGGTTTTGCCGTGGCGGGGCCTGCCGGCAATTATATTTACAGTGCCGGGTTTGATAGTTATGTAATTGTCGAGAGATTCAAACCCGGTTGCCAAGCCATCGGGCGCCAGCTTTATTTCTTCAAGGAAATTCTGAAATGTATATGTATCTATTAAATATTTTGCATTATCTGCTTTTGGTTTATTAAGTTCATTTTGTATTATTTCCTCAAATTCATCAAGTTTTCCCGCGGAAAGCAGCTCTTGGGCATTAGAGAGCAAATTTTTATATTGTACTTTTTTTTGATATTCTGATTTATATCGGTGATAGCTCAGGAACTCTTTTTCAAGATTTTTCGGATCAATATGAAGCAAATTCGATATTGTATCAATAGCCTGCTGAGCCTTGAGGGAATCGTTTATGTTGAGTAAAAAGTCTAATGCTTCATTTTTAGCATACTGGGCAGAAATGTCAGAACTTAAGTTATATTTGGAAAAGATATAATTTAATTTCCACTTAACTGAGCTCACCGAATTATCTATTATTTCTTTAAAAGCTTTGATACCTTCTGCTTTTATTAATTCATCGGGGTCTTTGTAATTATGATGAAATTCAGATACATAGCAGTCCAAATCACGATCATAAATCAGGTCTATCGCCCTTGCCGAAGCTTTATAACCGGCTTCATCATTGTCAAGAGCAAGGACAAAAGACTTTGCTCCGTATTTTGCTGCACTATCTATTTGAGTTTGCGAAGGTATTGCACCGCCGGTTGCAACGATGTTTTTAATTCCTTTTGAATAAGCCGATAAAGCATCGAGAAATCCTTCTACTATAATAAGTGTTTTGCTGAATCTGGCTTTATTCAGATTGAAAAAGCAGTCCTTATCCACTCCATAAGTATATTTATATTTTGGTTGAATGTCTTTCTCAAGTGTTCTTACAATGAATCCCTTTAACCTGCCTACCGGATCACGATAGGGGATAGTAAGAAGATGCGTTCCTCCAAGACCTTTTGTTTCAACTCCAGAACGGGAGATTGCCTCATTGCTGAACTCTCTTTTTAACAGATTCTTTTTAAGAGATTCTTGAGTAGGGAAATAGCCTATTTCCCATTCCTTTATTTTATTATCAGAATATCCCCGCTTCCTTAAATAATCAACAGCAGAATTTCCGGCAGTAGTTTTAATAGTTTCAATAAAATAATTATTAGCATATTCCAAAATATCTGCTTTTTCCTGAGCAGCTTTAGCTTTTTCTTCAGAATAAACTTCAAGGTGGGGGAGAGTATAATTAGCATTATCCGCAAGGAATTTCAAAGTTTCTTTATTGGAAAACCCCTTTGATTGCTGTATATAGTTCCAAAGACTCACGGAACTACCGCAGTTCTTCAAACGGCTGCAGTTGATGTAAAGACTTTCCTTGTATAAATATGATTCTTTTTTCCGCATGAAGGGCAGAGGCATTGAAAATAAGAACCTTTGTCAACCGGAGCCAGCTCGCTTATTATCAATGCTTTATTCAAATTCGGATAAATATAAACATCAAGTATTTCTTTAATATCTGCCATAGATTATTTTATATACTTTTCAATAATACAAATATATTAATTTAAGACTAATAAACATAACTTATTTTTAGAATCAAAAGTTCAAGTGAATTTTTGATATGATACTCCCGATTTTTCTCTTCGGAATATCAGACACCTTGATATAAATACAACCCTTACAATTCATTAAGAACTAATCTGGAAAATGCTGCAGCTGATTACTTAGATTACGAAAAACGGCTAAGAAGAAAGGTGCATAAGCTGAACAGTACGGCGAAAGATGTAAAAATATAGTTTATCTTTCTTTTTTCCTTCATTAAATTTCATTATTTTAGTTTTTTTCTTATTGGGTTATTCGATTATGAGAATAAAAATTACTTTAAAACCAAAAGAAAGAGAATATGCCGTACCCGCCAACTACGGCTACCCGCTCGGAGCTGCACTGTATAATGTTTTCTCGCGTGGTTCTGAAGAATTTACAGATTGGCTGCACTCCAAGGGATGGATTGCTCCAAACGGCAAGCCGCTTAAGCTCTTCACCTTTTCAAAAATCTTCTTTAAAAAGTTCGAACCTGCAAACGGTATAATTCATTCAGCAGGGAACTGCTCTTTTCTGTTTTCATCGCCTGTTGAAGATGGCATTGTCGATACTTTCGTCAAAGGCATTATGCAGAGCAATTATATTGACATTGCAGCCTGCAAAGCAAAAGCCCGCTTTACAATAAAAAATATTGAAATAGTCGAAAAACCTCAGTTCTATTCTACAACGCAATTTGTTCTACTCTCTCCTGCGGCTGCCTCCACAGTTATAATAGAAAAAGGCAGGAAAAGACTTTACTATCTAAGACCTTCCGACGAAGAACTCGGAGATGTGCTACGAAAAAACTTAATAAACAAATACGAGCTGATACACAAAAAACCCTATCTCGGTCCGGTAAAAATTTCCCTAAGCAAAGATTACCTGATAAAAGCTAAAAGCGAAAGAGATTTAACTACATTGGTTACAATCAAGGAAGGCACAAAGCAAGAAACAAAAGTAAAAGCATTCCTGTGTCCGCTGATAATTACCGGCAGAGAAGAAATTATGCAGACAGCCTACGACTGCGGCATCGGCATAAAAAACTCCGTCGGCTTCGGTATGATAGATGTTTCAAGAAGATAATTTTCTATTCATAATATTTTTTTATGTGATAAATTCCATTGAATATTCGATATTCTTTGATTTGCATATCTTGCAAAAAAGCGGCTTTTCCCGGGACAATTCACCCCCGCATTCACACATAACATATTCATCAGATATTTTTCCAATCTCCAAACGGGCAAACTTTCCGCAATCTTGACATTGATAACCCAATACACGCCACGGATTCTTTCCAAAAGAATGAAGATGAGAAGTTATTTTTTCCCTATAACCGCAGTTATTACAATATACCTTACCTGTTCCGCCCATCAAATCAAAATATAAACCTTTTTCCCTTTTCGGCATTTCGGCGAAGCAAAACTCTGAATATTCATATTTCTCATTTTTTTTTTGCTCAGCGGACCGAAAAAAATATTCAAATAAATGATTGGATAAAACAAAAGAGCAATAATTCGCAAAGCCATCATCGCAAATATTTTTTGAGATTTAGTTAACATCTTTCTTTCCAATATCAAATCCTGTAAACTAAATGAAGTAGCATCATCATATCCTTCTTTAATAATTTTAGATAATGGTCCCCAAAAATTTAACACCAATCCAACTGCAAGATAAATACAAATGTATAGCATAATATTATCCTAAAATAAAACAAATAATACAGAATAATTAATAATTAATAATTAATAATTAACAATTAAGAATTAAGAATTAAGAATTAAGAATTAAGAATTAACAATTGAGAGAACTTACTCAGATTAACAATTAAGAATTAACAATTAACAATTCCATAGACTTACACGTATATTTCAAAATTTAACATATCATAATAATTAAGAATTAACAATTAACAATTAAGAATTAACAATTAACAATTCCATAGACTTACACGTATATTTCAAAATTTAACATATCATAATAATTAAGAATTAACAATTAAGAGAACTTACTCAGATTAACAATTAAGAATGCGAAAAATTATGGAATTAATTATTTCTTCGAAGTCTTAAGAATGCTTGTAAGCAGCTTTAAAACCTCAGTTAAATCTTTCTCTAATGAATCAAATTGTGCAATAGAAATAAAATCAGTATCTTTCAATATTTTTAGCCAGTAATAAGTTTCCCGACCCTCCTTATAAGCTATGCTTATTTTAGCAACAAAATCTTTCCTTGACTGCCCGCCTAAAGCTTCTTCAATATTTGCTCCGATAGAAGTTCCCGATCTAAGAATCTGCTTTGACAAGACATACTCTTTATTTGACTCAATAAGATATTTATAGAGATTTACAATCCTAATAGCAAACGCATACGTTTTTTCCTTAATAATGTTTTCTCTCATACTCCAAAACAACTAATATAATTAATAATTAATAATTAATAATTAATAATTAATAATTGAAAGCACTTACTCTAATTAAGAATTAAGAATTACCAAAACCATAGAGTTACAAGTATATTTTTACAATTTATAGTGGGTTCTAAAAATTGTCATTCCTGCGAATGCAGGAATCCATTTTAATTCATAAGTTATCTTAATATAATAGATTCCTGCATTCGCAGGAATGACAGTTTAGCAATATTTAGAACTCCCCTTATCCTATCATAATTAAGAATTACCAAAACCATAGAGTTACAAGTATATTTTTACAATTTATCCTATCATAATTAAGAATTACCAAAACCATAGAGTTACAAGTATATTTTTA
>CAZOBD010000039.1:24278-26860 GCA_964577665.1 uncultured Hyphomicrobiales bacterium
CAATTTATCCTATCATAATTATTAATTATTAATTGTTAATTGTTAATTATTAATTACCCTCCGGTTTCAATCCTAATATAGTTCGGTTCATACTCAAAAATCTGCCCGTAAAATAGCCTTTTTCTGTCTTATTTCCAAAAATCCGGGGTTTCCTGCGGGTGTTTTTCCGCTTCGGCTTTTTTAAGGCTTATTTTCTTATCTGCAAAGAGCTTTCTAACTTCGTTAAGATACAACATTTTATCGAAAAAAGCAAGAAAAAAGAGCGAAGTAAAAAGTAATTACTTTAAAAAACAACCGCTTATAAAAAAAGAACCTTCTTTTGGGATAAAGCAGATGGTGTTGCTTTTTCTCATAAGGATACCTTTGTTCATAAAGTAGAAATTTTTCTTCATTTTATTTCCTCTGTAAGTGATACAAAATGAAAGGAATATCTGATTAAAAATTGATTAATACAATGAAAAGAAGCTTTCGGGAATGTTCTCAGAGTGTTCTTAAGCTTTCATTTGCACATTTCTGCCCATAGATTTGCATGAAAATATTTGTTTAATAAAGCCAAAGGATTTCAAAATGACCAGGATTTTTGCTTTAATAATTGCTGCCGCCGTAATAATGGCGCTTTCGTCATGCTCCTCTTACAAGTCTCCGAAGAGCTACAATATAGAAAACGAGAGGATTTTCAGCAAAGATTACGAAAGCGTCTGGCAGAGAGTTATTTCCGTTTTCACCGAGTTCAACATCCCTATTAGGAATATGGATAAGTCCTCGGGGCTTATAACCACAGATTACAATCTGGGCGCTGAGATAGGTCAGTATGTGGACTGCGGCACTCCTGCAAAGGGCTTATATACCTACCGGTTTGAAAACACAGTTATGAATATGAACATCGTAGTAACAAAAGTAAGCCCCGCTAAAACGAAGGTGAGGGTAAAGGTATTTCCCAAATCGGAATATGCAGCCTATGAATATAACAACGGAAGATGGTACAAAGCAGCCTCCGAGATAATAAACTGTGTTAGTACGGGCAGAATGGAAAAAAATATTTTGGATTATGTTGGGAAATAAAGATTAAATTATTTTTCATATTAAGCTTATATTGAAAGAAAAAGGATATCCGGATTATCGAAGCATTATAAGCTGTAAATATAATATTTGATAGTGCGTTACATATCCGGCACATGCTTGGAATACAGTAATTACAGTATATAATGAAGGCAATGGTCTTTCACAAATAATTATAAATAAAATTTAATTTGAAAATTCCTTGTTTTAATAAAATTTTATGCTTATTTTAATAGGTAAGCTAAAAAGTAGTATTATTACAATAAGTTATTTGCATTATACGGACTTATATTTAATTTAAAAATGTTGGATTTATCATTGGCATACAATAATCACTTTTTAGCTTTAGCGGGCAAAAATCCGCAGATAGTAACGGAAGCTTTATACTGCATTATGGACAAAGAACATGGCGGACCTACGTCGGCGCAGGAATAGTAACGGAAGCTTTATACTGCATTATGGAGCGGGAAAGAATAAATATAAACAGTCTTGGCATCATTACCAGCGGGGAATGTTGCCAGGAAGTATTTCTTGGAGTCAGCCGGGGACTTGAAGAGCTTTGCAATGCATATAATCTTCAAAAGCCTCTCTTTTCCAAAGAAAGCATATTTTGCGGTAAAGAGAATTTTTCCGACGATTACGGCAGCAGCACTCTGACAAGCATTATTTTCAGTAAAATAAAAGAAATAACTTCCGATGACGATACAGCCCTGCACTGCCTGATAAGCGGGGGGAGGAAAACTATGAGTTTCGATGCGGTTTCCGCTTTGAACATATTTGCCCGCCGCCGCGACAGAGCCTATCACGTGCTTGCTTCTCCCGAGTTCGAAAAAACGGGCAGATATTTTCCCGAAAATGAAAAAGAAGCCGGGCAGATAAAACTAATAAACAAGCCGTTTTTGCGCCTAAGAGAAAAACTTCCCGAATTTTCGCTGATGAATGCACGGGATATAGAAAATCTCTTCGAAGAAACCCAAAAAGAAGTAAACAATTTCGTTCAGCTCGACGATTTGATTTTAAACACCAAAGAAAAAGCGTTGAGCATCGGAGATGTTTCTATCCGCCTGCAGCCCCTGCAGTTTGCCATTTACCTGTTCTTCTTCCGCCAAAAGCAGTTCATAAAAGGCGGCAAAAACATCAGCAGGACAAACTCCAGAAGCATAATGAGGGCATACCGCTCGGTATCTCCTTCAAAAGGGCAGACAGACCGCGTTTTCAGAACGACGTTTCACAATGAAATAATAGATTTCGACGTAGTGCAGAAAGCCATTTCAAGCATTGCCTCAAAAATAAGAAAAGCATTGAAAAACAAAGCGCTCGCAGAGTTTTACATCATCTGCAGCGAAGGCGCTTATGCAGATAAATACTACGGCATAAGGCTGCCTAAGGACAAAAGAAAGATTATTAATAAATAAATTTATGAAACAACTATGATAAGGGAAAAACACATAAGGGGATGTTTATTTTAAGAAGAGATCCCCCAACCCCCTTATAAATAAGGGGGCTAAGTTATTGAATTCCCT
>CAZOBD010000040.1:0-26743 GCA_964577665.1 uncultured Hyphomicrobiales bacterium
TGTTAGGGCAATCGGAAAAAGAACTGATGACTGATGAATTTCATTCTGCGGGTTCGCATAGCTTAAATTTCGACGCTTCTGCTCTTCCGCCGGGAATGTATTTCCTGACAATGACGGCAAACGGCAAAAAAATTACACGGCAGATGGTAGTATTGAGATAGGAAGTAATTTGGGGAAACTATTTTCTTATTATTACATTATTTTTCTTAACGTAACTTTACAAGAAATATTTTCTAACTTACTGAAATATCTCAGAGAAAAGTTAAATATTGTAAACCTGTGAAAAGATGTGTTTATGGTTTGTGTGGACCCAAGGAGGATCGAACTCCTGACCTCTTGAATGCCATTCAAGCGCTCTCCCAAACTGAGCTATGGGCCCGTTTTCCGTTTTTCGGAAAGTACAAACCTAATAAAATTTCTTTTATTATGCAAGTTTTTGTATAAAATTTAATATTTAAAATCTAAAGGGGTCTTGTTCGATTACAAAGTATGTTATTTTTGTGAATTATAGGAGAAGAGCTATGAAACGCCTGCTGCTTATCAGCAATTCTACGCTGCACGGAAGCGGATATTTAGACCATTGCGCCGATGAAATTAAAGATTTTTTGGGAGACTCTGTAAAAAAAGTAACATTTGTGCCGTTTGCCAGACCAGGCGGAATAAGCCACGATGAATACACTGCAAAAGCACGGACAAGATTTGAGGATATAGGTTATGAGCTTGTGTCCGTGCATGAAACCGAAGATGCGGCAATTGCAGCAGACGAAGCCGAAGCGGTTTTCATAGGCGGTGGAAACAGTTTTGTACTGCTTGATGAACTGATTAACACAGGCGTTTTGGATGCCGTCCGCAAAAAGGTTGAAGAGGGGATGCCTTACATTGGAACAAGCGCCGGCTCGAATGTTGCCTGCCCTACCATTAAAACAACAAATGACATGCCAATCCGCGAAACAGGTACTCTCGTTGCTATGAATCTTGTGCCTTTCCAAATAAATCCCCACTATCTCGATCCTGACCCCGATTCAAAGCACAAAGGAGAAACCCGCGAAACACGGATAAGAGAATATCACGTTTTCAATACCGTACCTGTTGTCGGGCTTCGCGAAGGCTGCATGATACGCTGCGAAAACGGCGAATATACATTGAAGGGCACAACCGGAGCAAGAATTTTCATCAGAGGTGCAGAGCCGCGAGAAGAGCAGCCGCCTGCAAAGCTCGTTTTCTAAGATTTATTCTTTCTTAGCTGTTCAAGCTCTTTGAAGAGCTTTTTTTCATCTTCGCTGAGATTTGTGGGCAGTTTCACCTGCAGCTTTATGAACAGGTCTCCTTTTTGATCCGGATTGTTATAATTAGGCATGCCCTGACCTTTGAGTTTCAAAACTTTTCCGGGCTGTGATTCGGGCGGTATTTCGATTTTTATTCTGCCGCCGAAGCTTGAAATGGTTGTAGTGCCTCCGAGGATTGCTTTGAAAAGGTCTATGGTAACCTCTACGTGAAGATCGTCGTCCTTGCGTGTAATGCGGGGATTGTCGGCTACTTTTACTTTGATGAGCAGGTCGCCGCGATTTCCTCCGTGGGCTCCGGGGTTTCCTTTGCCGCTTATTTTCAGAGTCTGTCCGTCTTTGATGCCCGGTTTGAATCTGACTTCAATCTTGTCGCCGTTTACCTGTATCAGCTTTGTTGTGCCGGTGTAAACTTCTTTGATGCTCAGTTCCACCTCGGCTTCGAGGTTTTCTCCGCGCTGAGGGGGATAGTTAAACCCTGTGCCTTGAGAAAAGCCGCCTGCCATGCCTCCGAAAATATTTTTAAAGAAATCGGACAGTTCGCCGGAATCGAAAATATCGCCGAATGTCTTTCCTGTTCTTCTTCCTGCGCCGGCTCCGCCTCGAGTTTTTGAAAACCAGTCCTGCCAGTTGAAATCAGAGCTTGTGCCGCCTCGGCTCCTGAAATTGCTGTAAGAAGAGCCGAGATTGTCATATTTAGAGCGTTTTTCGGGGTCTTTTAGAACTTCGTATGCTTCGCTTATTTCTTTAAATCTTTTTTCTGCATCCGGTTCCTTACTTGTATCGGGGTGATATTTCCTTGCAAGCTTCCTGTAGGCTTTTTTTATTTCGTCAGCGCCTGCATTTTTACTGACACCAAGTATTTTATAATAATCCTTGAATTCCATTTTTCCTGCCTTTGTATTCGTTAAAATCAACAAGCATTTAATAAGCAGTTAATAACACGCAGAAAACCCGAACATATTGCAGATATTGGGCTTGACAAATGGTTGCCAGATTTAATAATATTTATTTCAAGAAATTTATTTTCATATTTGCCAAAATGGAGTTATCTTTATAATTTAGTAAAAGATAAAAGAATATTTAAAAATTTTGAAAGGCATAACCATGTTTTTGAAAAAATCTTTGAAAATCGGTAACGTTCTGATATTAATTGCATTAGGATTATTCTTACCCATGTTGGCCTTCGCTCAGGGGGCAGGACTCATTGAAAAAGCCGCCAATGCTATGAAAGCAGGAAACTACAGTCAGGCTGCCGAACTTTACGGACAGGCAATTGAAAAACAGCCTTCCTATGCACCTTCATATTACGGCAGAGGTCTGGCTTATGCTAATTTGGATAATAACGAAGCTGCCGTCCCTGATTTTGAAAAAGCTGTCGAGCTTGACCCGCAGATGCACAAAGCTTATTACGCAATGGGGCTGGCAAATGCTAAGCTGGGTAACAACAGCCGCGCTATAGACGATTTAAATCAGGCAATTGCCATTAACTCTGCCGAAGCAGATTACTACTATGCCAGGGCTAATGTTTACGAAAATATGAACAACTATGAAAAGGCTCTTGTTGACTACACAAAAGCAATTCAGATTGATAAGAATTATGCGCTCGCTTACTACGGCAGAGGGGTTATAAATTATCATTTAGGAAATAACTCTGACGCTTTGGGAGATTTTTCCGAATACATTAGGATTAACGGGAATAAAGACGGTTTGGAAGCTGAAGCAAGAAGGCTTATGGAAGTGATAACTAAGAAGGATAAATAAAAAGTTTGAAGTGATATGAAAAAAGTATTAGCAGCTCTCATTTTTCTTTTCGGAGTATCAGGTCTCTATTCTCAAGATTATTTGGATCAGTTGATGATAAGCGGGCAGTTCCAGCTTGATGCTCAGGCTTATAAAAAGGATACAATTATTGGTGCCGAAGAAGTGCCCGAAGAGCTTCTTTCGATGGGGAAGGTATATCTGAATATGCGGCTTGGCGATTTTTCTGCGGGGATACGCTATGAAAATTATATGAATCCTATTCTCGGTATTGATCCAATGTATGCAGGAAACGGTATTTCCCACCGTTTTGCAAGATATTCAGGCGAGGAGATTGATTTTACCGCGGGTCATTTTTACGAGCAGTTCGGCAGCGGTATGATTTTACGCACCTACGAGGACTGGATGCTCGGTTATGATAATGCCATAGACGGTCTTCGTGTGAAATATAAACCTGCTCAGGGTATCGAATTGACAGGTCTAATCGGGAAACAGCGGCTTTTCTGGAATTTAGGACCGGGCATAGTAAGAGCCGGCGATTTGAAATTTACGGTAAATGATGTTATTGAAAATCTGCTGCCTAATTCCTTGCTGCTGTCATTAGGCGGAAGCGTTGTAAGCAAATACCAGCCCGATTTGGAGTCCTTTTATAATCTTCCTGAAAACGTTCTTGCTTATTCGGGCAGATTGTCTCTGGCAGGCTATGTATTCTCAATTGAAACTGAATATGCCTACAAGTACAATGATCCGTCCCGTCCGAATAATTTCAATTTCAATCCCGGTACGGGCTTTTTGCTTTCCGCTTCATACTTTCCGTCGGGTTTCAGTGCATCTGTGAATTTTCATAGAACGGACAATATGGATTTCAGAAGCGACCGCGGCGAAACGGGTAATAATCTTATGCTAAATTTTATGCCGCCGCTTTCAAAGCAGCACATATACCGCTTGGCAACGTTATATCCCTTTGCGACACAGCTTGGCGGAGAAGTGGGAGTGCAGACAGAACTTACTTACACTTTTCCGAGAAAAACTACTCTCGGCGGTAAGTACGGAACTATGATTAATTTTAACTATTCCCGCATTCACAATCTGGATACAACACAGAATAGAACAATAACGGTTTTTACCGACACTGCTTCGGGAGCGGAAGTTGTTTATAATGATGTTTTTACTTACGATTCCCCCTTTTTTGAAATAGGGGACAGGCTGTATTTTCAGGATATAAGTCTTGAAGTATCAAAAAAATGGAGCAAAGAGATCAAATCTATCTTCAGCTTCATAAGCCTCATTTATGATAAGGATATAATGGAAATAGGCGGCGCTCCGACATACGGCAAGGTAACCTCTCATATATTGATTGCCGATTTGACTTACAGGCTTTCACAAAAAAAAGCACTCCGCTTTGACATTGAACACATGTGGTCGGATCAGGACTCAACCCTTCATACTCCCGATAATACTAATGGGAACTGGTTTATGGCATTGGCTGAGTTTACCGCTGCCCCTTCATGGTACTTTACTTTGTGGGATGAATATAACTATGGAAACGACGATCCCGACAGACAAATTCATTATATTAGCGGTGCTGTCGCTTATGTGCATGGCTCGACGAGAATTTCTTTCGGATACGGCAGGCAGAGAGGCGGCATTTTATGCGTCGGAGGTGTATGCAGGGAAGTTCCGGCTTCGAACGGATTCAATTTGAGCATTACTTCATCGTTTTAGTTAATAGAGTTATTTTTAAGACCGGAGAAAAAGCAAATGAAATATATACTAATTACTTTTGCAGCGCTAATATTATTCGGATTCTTTTCCTGCGATGTGATTGAATCCGGTTACAGGGAAGACCCGAAAACAATAGCTCCTGCCGGGGACACGGTAAGAAAAATTTTACTTGAGGAATATACCGGCTTTAAGTGCGGATTCTGCCCTCCTGCAAATCAAAAAGCGCTCGATATTTATGACCTTTACAAGGGCAGGGTCGTTATTATGACAGTTCATGCAGGATCGCTTGCAGAACCCGACTCAAAACATACTTATGATTTTACTACGGAAGCGGGAGATGAGCTTTATGAAGAATTCGGTGAACCTGCTAATCCGGCAGGCCTTGTAAACCGTACAGAATATGATGGCTCGCTTATTTTGAAGCAGGATAAATGGGAGACTGCCGTCAGTCAATTCGTAGAAGACAAACCCCAGATGATGATTGAAATCGAAAATTCATATAAAGGTATTGCCCGGTTAATTGAGACTGACGTGAAAATAAAATACCTTGTGCGAGGCTCTGCCAATCACCGGCTTTCAGTTGTTATCGTAGAAGACAGTATTGTGCAGTTCCAGAAATGGTACGGGCACCAGCCGACCGACATTGAAGACTACGTTCATAATCATATTTTGAGAGCAGCAGTGAACGGCACTTGGGGCGAGCCTTTGGGCGAAGCCGCGGCGGGCGGTTTTGTTGAGAAGACTTTTTCTTTTGTTGTACCGGAGGATGAGGATGGAAATCCGCTGTGGCGCCCGGAAAAAATAAAGATAATTGCGTTTGTGCATAATCTGGGATCGGGTTCTTATGAGGTTTTGCAGGTGGAGGAGAAGGGGCTGATTGAGTAAAATCTTTGGATTTAATTTAAAAGATTTGAACTTTGTTTGTGCCATTTTTACGGAATCACAAATAATGAAAAACAGGCGGAATACGAGATATTAATTCTGCAGCGAAAATATATCAATGCAGATTTCATCGTAACATTCTCGATTCTTTTTAAAACTTTTAAGAAGATTCTATGCGAAAAATATTATTATCCTTGGTTATCATTTTTTCATTTCTATTTATTTCAACTGCTGCTGCCCAGGACACCCTTACTTTCGATGAAATAGTCGTAACTGCTTCGAAAACAGGAAAATTCAATTCTCAGTCAGGGAGAAGTATTCTTACTGTTAATATAAGGGATATTAATTTCAATCCTGCGGCAACAGTGGAAGAAATGCTGGAAAGCATACCGTCTGTTGACGTTAGAAACAGGGGGGCAGACGGTGTGCAGGCGGATATATCTATTCGGGGAGGCACTTTCGATCAGGCATTGATTCTAATTAACGGAGTACCATATAACGACCCGCAGACAGGTCATCATAATATGAATCTTCCTTTTGCCCTTGAAGATGTAGAAAAATTGGAAATTTTGCTCGGACCCGGCTCGAGAATACTTGGACCGAACAGTTTTTCCGGTGCCGTCAATATAATAACTCAAATTCCCGAAAAAAACATTACCCGGCTCAGCTTAAAAGGAGGGCAATTCGGTTACTATAAACTGAGCGCTGCCCAGTCGTTAAATTTTGATGGATTTTCTTCATCAGTTTCCATTAGCTCCAATCACTCTGAAGGATATATTGAAAATACGGATTTCGATAATTTTTCCGCATTTCTGACCGGCAGTTACAGTTTCAAATCTTTCGATGTGTTTTTGCAGGGCGGCTTAAATAAAAAATCTTTCGGCGCAAACGGTTTTTACTCCGCGGCATATCCCAATCAGTATGAAAAAACTTCTTCTTATTTTACATCTGTCAGCCTCAAGGGCGGGGAGAGGATAAAGTATGATTTAAATTTTAATTACAAAAAGAACTTCGATGAATTCAGGCTTTTCCGCGATGAAGCCCCTGACTGGTACAAGGAACATAACTATCACACAAGCGATGTCTGGGGCAGTGATATTATGATTTCTTATCTTACCGATATTTCTACAAGTTCGTTTGGAATATCGTTGAGAGAAGAAGGGCTGCTCAGCAATGTGCTCGGTTACAAATCCGATTCTGTAAAAGTTAGGGGTTTAGATGCTTACTATAACAGGAAAGCATCAAGGACGAATTTTCAATTATCGGGCGGGCAGGAGTTTCATCTCGAAAATATTCATTTTTCAGCAGGCATCATGTTTTTCTATAATAAAAAATATGGAGCTTTTTTCAATCCGGGTTTTGACATTATTTATAATTTTAATGAGAATCTGTCTGCTTTTGCCGGAATAAACAAATCAATGCGTCTGCCTACTTTCACGGAAATTTTCTACGAAAGTCTCACCCACGAAGGCAACCCGAATTTGAAACCCGAAACAGCCCTTACTCCTGAAGCCGGCGTTAAGATTTTTCAAAAAGATTTTTTTCTTTCTCTTTCTTTTTACCGCAGATACGGCAAAAATATGATGGATTGGGTAAGGAAAGCGGAAGATGATAAATGGAAATCTGAAAACCACAGCGAGATAATTGCTAACGGTATTGATTTTCTTTTCAAATACTCTTTCAAGCTGCAGTCATTCCTAAAGGATTTTTCCATTGGTTATTCGTTTATAGATGTGGAGAAAAAAACCGGAGAATATATCTCCAATCAATATTTAAATTACCTCAAGCATAAACTGACTGCCGATGTTTCATTGGTTCTTCCTTTTGAGATACATTTGCTGATAAGTATGGTTTTTCAAGACAGGCACAGCCATTTCTTATCATATCCCGATAATGTCAAAACAGATTATCTGCCTTTCGCAGTATTTGATATAAAATTAACAAAGGAATGGCGGGATTTTCGAGCATCTTTTAAAATTGCAAATATTTTCGACACTGAATACTTTGATTTCGGGAATATTGAAATGCCGGGCAGATGGATTTATCTCGGTATTAATTATAAAATTGACTGGGATTGATTAAATGATAAGACGGGCAGAAGCAACGGATTTAAAAGCAATATTGGATTTATGGCTTGAGATGAGCCTTTTGCATGAAAAGTATGACAGTTATTTCAAGCTGAGAGAAGATGCGTTTTTCATTTACGAAGAATATGCCGTGGATTTTGTTTCAAATAAGGAAAAACTTTCAATTGTCTGTGAAGAGGATGGAATAGTTGGTTATCTTTTTGCAGAAAAAAGACTTCGCTCTCCGGTTTATGATGATGAAATAACAGGTAATATCTGCGATATATCCGTTTCCGAAAAGCACCGCAGACAAGGCATAGGAAGAGAGCTTCTCAGGTATGCCGAAAACTGGTTTTATTTTCAGGATGTTAAAAAAATTGAACTGACCGCCGCCGTAAATAATCCCGTATCGATGAATTTCTGGAAAAAAGCAGGATATTTGCAAAGTACGGTTAAATTTTTAAAAAAGTTATAATGTTTTTGCCGACTACAATACAAGAGATAGAAAATCTAGGATGGGACAGACCGGATATTATTCTGATTTCGGGGGATACTTACATTGATTCTCCTTATGACGGTATAGCGGTTATCGGAAAATATCTGATGTCTAACGGCTTCAAAACCGCTGTTATTGCCCAGCCGGATGTTTCGGATACCGGCGGTATTTCCCGACTGGGAGAACCGATGCTTTTTTGGGGAGTGAGTGCGGGCTGTGTCGATTCAATGGTGGCAAACTACACTGCCCTGCAGAAAAAGAAGCGAAGCGACGATTTGACTCCCGGCGGATCAAACAACAAGAGACCCGACAGAGCCTCCATAGTATATACAAACTTAATTAAGCAGGCTTTCAAAAATACTGTGCCGATCGTTTTAGGCGGCATTGAAGCCTCATTGAGAAGGATTGCCCATTACGATTATATGCAGGATAAAATCCGCCGCTCTATTTTGCTCGATGCCAAAGCAGACTATCTGATATACGGTGAAGGTGAAAAAGCCGTTCTACAGCTTGCGGAAAGATTATGGGATAAAAAGCGGGGTGCCAGCGGAAGTGAAGGTGTTTCAGAATGTGTAATTGAAGATATTCGAGGGTTGTGTTATGTATCTTCGGAGAAAAAGGATGGATATTTGGAACTGCCTTCATTTGAAGAGGTTAAAAATGACAAGAAGTCTTTCAACGAAATGTTTTCGGCATTTTACAAAAACAATGACCCCATATCTGCGAAAGGCTTGCAGCAGGCTTATCAAAAGAGATTTCTGATACAAAACCCGCCTCAGCCTTACCTGGAGGGTGCAGAACTGGATAAGATTTTCGCTCTTGATTTTGAATGGGATGCCCATCCGTTTTACAAGAAGTATGGCAGGATAAAAGCTCTTGAAACAATAAAATATTCGGTAATTTCGCACAGGGGCTGTTATGGTGAGTGTAATTTCTGCGCAATAGCAGTTCATCAGGGCAGAAGAATACGCTCTAGAAGCGAAAAGTCAATCTTATCGGAAGTAAAGAATTTTACAAAAAGATTTGATTTCAATGGCATTATTAAAGATGTAGGCGGGGCAGCCGCAAATATGTACGGTAATGAATGCAAAATCATGTCTGAAAAAGGGGCATGCA
Organism: uncultured Hyphomicrobiales bacterium; assembly: GCA_964577665.1. Lineage (GTDB taxonomy): Bacteria > Bacteroidota > Ignavibacteria > Kapaibacteriales > UBA2268 > CAYVTD01. The sequence continues at coordinate 9,330 of CAZOBD010000040.1, forward strand.
GGGCTAAAAGATGCGTTTTTCCTGAGGTATGCAACAAGATGGACATTAATCACGGAAGACTTGCACGTCTTTTGAAAAAGATTAGAGCAACGCCCGGAGTGAATAAGGTCTTTACAGGCTCCGGAGTGCGCTATGATTTGGTTCTTGCTGATGATAAAAACGGAAGGCGATATCTCGAGGATTTGATAGAGCATCATGTTTCGGGACAGCTAAAAATAGCTCCCGAGCATACCGACGAAGAAGTCTTAAAACAAATGGGTAAGCCTTTCGAGGCGGGCGGCATTCTGAAGTTTAGAGAAGAGTTTTACAGAATTTCAGAGAAGAAGGGCAAAAAGCAGTTTCTGACATATTATTTTATAGCTGCTCATCCGGGATGCGAAGAATTCCACATGAAGAAGCTTGCCCGTTTTATGAAAAGTGAATTAAGAATTAATTCTGAACAAATTCAGATATTTACACCCTCTCCCTCAACTGTTTCCACCGCAATGTACTACACTGGTATCAATCCGCTTACCGGGGAAAAAGTATTTTCAGAAAAGAATCTCAGTAAGAAAAGACGCCAGAAGGAAATACTTAAATAGATATACTAAATCTATGAATAAAAATAACTTAGAATTTGGTTAATACCGGAAAATTTCGTATATTTGATAGCTTGAGCAAATAATGTTGTAATTTTTACAACTATTTGCTTTGAAATACTGAAACAATACCGAATCAAGTTTAGCACATGGCTCATTTTTTATGAGCAGTGCTTAGTTTTTTACTTAAAAAGATAAATTTTGAAATAAATCAGGGGAGGTTCGTATGACACAACATAAAAATACCACGGACAAAATCAAAGAAAAGGAGTTTAAGACAGCCGGAAAGACAACAAAACAGGAATATGAAAGCAGCGAAGAAGTGCAGTTTGAAACGGGATTTCAAAGGGGCTTGGATGAAAAAATCGAGATGCTTTGGGGAGAAAATGCGTATATCTATCATGTCTTAAAAGAATCTGAAACAACCGAAGAAGCACGTGAAAAACTCTTTTCTTATGCCGAAAAACAGGAAAGAAGTCTGCTTTTTAAGGAAAACAACCGCCATTCACTTGAAAATGTTACTATCAAAGACAGCCTGCGCGTTTTTAAAAATATTCTTTCTCCTCTCCACGAACATAAAACGGGAACTTCTGCAATAAAAACTTTACGAAAACTTGCCAAAAAGACTGCCTCGCAAGCCGATCTCGGCATAACTGAAGCTTTTATTATGGAATTTATTTATCTTTTTAAGGGGATGTCCGGCAGGTCAGACATTTACGAAAGCGGAAGCTCGGAGTACATGATACCTGATTACTCCGCTTTAAAAGGCAGAGAGGCTGCCATTGAGAGAACCAAAGTTCTCGACAATGCCGCCAACGGACTTATGAAATATTTTAGAAAATATCCATCGGGTCTTGAAGATGAGATAAGAAACTGGCGGAGGGAAAACCGTATCAGAATTTTAAAATATTTCAACGGAACAGAAGATGACTGGAAAGATTACAAATGGCAGTTGAAGCACATTATTACCAAACCCGAAGTGATAACCGACTTAATTGAGCTGAGCCCCAAAAAGACGGAAGCACTCAAAAAAGCCATTAAAAACAGCCTTCCCGTAGGTATTACCCCTTACTACCTAAGTTTGATGGATGCAAATGCTTCCATAGGCTATGACCATGCAATAAGGGCGCAGGTGCTGCCTCCAAAGGATTACGTCGATATTCTTTCTGCCCACCGCGGAGAAATAGACACAGCTTTCGACTTTATGGGCGAGCATGATACTTCTCCGATTGATCTGGTAACGAGGCGCTACCCGATGATCTCCATTTTGAAGCCCTTTAACACATGTGCGCAGATATGCGTTTACTGCCAAAGGAATTGGGAAATAACCGAGTGCTACGACCCTCAGGCGCTGGCATCAAGAGAGAAAATCGAAAAAGCGCTTGAATGGTTTGACGATCATCCGGGCATTGGGGACATACTCATTACTGGAGGCGACCCCCTGGTGATGAAAAATAAAAGAATTAAAGAAATACTTGATGTGATTTCCCAAAAGAAACAGGTTTACAGAGTACGCTTCGGTACCCGAACTCCTGTTGTAATGCCCCAAAGATGGACTGACGAACTTATAGATATTTTAAAGGAATATCACAATCCACCTCAGATGGAAATAGCCATTATTACACATTTTGAGCATCCTTACGAAATAACACCTGATTCTCTTAAGGCAGTGCAAAAAATTCGCAAGGCGGGCATGAGCTGTTATAATCAGGAAGTTTTTACAATAGAGAATTCGCGCCGCTTTGAAACTACAAAGCTGAGAAGAGACCTAAAAACTATCGGTATTGATCCTTACTATAATTTTAATATGAAGGGCAAGGAAGAAACTAAAAGCTACATGGCGCCTATTGCACGCATACTTCAGGAAAGAAAAGAGGAAGCGCGTCTTCTGCCGGGCGTTGACCGTACTGACGAACCGGTTTTTAATGTTCCCAGAATGGGGAAAAATCATCTCCGCGCATGGCAGGATCACGACCTTGTTATGATAAAACCAAACGGGAGCAGGGTTTACGAGTTCCACCCCTGGGAAAAAAATATTGCTCCCGTCGATACATATCTTTACAGCGACGTGCCTATATGGGATTACCTTGAAAGACTTGCCAAAAGGGGAGAGGATATTGATGATTACAAAACCATTTGGTATTACTATTAATCATTAGACTTAATCACCTAATCATCTGTTAACTTAAAGTAATCGGATGATAATTCTTAAAACATCACTCTAAGTAAGTATAGCCGAAGAGTCCGGAGCGGTAATTATCCAGAAACTCCTTGCCTTCCTTTGAGGATATTTTACCTTCTTTGATAGAAGCTGCTACCCATTTTTCAACAGTGCGTACCATTGTTTTTGAATTATACTGCACATAGCCCAATACTTCATCTACGGTCTCGCCGTCGATTATTTTTTTAATTTCATAACCGTTATCAGATGCCATAATGTGGACAGCATTTGTATCGCCGAAAAGATTATGCAGATCGCCAAGTATTTCCTGATAAGCACCCACGAGAAAAACACCTAAGTAATAAGGCTCATCTTCTTTTAATTTATGGAGCATTATTCTGTGTGCATCATCGCCGAAACCTATAAATCGATCTATTTTACCGTCAGAGTCGCAGGTTATGTCCTGAAGAGATGCCGGAAATTCGGGCTTTTCTTTCAGCCGGTGAAGGGGCATTATGGGAAATATTTGATCGATAGCCCATGAATCGGGAAGTGACTGAAACAATGAAAAATTACAGAAATATTTAGATGTCAGCTTTTTTGCAAACTGGCGTATCTCATCCGGTCTGTGTTTAAGACTGCTGCTGAGTGTGTTCACTTCACGTGAGATAGTCCAGAAAAGCTTTTCGACGATAGCTCTCGTCTGTAAATCCAGCATACCGAGACTGAAAAGATCAAGCGATTCTTCACGTATTTGCAGCGCGTCGTGCCATGATTCAAGCAGGGTAGTAGTAGAAAGTGAATTAAGGATGTCCCTTAGCTCAACGACAAGCTCATGGTCGTTTTCGCCAATTTTAAAGTCATTATGCCATTCAGGCAGGGAGGCGGCTTCCAAAACATTGAAGACAAGAATTGAATGATGTGCGGTAACAGCTCTGCCGGATTCTGCTATTACGTCAGGATGAGGAAGTTCATTTTTGTCGCTTGCATCTTGAAACATAAAAATAGAATCGTTTACATATTCCTGAATTGTGTAATTGATGCTGCTGTTAGTAATTGCGGCACGCGACCCGTCATAATCAATTCCAAGCCCGCCGCCTACATCCACAAATTTAATTTCGCATCCGAGCTGCCGCATCTGTACATAGAACTGAGCCGCTTCCCTTAGTGCATTCTTTATTTTTCTTATTTTTGTTATCTGGCTGCCGAGATGAAAATGAATAAGCTTGATGCAGTCGAGCACATTACTTTCTTTTGCTATTTCAAGGGCTTCAAGAATTTCGCTGGCAAGAAGTCCGAACTTGCTTTGATCTCCGCCCGAATCTTCCCATTTTCCGCTGCCGGAGCTTGCAAGCTTTATTCTGATGCCTATGTTTGGCTTCATTTTATGTTTTTTGGCAAGTCTAATGATGAGCTTTAGTTCATTGAGTTTTTCCACAACGATATAAACTTTTCTTCCCATTTTCTGGGCAAGAAGAGCCAGCTCTATGAAACTTTCGTCTTTGTAGCCGTTGCAGATGATAAGAGCGTCGGGATTGCTTGTAATGGCAAGTACCGCATGCAGCTCGGGTTTTGAGCCTGCTTCTAGTCCAATATTGTATTCATTGCCGTAGCTCATTATTTCTTCGACTACAGGTTTTACCTGATTGACTTTTATGGGATAAACGCTGTAATAGTTCCCTTTAAATCCAAACTCTTCCGCTGCTTTCTCGAAGCATTTGTTTATCCCTGCAATGCGGTCGCCGAGAATATCGGGGAAACGGAGCAGTACAGGCATTGATACGTCTTTGATGTGAAGCTCGTCGAGCACCTCTTTCAGATCGATGCCGGGAAAGCCTTCCTTAGGTGTAACGGTTACATTCCCTTTGCCATTGACATCGAAATAGTTCACTCCCCAGCCTTTTGTGTTGTAGAGTTCGCGGGAGTCTTCGAGTGTCCATTTTCTCATAAGTTCGATAGTTTATTTTATGGAAATATTCATTTTTTAGTTTGCTAAGATAATGAATTTTTATTCAATTTTCAATTTTTAATTTGTCATTGTTAGCAAAGCGAAGCAATCTCTAAGAAAGCTGCATAATGCCGGAGATTGCTTCGCCGCTTCCCTCCTCGCAATGTCGAAACAGCAGGATGAAAAAGATGTCGGGCATCTGGCAGATGGTGGACAGATGCTAAAAAATTTTCAGTGTTGTCATTCTGAACTTGTTTCAGAATCTCACGTATGATGATCCTCTAACTTGAGATGCTGAAACAATGCTGAAACAAGCTTTCGGCACAGGGACAGCATGACAAAGAAACGATTTTCTAAGGTAAAAATACGAAAATAATCAGATGAAACACCCATGATTTGGGAAATCACACAAGGGGATGATTATTTGAGGGTTAATGCAAAACGGAGTTTTGAAATAAAAGCACATTCCCAAATCGGAGTTTGGGAATGAGATGAAAGATGTTGGTCATCTGAAAAAAAAATAAACAGATGAAAACTTTCATTTTAGGGCATATATTCTTATTTTTATAAATTATAAAATGAAATATTTTGGAGAAAAAATGCAAATTGAACAAAAAAGTGTCTTAACGGCGGTTCTGTTTTTTATTTTTTGCATTTCACTTAAAGCAGAAAATGATATTGATATACTTCTATATGAGAAGATACCCATGAAAGACGGCATTAATCTTTCTGCAAAAATCTGGAAGCCTTCTGGCGTTAATAACTATCTGGCAATATTTTGGTTTACACCTTATGTATCTGACGAACAGCATACTGACGCCCGGCAGTTTACCGAAGCGGGATATGCTTTCGTATCTGTGGATGTGCGCGGCAGGGGAGATTCCGAAGGAGAATTTTTTCCTCTTGAGAATGACGGTGAGGACGGTTCCCAGGTAATCAAGTGGATTGCAAAACAGCCCTGGTGTAACGGCAGCGTGGTTATGATGGGAGGCTCTTACCGCGGGATGGTGCAGTGGCAGACACTTATGCACAAGCCCGGCGCCGCTTTAAAGGCAATATCTCCTTCCGCATCGGTAGGACCGGGCATTGACTATCCCCAGCCGAAAAACATCTTTTACTCTTACACAGCTCGTTGGCTCGGCTTTGTAAGCGGAAAAACACGCTGCAGCAATCTTTTTTCAGATACCGATTACTGGAAAAATAAATATTACAAAATGTATTCCGACTATATAGCTTTTGAAAAATTGGACAGCCTGACGGGAATACCCTCAAAAATTTTCGACAGGTGGATATCACATCCCGAATATGATGACTACTGGAAAGCTATGACACCCTCACCGGAGCATTACAGGCAAATAGATATCCCGGTTTTATCAATTACCGGGCATTTCGACGATGACCAGCACGGCGCCATGAATTACTATTTTAATCATCAGAAATACGGAAAAAAAGAAGCGCTTGACAATCATTATCTGGTCATTGGTCCTTGGGATCATTCAGGAACACGGAGACCCAAAAAAGAACTTTTCGGACTTGTTTTTCCTGAAAATGCCGTTATGGATATGAACGATTTGCAGATAAAATGGTTCGATTTCATTCTAAATGGCGGAAAGATGCCCGAATTTTTGAAAAAGAGACTTTCTATTTATCAGATGGGAATGAATAAATGGCTTTATGCAGATTCGTTTGATGAACTTTCTAATGAAACAAAAACTTACTTTCTTACCTCCGAAAACGGCAGCGCCAATGATGTTTTTGCCGCGGGAATGCTTTCGGAAATGAACTTTTCGGATAAGCCCGATGTGATAAACTATAATCCCTTGGATTTGATGCCGAAAGACGATTACATGAAGTTGGTAAAAGATGAGAAGCCCTATTTAAGTCAGAGACTTGCTTTTCAGGAAAATGCACTTGTTTATCACACGGAGCCTCTTAAAGAAGAAATGCACATTGCAGGCTATTTGAATCTGAAACTTTACCTCGAAATGAATGTGCCCGATGCAGATATTGCCGCATATTTCTATGAGATAAAGCCCGACGGAACAAGCATTTATCTGACTTACAGCTTTATTCGCGCAAGGTATCGAAATTCTTTGGAAAAACCAGAACTCGTAAAATTTGGCGAAATAAATCTTTATGAGATGAAAGCTTATAACTTCTTTGCCAGAACACTTGAAAAGGGGAGCCGGCTGAGACTGGTTGTTTTTCCTTTGAACACTCCCGAAATGCAAAAAAATTACTGCGGGGGCGGGATTGTTTCTCAAGAAACTAAAAATGATACCCGAGGCGCAGTCATAAAGCTATATCACAACGAAAAATACCAAAGCACGCTTGAAATCCCAATATTGAATGCCGAATTAATAATTAATAATTAATAATTAATAATTAATAATTAATAATTAATAATTGAAAATTTCAGTACTAACACTTTACGGGGTTTTTCAGCGTCAATACAGAAAATGAAACGTTCATGATTATGGAAAAACACATAAGGGAATGATTATTTAGTGTTGCTTTATAAAGAGAAAAAGTTTAATAAATATGAAAAACCGTAAGAGACCCCACTCCGGCCCTCCCCAAGTGGAGGGAGCTAACTTGATGAATTCCCAACCCTTGGGGAGGGTTAGGGTGGGGCTTAAGAAAAAAAATAAACAGATGAACAAACGATTGGTGAAATATGAAGATAAAAATATTGATTATTCTGTTAATCTTAAGCTGCGGCTGTCATATATTTGCTAAATCCGGCAAAAGCGATTTTCAGTTTCGAACTGTTAAGAACGAAGCATACGATTTCGGCGAAGAGCTGTACTACAAGGTCGGTTATAAATTTATCACTGCGGGGTACGGATATTTTAAAATTATGCCTGAACCTGTTTACAAATTCGGGAGAAAATGCTATGATATTCAGTTTCAGGTAAAGTCATTGAAAAGCTTGGAGTTTCTTTATAAAGTGCGGGACCGTTACAGAACTTTTCTCGATGTGGAAGGCATTTTCCCCTGGCATTTTGAGCAGCATATAAGGGAAGGGAACTACAAAAGAGACTTCGAGGCGACTTTCGATCAGGTTAGAAATATTGCTTATGTACCGAAAAAAGATACGGCTTATGAAGTGCCGCCTTATGTACACGATATCGTCTCGGCTTTTTATTTCGTGAGAACTCTCGACCTGAAAAACATGAAAAAGGACTCTGTGTTTTTTCTCGAAAATTTTTTCGACGACACTACCTATAGACTGGGCGTTAAAATCCGGGGCAGACAGACGATTGAAGTGGATGCGGGAAAATTCAAATGCGTGGTCATCGAACCGCTGGTGGTGGAAGGCGGGCTGTTCAAAAGCGAAGGTTCGATATTGATATGGGTAACTGCAGATGATAGGAAGATACCCGTAAAAGTTGGCACAAAGATTTTAATAGGATATGTCGGAGCAGAGCTGACTAAATATAAAGGGATCCGAGGACCTTTAAAAGCAAAAATAAAAACTGATTAGGTATTATAACAACTAAGGTAAGCCATGAAAAAAATATTTAGAACACTGATTCTTTTAATAACTGTGTTTTCTTTGAGCTTTACCTCTGCTTCGGCGCAGTGGAGCGCACAGTCTTTGTATCAGTTCCTGCAAAAGAAATACGGCGGAATGAATTCCGTATCATTAGACTTTAAAAATGCAAACATGAGCAATCTCAGCGGCAGTTTGACCGCAAAAAAAGGCGGCTATTTCAAAATTGATTTCATAAATAGAATAGTTGCAGGCGACGGAAAATACATCTACAATTATTCCAAGTCGAAAAACAAAGTGATAAAAAGCCTGCCGGGTACCATTCAGGAAAAGAGTTCTCTCGAATCAATCATTTTTTCCTTCATAAATGATTTCAGCCCCTATCAGCTTGAAAAAGTTCAGAATTCCTCGGGTATTACCGAATATGTTCTCATCCTTTTTCCCGATAAAGAAATTGAATACAATATAAAATCCATAAGAGTATGGCTGGATATTGAAACACTGGAGCTTACAGCTCTGCAGATTAATTCCGGTAATCATTATCAGCACTGGCTTATATCAAACATGAAAGTGAATCCTTCCTTTAAAAAACAAATGTTTGAGTTTGTAGTACCTGATGGTGCGGAACTTATAGACTTAACAGGTTCTGAAAATTAAAACATACCGGATAAGGACAAATAATTTTTTTTGAAATATTTTTTTATTAATTTTGAATGTTATAGATGTGTTATTTGCATAAATACTTAAGAAACAATCATTAAAGAAGAGATTTTCAATCAGGGTTAATAATTCCAAAAGCTCTTTAAAATAAATATATCAGGTAGATTATATGAACAAAATTATCGAAGCAAGATTCATAGGCCCCGAAGTAAAGCTATTCCGCATTGAAGCCCCGAGGATTGCAGAGAAAAGAAAAGCAGGACAGTTTATTATTCTGCGTGTTCACGATAAAGGTGAAAGAATACCGCTAACCATTGCCGATTCCGATGAAAAAAATGGTACTATCACAATTATTGTTCAAGGCATCGGGAAAACAACCAAACATCTGAATTCACTCGAAGCAGGAGACTTCATACATGATTTGGTAGGTCCTCTCGGCAAGCCGTCTCATATAGAAAATTTCGGCACTGCCGTTTCAATCGGCGGCGGAGTAGGCACTGCCATTGCCTATCCCACCGCAAAAGCTTTAAAAGAAGCAGGCAATTACGTAATTAGCATAATCGGCGGGAGGTCAGAAGAATATGTCATCCTTGAAAATGAAATGAAAGAAGTAAGCGACGAAATTTATCCCACCACAGACGACGGTTCATACGGCTTTCACGGATTTGTTACTCAAAAGCTTCAGGATTTGATAGACGAAGGCAGAAAGCTTGATTTTGTATTGGCAATAGGTCCCATTCCCATGATGAAAGCTGTTGCCGAAGTAACGCGTCCTCACGATATTCATACTGTTGTCAGCCTTAATCCGATAATGGTGGACGGCACGGGTATGTGCGGAGGATGCAGGGCTGTTGTCGATAATGAAACTGTCTTCGTATGCGTTGACGGACCCGAGTTCGATGCACATAAAGTTGATTTTGAAATTCTCACACAAAGAAACAAAATGTATTTCAATCAGGAAAAAGAATCGGAAGAAAAGTTTGAACATGCCTGCAGACTTACCAAATTAGAAAAGGAGGCAAGAAATGGCTAAAGAAGGTCTTACAAATAAAGAAAGAATGAAAATAAAACGCCATCAGATTCCCGAACAGGACCCTAAGATAAGGGCACGAAATTTCAAAGAAGTGAATCTGGGCTATGACGATAAAACTGCTATCGAAGAAGCAATGCGCTGTATTCATTGCAAAAAGCCTACCTGCATTGACGGATGCCCGGTGCATGTGAAAATTCCCGATTTTATTAAAGCAATAGAAGATGGCAATTTCAAAAAAGCAGCTTCAATATTAAAAGAAGACAATGCCCTGCCGGCAGTCTGCGGCAGAGTTTGTCCCCAAGAAGAGCAGTGCGAAAAAACGTGCGTTCTGGCTAAAAAACACGTTCCAGTGGCAATAGGAAATCTGGAGCGCTTCGCCGCAGACTGGGAAAGAGAAAATATCGGATTGCAGCTTCCGAAAACAGCTCCTAAGACAGGCAAAAAAGTAGCAATAGTAGGAGGCGGTCCCGCGGGATTGAGCTGCGCCGGCGATTTGATCCAGTGGGGGCATGAGGTAACCGTCTTTGAGGCGCTTCACAGCATTGGAGGCGTCCTGCTGTACGGCATTCCCGAATTTCGTCTCCCTAAAGAAATAGTGCACAAAGAAGTGGAAGGCTTAGAAAAACTCGGAGTAAAATTCGTTCCTAACTTCGTTGTAGGAATGACTGAAACGGTTGATGAAATATTGGATGAATTCGACGCCGTTTTTCTCGGGGTCGGCGCCGGACTTCCTTATTTTTTGAATATACCCGGCGAACATCTCAACGGCGTTTATTCCTCCAACGAATATCTTACCCGGGTGAATTTGATGCGTGCCTATGATTTTCCGAATGCAGATACCCCAATGTTTGATGTAAAAGACAAGATCGTGGCTGTTTTCGGAGGTGGAAACACGGCAATGGATGCCGTAAGAACTTCTTTAAGATTAGGCGCTAAGAGGGCAATGATTTGCTACCGAAGGACAGAAAAGGAGATGCCGGCACGTGTTGAGGAAATAAAACATGCTAAAGAAGAGGGCGTAGAGTTTATGCTGCTTCATTCTCCCATAGAACTGCTCGGAGATGAAAACGGCTGGCTGAGGGCTATGAAACTGCAGAAAATGCAGCTCGGAGAACCTGATGCATCAGGCAGGCGCAGACCGGTGCCTATTCCGGGGGCTGTTGATGAGATTGAAATACAGGTAGCCGTATGTGCAATCGGAAACGGCTCTAATCCTATTATCAGCAAAACTACTCCTGATTTGAAGGTCAATAAGTGGGGCAATATAATTGTTGACGAAAAAACTATGCGGTCTAACAAAAAAGGCGTTTTTGCGGGCGGCGACATTGTTACCGGCGGAGCAACAGTCATTTTAGCGATGGGAGCAGGAAGAACGGCTGCACAGTATATTGATGAATATTTGCAGGATACTTCACGCTGGGACGAAATCGGTAAAGAAGAGAAGAAAGAAGAGAAGAAAGAAGAAGAAACTGCGGAAGCGAAATAGATTCTAAAGACCAGATAAGATTATTTAGCTTTTTTTATGATATGCCGTATCTTTTAAAGATATGGCATATCTATCTAAGATGTTTATTTCTGAGTGTTTCATAATATTTTGGTTGTTTCTGATTGAATTCAAAAAACAATAAAAAGAATGCGCTCGAACTCGGGCTTACAATAGGAAAAAGTGCAGGCGAAAAACTGATGCATCCTCTTTTTTTAATTTCGGAAAGACTTAGAAAAGGCTTCGCGGACATAATAGAACTGCGCCAGGGCTTAAAACTAATCATTAACAATTACACTCCCCGAAAGACAGTTGAAGTTAATTTCAAAGTGGATTCGCCGCCGATTGATTTTGCTTTTTGCATTTCCGGTAGGGCTGAAGCTGAAGTTTTTATGCCGAATGAAGAAAAAATTCCCTTAAAATTCCACGAAGGTATGAGTACTGTTTTCTTTTTTCCCAATTCGAAAGGCAGAATAAAATTTTTTGCCGACGATACCATAAAAATATTATCGCTGCATATTTCACCGGAGTTTTTAAGTAATTTTATAGACAACGACACAAGCGGACTGCCTCAAGAACTTTCTCAAATAATGTCCGGCAATGAAGACATGTTTTTCATTAAAAACAGCATCCTCACCCCTGCGATGAAAATCGCGGTTAATCAAATACTTGATACTAAACTGAGAAGCGCCTCAAGGAAAATGTTTTTGGAGAGCAAAGCCTTAGAGCTGATGTCTCTCGGCATTTCGCAGATTATATCAGACAGCAGTAATGATGAGACAAACATGTCTCTTTCGGAAAAGGAGATTAAATCTGCGGAAGAGACTAAGGAACTGATTGATAAGGAGTTTATCAATCCGCCTCCTCTGTCAAAACTTGCATTGAAAGCCGGAATGAGCCATACCAAACTAAATTTTGCCTTTCAAAAGCTCTATGGTGAAACGGTTTTCAAGTATATCCGCAGGCTGAGGCTTGAATATTCCATACAGCTTCTGGAAGAAAAAAAAATGAACATAACCCAGATAGCTTATGAAGCGGGATGGAGCAATCCGAGCCATTTTTCGAGAGAATTTTTAAAGCATTACGGGGTCAGCCCTAAGAAATACAGAAAAGGGAAATAGAAGCATACTGCCGATATACTATTTTTTCAGAAGGGAGCCGTCAGGCATTATCATATCATATTTTGGCTTGACTTTTCCTTTTTTGATGTTCTTCAGCTTGTTTTTTGCCAAAGTACGCCGGATGGGGGTAAGCCTTTCGAAAAACAGCACACCGTTTAGATGGTCTATCTCGTGCTGCATTACCCGGGCGAGAATGCCGTCTGCTTCCAAAACTTGCTCTTTCTGATCCAAATCCCAAAAACGCACCTGAATATGTTCCGGGCGAATCACTTTTTCATAGAAAGTCGGAACGCTGAGGCAGCCTTCGTTATATTCGTTATCTGTATCCGATGAGAATTCAATCACGGGATTTATCATAGCAATGGGCGGGGGATGTTTTTTGGCTTCTTCTAAGTTTCCCCCGCTAGTGTCTATTGTTATAATCGATTTTGATATTCCAACTTGATTAGCCGCCAAACCGATGCCCTCGGAGAGGTACATTGTTTCAAACATATCTTTTACAAGTTTTTCGGTTTCGGAATTTATTTCAGTTACTTCTTCCGTCTTTTTTTTCAAAACGGGATGGAAGCAGTTATATACAGGTAAAACCGCCATTTTTAATTCTTCTTTTTTTCAATAAAACAAAAAAAATTGTTTAAATCATTGTTAAACTTACTAAAACTGTAAGAACATCTCTTAAGCTCTTCCAGTTCTTTTGTACCAATGTTCATCAGCAGTCCGGAGATGATTTTTTTTCTTTTCCGGCTCCCTTTTGCAACATCTTCATAGACGAATTTCTTAGCATAATCTTTGCAGTTCTTTATTTCGAGCTTACCGCACTTTCCTTTTAGTTGATTATTTCCCATTAATTTAATATACCATAACCAATGCTCGATACATTGCACCGGTATCGCAATTACAATTTTTTCTGAAAAAATATGAAGTTCTGATTTAAGGTTAGATATTATTTCATAGAAAGTATTTTCAAATATTTGTTTCTCGGGTGAATCTGAATCTGTACATAGAATAAGAAGATTTAGGTTATACGGCTCGGAAAATGCAAGAGAAGCAGCTTCCAAGTAATTTTTCATAAAATTCTCTTTATTTTTTCCTTTTAGATTTCTGCCGTAAATCAGAGAATAATTTATATCCGCTTCGACATTAATTATCGTTGTACTGTTTCTGTAATTGCAGATGTATTCCGTTAGATGTTTTATTGTCTCTTTTATCGGCAAATCTTCGGCGAAAATACCGTATTTAATATTCAACATCTTGGGGCACTCCTCCTAAAAATCCCATCAGCCATTTATCAGCAAGTGAATCAAGAAAATCAATTTGCGGCAGTTTGTTTTTTCCCGCTTCATTTTTGTGTTTATCAATTATGTCGTATTTCAAATTTTTAACCTTTGCAATCCCGTCTTCTGAATCATAAATATGAACGCCTTCAGGTATATCTTTGAACTCATTGAGTACTACAGGTGAGTGTGAAGCCATAATTATCTGAATGTTCTTTTCTTCTGCTAAAAGTTTAAGAAGATCAATTATTTCTTTTATTCTTCTTGGATGAATGGACGTTTCCGGTTCCTCCAAAAGCAGTATTTCAGGCGGATCAGGCTGGTGTATAATTGTCAGCAAAGCAAGGAAATATAAAGTGCCTTCGGAAAGCTCATCCGCCCAAAATTTATTACCTTGAATATCCTGCAAACCTACTTTTGTTAATGTTTTCTCTTCATAATCCAAGATTTTATTGAAAAGGATATATTTAAAATCCTTTAAATAAAAATGAAGATCGTCTTGTATTTTTTCAAAGATGTTTATGTATTCATTCCTGTAAGTTTCAACTATTGACGCGATATTGGAACAATTAGGAGAGATTAATATTTCACTTGGCTTATAAAACTCGAAATGTTTAATCCTCTCTATATCAGGTTTAAAAAAACCTAAGTTTTTTAAAGGTATATCAATTAAAATATCTTGATAAAGGTTCTTAATTCTTACAGAGTGCTGAAATTTTAGGTCTTCATGATTTTCTTCATTCCAGTAGAAAGTAATGTCATTATCCGTTATCTTATTGTTTATTCTTAGTTTATGGCTTAATACATCTTTTTCGTTTTGTATTTTTTGTTTACAATAATCTCGCAGAAACAAAAAAGCCTTTAAAGTATTCGACTTTCCGGAATTGTTCGGTCCTATAAGAAGATTCACTTTCGCAAGACGAAGTTCTATATCTTTCAAGTTGCGGAAGTTTTCTATTTTAAATTGCTCAATCATTTTTTTACCTTTTTAGAAGTTTTTTTTAAATATAAAGAAAAAAGAAGAAATCTAGAATATCATATTTTAAAAAAGCTAATCTTTTTCTCCCCGTATTTTTTTTCAATAAGCTGTTCCCATTCCTCCGGAAGAATTAATCCGAATTTTAGTGAGCTTTCTATGGAAAAAATACCGCCTTCTTTCAAAATTCTTCTTTGGTGCATAATCTTAATTACAGGATTGTATATATCAGATTCATAAGGGGGATCAAAAAAAGCAATGTCAAAAGAGTTTTCATCAATTTTTTTTAATGCAGCAAGGGCATCTGATGTTATGATTTTATATTTTTCTTCGGGTATTTTTAATAAAACTGCCGCTTTTTTGATAAAAGCAGCCGTGTTTTTATTCTTTTCTATGAAAACAGTAGATTCCGCGCCGCGGCTAAGCGCTTCAAAACCCATCGCTCCGGTGCCCGCGCATAAGTCAAGAATTTTTTTTCCTGTAAAATCGAGTCTGTTTTCCAGTATATTAAAGATGCTTTCACGAACATTGTCAGCCGTGGGGCGCACTCCCGCGGGTACCCTGCCGGAAACTCTCAATCCTCTGTATTTTCCTGATATAATCCGCATGATTAAAGAACTAGAAAAGTTTTATTCTTTCAAAATAAGAGGGCATACTTCCGCCTATACACGGCGGGAAAATATGCAAAAGACGAGAGCAGTATTCTTTTTCCCGGTCGTCAAGCTCGGTAGATACCATTCGAAAGGCATTAAACCTGCCTGATTGATAAACGAGAGCGCCTATTTCTTTCTGAGTGTTTTCAAGAATTTCTTTGTTCAAGCCGGGACCGAAAAAATAAGCCGATTGAATATTTTCTACATACTCTTCTAAAATCTTTTCAAATTCTTTTTTACATACTTCGCCGAGTTTAGTACTGTCTTTAATCCTGGCGAGGTTGTAATAAAGCGGCTTACTGTCTTTCATAATGCTTATATCGACGAACTGCTTGTCTATGCCGAGAAGAACCACCGGAGCTTCCACCAGTTCGGGGTAGTTGAAAAGGAAGGCATTTTGAGCGTTTATCTGGCTTATTTCTATATTTTGAACAGGTTTGCCGGCGGTAATGAGAACTTTTTTGGCATTTTCATATATCTTTTTAGGAACTATAGCAGCCATCATCATTTTACTGCCGTCTTTTTTTGCATCAAGAGGATAAACATGTGTGGTGAAATCTTCGAATTTTAGATTGGGATATGCCTGATTAATTTCCAGTTTTATTAGATTTTTCAAATCCTCTTCGGAGATATCATCTCCGCCGGGTATCTGTGAAATCAGAGCATTTTCCGCTGAAATTGTAACTGTAATTCTGTCAATGTCCTGTGCTATGCCGCTTAAATGGATCTCAAGCTCTTGTGTGCCGAGCACTGAATTGTCTGTTTCGATATCTTCAAGGTCGATAGGAACTTCGGTGGAATTAATATAAAGGAGCTGCAGCCCTTTTGAGCTTAGTTCAGACAAGGTAAAGTATGTTCTTTCGGAACTGAAGTAAACAGATAGTATTTTGCTCATGATCTTTTCTTATTATGTTAAACATTAATATCGACATCAGCAAATTTTATGCCTTAATAAAATTACGAATTTCAAAATAATTATAGAAATATAATTTTTTTAAAATTATTTGAAAATGAATACGTTATTAAAAAGTAATTAGCTGATGCTAATAATAATTTTTGTTTTAATAAATAATCGGAGGTTTTATGAAAAAGATGATTGCAGTCTTTTTAACAGCGGGACTTTTCTTTTCATCATTGAGCCTGTTTGCTCAGAAAAGTTACAATATCGATAAAAACAAGAGTACGGTAAAATGGTATGCTACAAAGGTAACGGGCGAGCATGACGGTACTGTATCATTATCCTACGGAAAAATGGAAATGGAAAACGGAAAACTTACAGGCGGCAAGGTGCATGTAGATATGAATTCAATTGTTGTACTCGATATAAAAGACGCGGGTACTAATCAAAAACTTGTTAATCACCTTAAATCCGAGGATTTCTTTTTTGCAGAAAAGCATCCCACTGCTGTTTTTACTATGAAAGAAGTAAAGTATTTAACCGGCAGCGACAGGGAAGATAAATATGAATTAACCGGTGATATGTATATCCGAGGTATTTCAAAAGAAGTAACAGTGCCTTTGACAGTGAGAAAAGCAGGCGAAAGCTACATTGCAGAAGCTAAATTTACTTTAGACCGTTCACGCTGGAACGTAAAATTTAACTCCGGCTCTTTTTTTGAAAATCTTGGAGATAAGCTCATACACGACGAATTTAATCTTGACATGCAATTGTTTTTCGACAGAGAAATGTATTAAAAAGCATATTAAATGTTCTCATTTACTTTTTCAAACATTCTATACCCGGTATTTACTCATTACCGGGTTTTTTTATTCAAAATTTGAATAAATATTACGACATTGTTTTCGTTTAAACACATATCATAAATTTGTTAAAAAAAGTAATGTAAATTAAAAACCGGAAGAGACCCCACCCCGGCCCTCCCCAAGGGGAGGGAGCAAGATCATTGAATTCCCTCTCTTTGGGGAGGGTTAGGGTGGGGCTTAAAATAAACAGATGAAACAACCATGATTAGGGTAAACACATAAGAGGATGATTATTTTGTTAGATTTGGCAAAATCGTAGAGAAAAAT
>CAZOBD010000041.1:0-26603 GCA_964577665.1 uncultured Hyphomicrobiales bacterium
AGTGGCATTCACCAAAAAAAATATCAAAAGTGTAATGTATCTAAGCATAGTATTTAATTAAGTTATTTTTCGATGACTAATCCTGATTTCTATCGAATATTAGCGTTACCAGGGCGCCGCCGTCCTGGCGGTTTTCAACTTTAATAGAACCCCCGTGCATATCCATTATCAGTTTTACGGCGGCAAGAGACAAGCCGAAACCCTCTTTGTGCTGTAAAAGTTCGCCTGATGTAAACATATCAAAGAGGTTTTTCAGCATATCATTTGAAAAACCAGGTCCATAATCGGCAATGCTTAACATAACTCTATCATCTGAAGTTACGGAAGATAATCGGATTACACCGCGTTCGGGTGAAAATTTCGCTGCATTATGAAGAATAATCCTGATACCCTGACTGAGGAGATACTCATCGGCGCAGGTTTTCAAATCTTCTTGAACACTATTGTTAAAAGTCAAATTTTTGGATAAAAATTCATTTTGAACGGAGTAAATAACTTCTTGCAGCAAGCCTCTAAGGTAAATCTTATTTTTTTCCAAATTATATTTTTCTGTTTTGAGCTTGGTAATTAGCAAAGATATATCTGCAAATTTCTGAAGCCTGTCTGCCGACTCAAGTATGTCTTTTAAAAACTCAAGCTGTTCGGGGTCTTTTAGAGTAGTTTGCAATATCTGGGCGAATCCTTTTATACCCGAAAGAGGAGTGTTAAGTTCGTGAGAAAGCAGTCCGAGTAAATATGTTTTGGCAGAGTCAAGATTTTTTAAGCGTTTATTAGCCTCGGCGAGCTGCCGTGTACGTTCTTCTACTTTTTCTTCCAGATGTTCGTTAAGCTCGGCGATTCGCCTCGATTTTTCTTTCAGTTCTATCTGTGTTTTCACCCTTGCAAGCAGTTCTTCCGAATTAAAGGGTTTCGTAACATAATCTACGGCGCCGGCTTGAAAACCGCGGACAACTTCATCTTTTTCACTCAGTGCCGTTAGGAAAATAACGGGAATATCCATCGTATTTTCATTCCGCATTATGTGTCGGCAGGCTTCAATGCCGTCCATATCGGGCATCATAATATCCAGCAGAATAAGCTCAGGATGGATGTTTTTCAGCATTTCAAGCGCTTGACTGCCGCTCTGGGCAACAGCAACATCATATCCGTTCTGAAAAAGTATTGCTGCGAGAACCTGCTGGTTACGCTCTACGTCATCTACAATCAATATCAATTTTTTATTGTTGTCAGCCATTTTTTTCGTTCCGGTAATTACCAAAATCCGGTTATTGTTTCTCCTGTTTGTTTTAGCCCCGCCCTAACCCTCCCCTTGGGGAATTCAATGATCTTGCTCCCTCCCCTTGGGGAGGGCCGGGGCGGGGTCTCTTCCGTTTTTTTATTTACATTACGTTTTTTTTTAATATTTGGCAAATCTACTAAAAAATAATCATTCCTTAGGGTCTTTCCCGAATCATGGTCGTTTCTCCTGTTTGTTTTTTCTCCCTCTTCAGATGTCCGACATCTGCCAGATGTCGGACATCTTTTTCATCCTATTGTTAGAACATTTTGATTTTTCGCGTCTCATTCCCAAACTCCGATTTGGGAATGTGCTTTTATTTCAAAACTCTGTTTTGCATTAACTTTATAAATAATCATCCCCTTCTGTATTTTTCTAAATCATGGTCGTTTCATCTGCCCTTTTTCATTATTCCATATAACGAATTAAAAAAAACCTTATTTATTTTAAAATATTGTGGATATTTTGAAATAATGCATAAAAATTCCTCTGAAAATAAAATCAATGACTCAAAGCTTTGACTTATCGATATTTCCGGCGGCAGTAATCTAATATTTTTTTAGCGCAAACCACTGCCGCATCAGGCTTTGAAAGAGCTAATGCAGATTTGCCCATTTTTTTCAGTTTTTCCTCCGAATTTATTAAATCATTTATTAGTTCAAAAAGCCTTTCTGAGGCTTCGGTATCATTGACAATCTCGGCGGCGCCTGCTTCTGAAAGCGCTTTAGCATTATGGCTCTGTTCGTTGTTTGCGGCGGAAGGGAGGGGCAAAAGAATAGAGGACTTTCCGCAAACGCATATCTCGGCAGTGCTTGCTGCTCCCGATCTTGAAACGACTAAGTCTGCTCCTGCATAAGCCGAAGCCATGTCTTCTATAAATGTAAGCATTTTTACATTTTGGGGTATCTGTTTTTCGGTGGAAAAATTTCTCCCGGTCTGCCAGATATACTGAACATCGGAGCCGGCAATTTTTTCTAAATTTTGCTCAAGCGCTATGTTAATCGACTTTGCTCCTAAACTGCCGCCAAAAACGAGAACTGTTTTTCTACCTCTGTCCATGCCGAATTTTGCCAATGCTTCTATTCTCGAGGGCGGGTTAAGCAGGCTTTTTCTTACGGGATTACCGGTAAGTTCAATCCGGCTTTTCACTTTGTCTTCAAAAAACTCCTTAGTTTCAACGAAACTTGTAAATATCCTATCCGCTTTGGCTGAAAGCATTTTAACGGCTTTGCCGGGATTAACATTGGATTCCATAAGAAAAAGAGGGATTTTCGCCGCAGAGGCTGCCGCTCCTGCCGGATAGCTGATATAAGCCCCCGTGCATAAAACCGCATGGGGTTTAAAGCTTTTTATGAGTGATTTGCATATTGAAACTGACTTCAGAATTTTGAAAGGGAGCAGCAGACTTTTCAAAGAAATACCCGAAAAACCTTCAATAGGCATAGGTGTATAATCGTAACCTTTTTCAGGAACAATCCGTGATTCAATGCGGTTTTTACTCCCTACAAAGGATGCATCTGTTTCGGTTAAAGCTTCAATCTGTTCAAGTACAGCCATAGCGGGAAAAAGATGACCTCCCGTTCCCCCTGCGGCTATTAGAATCCTGAATTTAGCCATATTATTTTATTTTTTTGACAAAGATTGCTATTTTTATCAAATTTATGGATTTATATTTATAAAGAAAAATCTATTGTTGCTTATTTAAAAATAAAAACGTATTTTTGCTGATTAATGACATAATAAAAAATAATTGATTATTAATTTCATTCCGGGGGGAAACATGAGATGCTTAATCACATCACTGCTTCTTTTTTTATCAACGGCAGTGCTTAATACCTATGCTCAAGACGAGCAGGTCAGAACTTATCTTAAACTCGCGGCGGCAGGTAAAACCGACGAAGTAAAAATGGCTCTGCCCGATTTGCTGGCAGAATACCCCAATCATCCCGGCGTTATGATGCTTCACGGTATGGTTATTGAGGATGGAGAAAAAGCCATGGAGATTTATGAAAAAATTACTGCCCGCCACCCAGACAGCGAGTGGGCAGACGACGCTTACTGGCGCATTGTACAGTACTATGCAATAAAAGGGGATTTGGAAAAGGCAAGACGCGAACTGAATAATTTCCGCAAAAATCATCCGGCTTCCGAGTATCTGGCGCCTGCCGCCGATGTTGTCCGCACTGCCGAAAGACTGCATAACAGTTCTTCAAAACCGGTTTCAAAACCCGTATATACTGAGGCGGAAAAACCAAGAGAAGATAACCGGCAGGAAGATGAAACGAAAAAATATGTGGAAGAAAAGCAGAATAATGAAACAGCCGGAGAAATTGAAAAAATCACCGGCGAAGAAGGCACCTACGGTCTGCAGGTAGGCATTTACAGCACCCGGGAGGCAGCCGAAAGCGAAAGAGAACGCTTCCGGAAGATGCGCATGAACACGGAAGTAATGCAGAAGAACGTGGACGGTACGGCGATGTACGCAGTTGTAATCGGAGAGTATTCTTCAATAGATTCTGCCGAACATGCTAAGAAAATCGTTCAGATCCAGTGCAAATGCAGTCCGATCATTTTTAAGAGATAAGCGGTTTCTATATTAACAGGCGGCAATTCTTTTTGCCATGCCTTCAAATATTAAGGCATGGAAGGGAAGCACCGAATACCAGTAAATTCTGCCGAGAAGCCCCTCCGGACGGAAAGTAGCTGTCTGGATTAATTCAGGTTTTTCGTTATTGTCCTTTATCTTAAATTCCAGCCATGCCTCTCCGGGGAGTTTCATTTCAGCGTAAAGCAGAAGACGCTTGTTTTTTCTATCGGCTATCAGCACGCGCCAAAAGTCAAGAGCATCGCCTGGCGCTAAGTCGTCGGGATTAGTTCTTCCCCGCCTCAGTCCCGCACCGCCAAATAATTTATCGATAAATCCCCGCATTTTCCAGAGAAAGTCGGCATAATACCATCCTGTATTTCCACCTATGTGCCAGATTCTTTCAAGAACATCATCTCTGTCTCCGTCTATTACAAATCTGCGTGTGTCCGTGAAACAGCCGTAGCGGGGAACTTCCGCGAAATTTTCCAGCTTTGAAAGATCCGAGCTCGTTATAAGCGAGTCTTTCCAACTCGATTCAACCAAATGCTGCTCTATTTTTTCAAAAGCCTTGCGGACGGATTCCTCGTAAGTTATGGGATTGACTTTCAAAATCTGTTCAAGGCGGTCATCGCTGCATACTACTTCCACTTTCATGCTGTTAACTAAGTTTACCGCAAGCTTGTAAGATGTGGATGTTATAAAATACAGCCAGTAAGATGAAAGCCTCGGGGTCATAACCGGCAGAGTAAAGATGAAACGCTTAAGGTTTCTGACTCGGGCGTAACCATTGAGCATTTCTTTGTATGTAAGGACTTCGGGACCGCCAATATCAAAAGTGTCGTTCAAACATCGGGGGTGCATCATAACTTCAGTCAAATATTTAATTACATCCCTTATCGAAACAGGCTGGCAGCGGGTGTTTAGCCATTTCGGAGTTATCATAACCGGCAGTTTCTCGACTAAATCCCTTATTATTTCAAAAGATGCGCTCCCCGAACCGACTATTATCCCTGCCCGCAAAATCGTGAAATTCGCATCGGCATTTTTAATGACTTCCTCTACCCTTTTTCTCGATTTCAGATGGCGGGAAAGTTTTTCTTCATTTGCTATTCCGCTGAGGTACACTATCTGGCGTGCTTTGGAACGGTTAATATATCCGACGAAATTCTCAGCCGATTTCAGTTCCATTTTTTCAAAATCATCAATTGATGAACTCATGGAATGGATGAGATAATAAGCTATATCAAAATCGACCGGGAAATCGTCCCTGCCCTTATCTTTTACAAAGTCAATTTCATATACTTCAATTTGCTCTTTATATACTTCAGGCACTTTAAGGCGGTTTTTATCGCGGACACAGCAGATAACATCGTGTCCTTTTTCAAGCAGTACGGGAAGAAGTCTTTTCCCTATGTATCCGTTCGCTCCGGTAAGCAGTACTTTCATTCGAGGGTCTCAAAGTTAAAAATCATTAAAGTTAAGTACGTTTAATAAATAATAACATTTGAATATCAACTGATATTGCCGGCAGCATTTTTTTTATGGGACGGATATTCCCGCTGAAGCAAACCGGAATGCGGGGAAATTAATTCTTCAGACGGCTCCTTATCATTTGCCAAAAATAGGTTTTACTTGTTATTTAAGAAATTAATTCGTTTTTTTCGTAAGTTGAATATATCATATTACAAATACGATTTTGTATATTGCAATTTGACATTTTCATTTTACTGAATTGAAAAAAGAAATTAATGAGCGAAAAAATAGAACTTGCGAATAAAATCCATGAAATAACCGGATGGAAGACCAATCTTGCCCGTTTTAAGATAGTTACAGACACTTCCGACTGGATGAGCATCATTAAAGGAGACGTTATTCGCCTTGACTGCTGCGACTATCTCGTCCGAGGAAACATGAGAGAGCCCCGATTCGGCATTGATGACCAGCCGAAGTACTGGGTATTCAGTGCAATCGAGCTCGAAACGGGTAAAGAGAAAATCATAAAGGCTGTTTACGAGGAAGAATTCATTGCACACGTCAGCATACTGAAAATAAGGTGCTACCGCAGCCCTGAAAAAGAGGGCAAAGTGCTTGCTGACGTCCTCGGAGACGACCGATTCATGCAGGGAAAGACTTTTTACGACGAAAAAGGCAATAATGTACGCGTCATAGACTATATCCGCGGCGTTCCATTCTTTCGATACATCCCCGAAATCAATAAAAGCCACGAAAGATACTTTCACGAAGACCTCCCGGACATTTTATGGAAGCTTTTAGACAATATCCTCGCCATTCAAAAGCTTCACAACCTCGGCCACTGCCATGGAGACATCCGCAACGACCATATTATCATCGAATCGGGCTCTCAAAAGTACCGCTGGATTGATTTCGACTTGAAACAAGACGTTACAGACTTCGACTTATGGAGTCTCGGCAACATCATTAACTATGCCGTCGCAAAAGGGATACTTACTTTCGAAGCCGTACGCAAAAGAAAAGACATCTGCCAAAGTGTAAAAGACTCCTTAACGGCTGATGACGGCTCCGCATTCTATAATTACCGCATTATGAACCTTCAAAAGGTATTCCCGTACATTCCCCGCAGGCTTGCAAATCTTTTAAAGCATTTTACGACGCGTCCAATCGGTTTTTATACGACTATTAAAGACCTTATACGAGATTATACCGACATGTTAGAAAATGATTTTCCCCGCAAATCAATTTAATTTCTCCGCTCATTTAATTATATTTGCATCTTAACGTGTTTTGACATAAAATAAACAAGTTTTTGCATATTTTGAACAAGTTTTTGCATATTTTGAACGAGTTTTTGCATATTTTGAACGAGTTTTTTTATAATTTGAACAAGTTTTTGCATATTTTGAACGAGTTTTTGCATATTTTGAACGAGTTTTTTTATAATTTGAACAAGTTTTAACAAATAATAAAGGAATATTATGGATTTAATGTGGTCTCCCTGGCGCAGCCAATACATTCAAACCTTCAAAGATGAAGATAAAAAAGCCCCAAAACCCTGTTTTTTCTGTGAAGCAGCGCCTCATCCCGAAAACGACCGGGAAATGCTCGTCGTCGCGCGCCGTGAAAACTGCTTCGTAATGCTTAACCGCTATCCCTACAACAGCGGGCACGCCCTCGTAGCGCCTTACCGCCACGTCGGAACGCTTAAAGAGCTTCGCGAAGAGGAACTAACCGGCATAATACTCACTATCCGCGAAGCCTCGGCGGTTCTCGAGAGCTACTTAAACCCTCACGGCTTCAACATAGGCGTTAACGTCGGCAGAGTAGCGGGTGCGGGCGTCCCCGGACACTTTCATTTCCACGTAGTACCCCGCTGGAACGGCGACACAAGCTTTATGCCCGTCCTCGGAGAGGTTCGCGTCGTCTCCCAAGCGGTTCAGGAGATGCAAGAAGACCTTCAAAAGCTCTTCGAAACGATGAAAAAATGATAAATAGTCAGTAATATCATCATTTTAACGAGTTTATTCATTTGCTAAACGTGTTAATTCTTTTGGTGTAAGTGTTTATTCTTTTACTGAACGAGTAAATTTATTCTCTGAACGTGTCAAATTATCCTTTGAACGTATCAAATTATTCTCTGAACGAGTAAAATCATCCGCTAAACGTATTAGTTTTCCTGCTGAACGAAAATAATCATATTCGTAATGTTTTCTAAAAAGAACATAACGAATATTATTATTTACTTAACACCTATATTTTATATTTTAATAATAATAATTGTTATATTAACGTAACTATTTATTATTTAAAGACATTATTTGATATTATAACATAGTCATATTATATTTTGTAAGTAAAAATTAAGTATTTGAAGGCTTTGAAAGTGTATATGAAGGCTTTGAAAGTATATTTGAAGGCTTTGAAAGTATATTTGAAGGCTTTGAAAGTGTATTTGAAGGCTTTGAAAGTGTATTTAAAGGTGTTGAAAGTATATTTGAAGGCTTTGAAAGTGTATTTGAAGGAGTTAAATGTATTTATGAAGGAGTTAAATGTATTTATGAAGGAGTTATACAAATATTTGTAAAAGTTATATGGGTATTCAATGATACAAATTAGTATTTATTGCAGTCATATTGTTATTATAATATGTCAATATTTTATATAATCTGTTATAATTATTATTCTATTAATTAATATTATCATTATATTAATATATTAATAATATTAAATTTATAAGAAGATAATAATAATTCTTAATCATTCGCTTTCAATTCAATAGATAAGCTAAAAACTTGTAAATATTATTATTTATTTGGTTCAAATTATAAATCATTTAGTTCAAATGTATATAAATTTATTTAAAATGCATTTTTTTCAATTCAAATAATAAAATTAAGGGTTAAAATATATTAGAAATCCTTTCATTAATAAAAATAAGGCAGTTATCGGATAAAATTAGAGTATAATATGCCATTTTGATAAATTTATTTTGTGTAAAAATACTATTATTATATAATTTTAATAAACAATATAATGCTTCGGTTTAAACAATTAAAGAAAAAATTAAAAACAATTTTTTAAATCCGCTTTTATTAATTAATTTTGTTCGGTAAAAGTTTATAAAAATTCGATGGGAGATAAAAATGAAATACGAAGAATTCAAAAAAGGGATGACAGAAGTAGCCGGAATCGTTGAAAAATTTCCAGAAAATGTGCAAGTAAGTGCTTTTGATTTCTTAGTATTAGCTTTGGTTACGGGAGAAATATCCCGAAGCGATGTAGATCTGGTTCCGTTTAACGACGAAGACTTCGATGATGATTTCGATGACGATTTTGACGACGAAGATCTGTTCGATAAGAATTAAAATCGCTAAAAAACTTTGCAAGCAGGCGGCGTAATGCGTTCAAACGGAGCCGCAGCGTGCTTAGTTAGAATTTTTGCAGGCACACATTGCACTGAAACTTGTACAAAAGACATCCTGAGCCGTCCTTTTGAAGGCAATGCCCGCCGAGTCGGACTTTTTTCGCTTTTATTTCGGGCAGAAGTTTGATATAATCAGGCGCTCCGTACACCAGCCGGGCAATATTGGCGCTTCCGCAGAGCGGACACAGCGTAATATCTTTATTTATTTCTTTAAAATGGTGCATAATCCCGTAAAAAATTAATTTTCATCAGTTTAGAACGTCTAACCATTAACGCCGCAAGAGAAAAAATATTGACAGCGGCGATAAAAATTCGTTCAGCATGTGTTTTAACTCGTTAAGCAGGCATTTTAAAACGATTGAAAGCATTAAAATGACAAGAATAGATACTTACAACAGCTTCAGGGAGTGCCTCATCTGCCCCCGCGAGTGCCGCGCAGACCGCATCTCGGGCAAAAAGGGCGTTTGCGGAGCCGGCGCGGAGATTAGCGTTGGTTCCGTGTGCATCCACCGGGGCGAAGAGCCGCCCATAAGCGGCAGAAACGGCATCTGCAATATATTTTTTTCGCACTGCAACCTTAGCTGCGTGTACTGCCAGAATTTTCAGATAAGCCGCGGGGACGACCGCGCGGTAGAATCGAAGTATGATCTGAAAAGTATCATAAAAATGATCCTCAGACACCTTAAAAACGGCGTCCCGGCAGTCGGATTTGTGTCTCCGTCGCATTTCGTTCCGCACATAAAGAGTATAATTACTGAAATCAGGAGCATGGGCTTCGACCCGGTATTCGTTTACAACACCAATTCCTACGATAAACCCGGCACAATAAGGAATTTGGAGGGCTTTATAGATGTATATCTGCCTGATTTCAAATATTCGAGCGTTGAAATCGCTAAAAAGTATTCAAAAGCGGATAATTATCCTGAAACAGCATTAAACGCCATCGCTGAAATGCATCGACAGAAAGGTAGCAGCCTTCCCTTAAACGACAGCGGATATGCCGAAAGCGGCATAATAGTCAGGCACTTGGTTTTACCGGGAGAAATTGATAACTCTATAAATGCCCTGCGTCTTCTATCAGACAGATTGGGTACTTCTTTTCATTTATCACTGATGTCGCAGTATTATCCGCCTTTTGAAATGCCTTTTGAAAACCTGAACCGCAAGTTATATGTCTCCGAATACGAAAAGGTAGCTGCGGAAGCGGAAAAACTCGGATTTCACAAGGGATGGATACAGGAGCCGGAGAGCAGCTCGAACTATTTCCCGGATTTCAACGCCGGACATCCCTTTGAAAGATAATGCTTTTTCAGATTAGTTTTTTTTTATGGGGAGGCTGAATATGATGCGAGTGCCCTCGTTTTCACGGCTTTCTATATTGAAAGAGCCATCGTGCAGTTCAACCATTTTCTTTGCAATAACGAGCCCTAGTCCCACGCCCTGCTGCTCGTAAATAGTACGTTCAAACTGTGATAGAGCCGCTATGCTTTCAATCTGCTCTTTTGTCATACCCCTGCCTTGGTCTTGAATGGTTGTGAACATAAAATCGGCGTCGCTCCAGAGCCGGATGGCAATTTCCGAACCTTCAGGGGAAAATTTAAAGGCATTGTCGAGCAGTTCATCAAGTACTATATGGAAGTTTTCGGAAGAAATTTCAACTGTTACAGAATCGGCGGCGCTTCTGAAAGTAATGTCTTTCTCCCTTCCGAAGTTTGTTGCCTTCAAACGGGACAGGTCTTCAACATTTGCTGAAGCTTCTTCGGTATAAAAGGTTCTAAGCTGCCGTTTCATATCCTTGTTAGTCGATATGGACTGTATTCGTATAAATATCAGAAAACTTTCCGTGATTTTCAAAAGGCGGTTTGAGGAAGTAATTATATCGTCTGTAAGTTCTTCTATTTCATTTGGGGCAACACTTTCGGAGCTTGTTTTCAAATATTTTGCGGAATTAATCACTTCATTCAAAACAGTGCGAAATTCATGCGGCAGTGCATAAGAAACATTCCTGCCCACTTCCTCGACGCGTTCCTTAACCTGCTTTTCAAAAATCGAGTGTTTGTTCCACTGGGCATCTATTGCTGCTATAAGCTCATCGCGTGTATAAGGTTTAACGATAAAATCGTCTGCGCCCTTTTCCATGCCTGCCCGCATATTCGATTTCTCGGTAAAAGCAGTCAGAAATATAAAGGGGGTAAGGGCAGTAGCCGCACTGCTGCGGATTTTCTCAAGAACACCGTAACCGTCCAGTCCCGGCATGGAAATATCGCATAATATAAGATCGGGTTTATACTGCGTGGCTGATTCAACACCTTTTACACCGTCCGATGCCGTATATACCTCATAACCTTCAAATCTGAGCAATGTGGAAGTGCTCTCGAGTATGAACTCCGCGTCATCTATTACCAGAATTTTTTTCATCAACCTGTTTATTACATTCATTCATGTCAAATTTAAAACAAAAATAAGAAAAACCTCTTGAGAAATAAAATAGTTTTTTATTTTTTGTTAATTTTTTTTAATATTAACTTTTTTTTGTATTTTCAGAGTTGAATTTAGATATTAGGATTATTGACAGGGAAATGTGAAAAACATAGAGAAAATGGTTATATTTGCAATGTTAAAATAATGTAGATCTAATACATTGTTCTCTTTTGAAACAAACATTCTTTTTTTTGTCTATAATCAATTTTATAATAAAGGAAGATTGAAATTTTAATATTCATCCGGCAATTTTAATAATAATTCGGAAAAAAATGAGAGGTGAAATGAAAAAACTTTTAGAAGGCATTAGAGTGCTCGATTTAACGAATGTATTGTCAGGACCATTCTGTTCTCTGCATCTGGCTTGGATGGGAGCAGAAGTCATTAAAATTGAAAATCCAAAGGGAGGAGACTTAGCCCGCAAACTCGGCTGTGTGCCGGAATACAATCAAAAACTGCTCGGAACAAGTTTTCTGGCGCAAAACGCAAATAAAAAATCTATTACTCTTAACTTAAAAGAGCAGAAAGCTAAAAATATTTTTAAAAAATTAGCCGAAAAATCGGACGTAATCGTTGAAAATTTCCGTCCGGGTGTGATGGACAGGCTCGGCATAGGCTATGAAAAAATTAAGGAAACAAACCCGGGTATAGTTTTCTGCGCTATTTCCGGATTTGGGCAGACGGGACCGGATGCTAAAAAACCGGCTTATGACCAGATTATTCAAGGACTCAGCGGCGTGATGGCGGTAAACGGCACTAAAGAGCTTAATCCCCTGCGGGCAGGTTTCCCTCTTTGCGACACTGTCGGAGGACTGAACGCGGCATTTGCCATAATGGCGGCGCTTTTCTACCGAGAAAAAACCGGCACGGGACAATTTATAGACGTTTCCCTCCTCGATTCCATTATGCCTCTGATGGGATGGGTAGCTGCTAACCTGCTGATTGGCGGACAGCAGCCGCCTCTCCTTGGAAATGACAATTTCACTGCGGCTCCCTCGGGAACTTTTAAAACTCAAGACGGATACATAAATATAGCAGCCAACAAGCAGGAACAGTGGGAGGCGGTTGCAGACCTGACCGGACTTTCATATCTGAAGGAAGACCCCCGCTTTAAAGAAAGAGATACCCGCAAAAAAAACCGTTTTGAGCTTACCCCCCTGCTTGAGGAAAAACTCACACAAAAGTCAACAAAACACTGGGTAGAGCTTTTCAATAAAAACGGCGTGCCGGCGGGAGATATTCTTTCATTGGAAGATGCTCTTTCTGCGCCGCAGGTAGAGCATCGAAAAACATTTAATTCCGTTAATGTCAAAGGTATAGGGGATGTAAAGCTTTTCAATATGACCGCCAAGTTTTCTGAAACGCCCGGTTTTGCTGCATCACCGCCGCCGCTTCTTTCACAGGATACTGAGCATTATCTGAAAGAATTGGGATACGGCGAAGAGGAAATAAAGCAAATGAGAGATGACGGAGTGATTTAAAATGTCGAATTTACGTTATACTTTTATTTTTAGAATGGCTTTCTTGATTTCTCCGGCGGGCGGCTGAGGGAAATGTGCGTCTTCGGGAAACATCACTGCGAAAGTGCCCGGATTCATTATCAGCTCGAAATCCGGTTCGTCTGAGTAAAACTCGGCATCTTTTTCAGGATCATATTCAGACAGTATTTTTTTGCAATCCTCAAGAGCTTTCCAAGTCAAGCCGAAAGAACCTTCAACAGCCGTCTGAACGTCAATATACTTTTTGTGTGCTTCGAGCTTGTTAGTAAAATCAGGATTATGACGGTCCGAGGCAATGATAAGAAAGGAATTTTCGCCGTCTATCTCATATTTTCCCGGTTCCATTCTTTTCAAGTCATTATTTCTTATGTAATTAAAAGCATTAGCGAAATTTCTGTTTAAACCGAAGTATCTTTCCGCTCTTTCCAGTCTGTCAAAAATCATATTTTATTTCCTGTATTTCTTAGAATTTTTTTAACAAAAATATGAATAAGAAATGTTAAATATTCGCAAATTTTTTGTTAATTTAATGTAAATATTATGAATCATTTTAATCTAAAAAGGAGATAATATGAAACACTTATTATACTTAATAATAATTACCCTTCCTTTTGCTCTTTTTGCAGAAAACAAAGGAACTACGGAAAACTTTCCGGTTATTGAAGTAAGCCCGGTTAAAAATTACAACTACAAACAGATGCCAAAAGAAAATACAAAAAACAAACACAGAACTCCCGGTATCTTGTCTCTTGATTATAACAAGCCCTGGAGGATAATTCCACCGGAGAGCGCAGTAGTATTCAAAGCGGATCCTTCCTCATTAGAAGTCTCAGAGATAGACCTCCCTTATGAACTGACGGCTAATGCCAAAGCTGCCGTTTCAAACAGTCCGAAATGGCTAAGACCTGCGCTGGTTGATAACTTCCGCAGAATGAGCAGTTTCTATCAGAACCGCTTTGCAGGCGTAATTAATCAGTCTCCCGTTCAGAAAAGAGATGAAAACGCCTTTTGCATAGCACACCTCGCTCCCGAAACCCTTCTGGGACTTAATCCGGAAATTCTAAATGTAAATTCAGAATATATCTATATTGCCGATGAACATCTTCAGTACGTAGAACTGACCGAATACGGCAGCGAAGCAGCTGAAGACTGGTACACAACCGCCAAATATACCGTACTGATTGAAGGCGAAGAACAGTACGTTGAAATTCCCCGCGAGATATACTACTGGTGGATTGTCATGCCTAAGCTTTCCGACGAAAGTCCTTCCATGGGATCGGATGTTTACAACGAGTTCTGGCGAAAATATGTTTGGGAAAATGCAGATGAAGGCTATCCAAAGCTGAAAGATGTACTCGCAGATGTGAAATATATGTGGGACTGCGAAGAGCATACATGGCGCAACGAAGACAAAGAAGAAAACAAATACGGTTTCGGAGACAGTCTTTATGCAGTTCAGACTGTCGGCAGATGGACGGCTGCCACAATTGAAAAGAAGAACAACGACGATGTGCGTCCCGTGCAGCCCAATCAGATACTTCATCACCACAACGGCAACTGCGGAGAAAATCAAGACCTTCTGAACGCCGGATGCCGCACTGCCCTGCTGCCTGTTTCTTCGGTAGGCTCCCATCCCGGCGATCATGTCTGGAACGAGCTCTGGTGGGACGATCACTGGTGGTATTATCAGATAGACTGGGACTGCGGACCTACAAGGCTCCTTTATTCCCGCACCTATAAAGAAAAAGGTCTCATAACCGGCTGGCGCGGCGATATGTATCTTTGGCAGGTAAACGACCACTACAATCCTGTATGTACTTTGAACGTGGACGTAGCAGATTCTTCGGGAAACCCGGTGGACGGAGCCGAAATTGTTTTCTTCAGCGCACTTTACAAAGATCCGCAGGGCAGCCAGCTTTACCTCGGTTCTCACTGCTATTCCGACAGCGGCGGCAGGCTTACCGTAGAACTCGGAACGAACATTAACTACGGTTTCAGAATAGACAGCGAAAAAGGCAGCTATCCGGTCAACAATAATCAAATCGTTCCTTTCAGCTACTATTTTGCAAAAGAAGGCACTAATCTTTTCTCTGAATTTACAATCCAAAAGCCCATGCCCGCAGAACCGGAATGTGAAAAAGAAGAATACACAGGCGAAGGTTCCTACAAAGTTGAAATTGACTACAATGTGCCTTACAGAATTTTATACGGGGGCGGAAGCTGGTCTGCTAACTATTCGCTTGATGATTACAAATGGCATGATTTCCGTGAAGCGGCAGCGGCAGATTTTTACATCATCGACGGCGAAAATTATGAAAAGTATAAAAACGGAGAAGCGTTTAAGGCTTACGAGATGAATAAAAAATCGGATGAAGGAAATATCGAGTTTATCCTGCCGGAAGAAAAAGACTTTTTTATTGTGTTTTCCAATAAATCCAAAATCAAAACCGGACAGCTTTTACAGGCAGGAATTAAGCTTTACGAAAACGACGGAGGAGTGTGGACGCTGAAAGATTCGCTCGGCATGGAGAGCATCCTCAGCGCCGGGGAAACCTTCGCCGGAGAAAATGACATTTTTGAAGTATATCCTAATCCCTCCGGCGGAGAAATATCCATTTACTTTAAAAAGGATATAACATTGAACAGCGAAATTAGAATTTTTGACTTGGAAGGCAATTTAATCCGCTCATTTGACTCTATAAACCGGCAGGACATTTTAACGTGGGACGGCAGAGACTTAAGCAGCAGAAGAGTTCCCGCAGGTGTGTATGTAGTTTCTGTTTTAAATGATAACAGATTCATTTCAAAGAAAGTTGTAATTAAATAAAAAGCAGGGAAAACTAATGACAAAAGAAGAATTAGGAAAAAAAATCTGGGATGTTTCTCACCTGACCGGAGAATTTAAGCTCCGGTCAGGCGCAGTCAGCAATGAATATTTCGATAAATACCGCTTTGAAAGCATTCCGAGCCTTTTAAAGGAAATAGGGCTGCAGATGTCAGCCCTTCTGCCCGACAATTTCGATTTGCTTGCAGGCTTGGAAACGGGAGGCATTCCCATTGCGGTGATGATTTCCCAAGAAACAGGCAAGCCGGCGGTTTTTGTAAGGAAAATCGCAAAGCAGTACGGCACGGCAAAACTCGCCGAAGGAGCCGAAATAAAAGGCAAAAAGCTTGTAATCATAGAAGACGTGGTTACAAGCGGAGGGCAGATACTTCTCAGCGCCAAAGACCTGATGAAGCTCGGGGCGAAAATAGTGAAGGTTTTATGCGTTATAGACCGGCAGGCAGGCGCTGCGGGAAATCTGGCTAAAGAGGGGTTGAAACTGGAGCCGCTTTTTACTATGGCGGAATTGAAGAGGCAGGCAGGAGTGTGATTTAGAAACTTTTTTTGTACGTTTCCAAACGGGAGTTTGGGAATGAGATGCGAAATTTAAATTATGGATGTCTTTCTGTCCCTGTGCGGAATGGCAAATAATTTTCAATGAAGCAATTTTCAAATAACCAATTGCTGTTTTCTGATTTCTAAATTCTAATTTCTGATTTCTACCTTTATCCCCTTTTAAGAGGGGAATTTCCCTTCCCTTACTGAAAGAAGATACCTTCGGAAGGTTCAAATCGGGAAAAAAGATGTCCAACATCTGGCAGATGTTGGACATCTGATAAGGAAAGAAAATAAACAGTTGAAACAGCCATGATACTATAAATCACCCAATTATATGGTTGTTTTAGACTGATAAAATCCTCATGATTGACATTCAGAGTTCCAATTTACCTGATAAGCTGCATTTTGATTGTATTTAGTTTATCACCTGCCTTTATCCGGCAAATATAAGTTCCTGAAGGAACCGGGGCGCCGGATTCATCGTCTCCGAACCAGTTTACAGAGTAATCGCCGGGCTGAACAGTCTCATCTGCAAGCGTTTTAACCGCCTTTCCGAAAATATCGAGCACTTCTATTTTCAAATCCGTTTTGTGAAAAACAGAGATTGTTATCATCGTGCTTTCCGAAAAGGGATTGGGATGATTCTGCACGGCAATTTCCCCGCCGAATGGAATTTCAATTTCGTTGGAATACTCGCCGTCTGCTTTTGAACCGTCCAAATCGACCTGCAGAAGACGGTAGCGGTAAACGGTGTTTCTTACAAGGCCTTTGTCATCAAAATACTTGTAGTTTATCACCTTGTGGGATGTCCCGTGTCCGGGCACAAAATCAATCGTTTCCCAGTTGCCTCCGGCGCCGGAAATTTTCCGCTCAATATAAAAACCGTAGTTGTTCAGTTCGCTGGCTGTCTCCCAGAAAAGATCGATGCCTTTCTCCCTTGCCCTTCCGTTGAAATATGTTAGCTCAACAGGCCAGTAATAAGGGGAGCCTGTAGAATCATAAGATTTGAAGCCGAGATAGGGGCGGAGCATAGGTATCCATGTGCCGCGTGATAAAGTATGTGTATAATTGTCAACAGGGGAAACGCCGAAATGGTCAAGATGGGCATAAGCAGGATTGCCGCTGTCAGGCGAGAATGGGCGCCATTCGCCGGATCCTCGTGTGTTCTCATAGGCAAAGCAGTTGTCGTTGATAAGATATCCGCTTCTGGCTCTTTTGCGGAAACCGTCATATAAGTTTAATGAGTTACCGTTGGCTCCAAGCGGACGGTTATTCTGGTCGAGCGGAGGCTGTATGTATGTATTGATTGTCCTCATGCCGGTGTTGTATGAAGAGGCACCCAGTTCAAGACCTGTTTCTCCGAGCTGTGTTATGGCAGCCCAGTAAGTTCCTGCCTGCAGAACGATAGGTTTTGGAAGAAGATATGTTACGTATTCCGAAAAATAAATATCTTTTCGAATGTCGTCATAACCCCGTATTTTAAAAACTCTCGAGCTGTCAACTTCATTGCCCGGCAATCCTCCGTTATCAGCATATATTGCAAATGCGATATCATCAAGAGCGCCGTTCAGCATTCCGAAATATGCCCTGTAACCTTTTATAGTATCAGGCGTAAACAATTTGAATTTCATTGCTATTTGACCTGAACTGTTTCCACTGCCACCATACATATAACCGTAAGAACACCCATCATCCCAGCCGCTTTGATAACCTCCGAGATTTCCAGAACCGCCCTCAGAACAACCGTATAAACTCAAACCTCTTCCAACTATGCCGGAAAATTCCGGCACGTTATTCACCGGATTATCAACAGGGTCGTAAGCGAAATCATCTCCGTATCTGACTGTGTATTCTATTGACATTGTGTCATTTAATGGCTCGAGATCGCCGCCCCAACCATAATAGAGATAAGACTCGATTGAGTACTCTCCGGGAGCTAATAACCTCGCATTCCAGTTAGGCATTGGCACTTCAATAGAAGTCAGGGGAGTGAGGAATGGTAAATAATTTTGTAGATAGTAAATATGATTCCAAAAGTTTTTAGGAACGCCTTTTTTGTACATTAAGGTATTTATTCGAAAAATTGGTGCATTCAAAGTTGTACTATTTGAAACAACGACTCTTATCGGGATGGAAGAGCACTGGCTCGCGGGCGCCTGCGTGTAGGGCCAGAGAACTTTTATTGCAGATATTTCAAGGTCGGCAACATCTTGTCTGAATAATATTCTGACATTGTCAACAAAGAAGGGGTCGTCGTCGTCGGGAATGCAGGTTTCGCACTTTTGGTCATTGCTTGCATCAAGGCGTATCCTGAAACGGAAATTTTTAGCTCCGCCGTTTGGCGCATTTATGAATGTATCGGGTATAGCTATAAACGCCTTTGTGTATTCATCGTCCATACCGTCGTCGTAAATATTTGGTCTTAAGCCGTTAAGCGCTCCCGTAACTGCATTTGGTCTGGCCAGTGCAGAGTCTTTAGCTGAAGTATTTTCAATTGAATATTCCAGAAAACCCCTGAGCTGTCCGCCTCCTCCGTAAATGCCCCATACAGGCATATCGGTAACAGGTTTGGCTCCGCCCCTTCTGAAATGATGCCTCCAGTTGCTTTCCGGGATGTTGGTAATGCCGGAAATGCCGTCAGGGCTAGGTTTTGCAAATTCAACAACCAGCATATCAGGCTTATAGGATGCAGATTTTGAAGGCTTGAACTCCGAAAAGACATTGCCGTTAACTACAGCCCTCGGTTCGGGACCGATAAGCCTCGAGTCGCACCAGCCCCTTGCCCAGTCATCCCTTTTTTTATTCCTCTGAACCGACAAAGACAAAGCTATACCGTGCCTGTTGCTGATATCAATGGGAAAAGAACGGATTTCATCCCCAGGTGTGTTGTCATTGCCGTTTAAATCTTTCCTGTTCATGTAAATTACCGGCGCCTCAAGAATATAGTCAGTTACGGTACGAGGATCATCGCTGAAACCGCCTCCCGATTGAAAACTGTACTGCGGGGGCTGAGGATAATGTGATACATCTGTACCGCTGACAACTTCTGCCCCCTTGTTTACCCACTTTTGTGTTGAAGGTATCACAGACTTATCAATTACATGGAAGTCGTTTGCGTAATCTGTGAAACTATTAAGTCTCTTCATTGTATAAACTGTTGTTTTCGAAGAATCGTCAAAGAGCCATTCTTCACCGAGTGGTTCGTTATCGGCAGGTTCGTTCGGAACGGCGCTGAACAGGACTTTTAATCTTCCTATATGATTTGTAACATATTTATTAGGGATAAAAGGAGGAAAATAAATTTTTGCGTAATGGTAAGGCGGCAAGCCGTTTAGTTTTTCTGCAGAAGGAAAGGGCTGCGGTTCATTATCGGGAGAATCGCCGAGATATCTTATGTTTACATAAGGACTCTGGTGGCAGCGCTCTCCGCCGTCGTAATCAACAGCCATACAGGCGCTGTCTATATCGAGTATTTTGCTGTATATTATTCTGTTTGAAACAGAGTTAACTATTTGAAGGCGCGCCCTGAAGCGAATCTGTCCTTCGCGGAAGTTCACTCCGCCGGGACCCTGGATATTGTTTGACATGTTCTGAACATACGCGACGGGCTGCAATGCCCCGAGCCTGTCATCTCCGGCAAGAAGTTCATAATCGCCGGTATTGTTTTCGGGAACGGTTACTTTAAACTCAAGATTATCATTTGAATTTCGGCTTCTCACGAGGTACTCCATTTTCACAAAACGGAGTAAATTTTTCCACTGCTTAAACTTTACTGCCAGAGAGTCATGAGGATATGGCACATCCTTCATTCTGTAGATGCTGTAATAATGTGTTGCCTGCTCATACTCCCCTGCCCATGGGTAGTTTTCATCGCTTTCGTCAACGCCTCCTCTGCCGTAATTAACGTGGCGGGCAAATCCGCGGACACCGCAAGTTGTATTATAACGGAAAATTTCTTCCGCTCCGGCGTAACGTGAACCTATTTTAACAGTGCCGTTAAATTCTTCAAATACGATTGTAACGCTGCTGTCAGACCGGTCGATAACAACCTGCGCATTAGCGGAGATATATTTTTCAGGGTTGGTTTGTGGTCTGGCGTTGTAAACGGCGGTGTAATTTCCATAAGGAGTGGCTTTTGCTCCGCCGGCAGGCATGATATTCACGAAATAGATAATTAATTTATCATTATCTTTGGACCGCTTGTACATTACTTTACCCCAGTCATCAGATCCACCCGTATCGGGATTGTACTGCGAAAGGTGCATATCCCCGTAAAACGGCGCTATTACGGCTGCTTTGTGCGGAAAACTTGTAAGATTGCCCGTAAAATTCCGAATGCCGCCTCTTGCCGCTGCGCTTTTCAAATCGCCGTATCCCGTCTGACCGCCGAGAACAGCATACTTGTAGCCGAAATTGTCGGGAGTGTCGTCATTCAAACCGTTCCCGGTACGTTTCCGCTCGAACCAGTCCATGCTCATGGGGTCGTAAGCTGTGTTCTTTCCCGAAGGTATTGTCCGGTTTCCGTTTGCGTCATAAAAATACCTTCTGTTTGTCAGGGCTATAATACCGTTAGTAGAAACATAGAAACTGTCGAAACGTATGCCGTTGAAATAGAAATCAAAGCCGATGGGAATCGGTCCGGCGATTGCGTCGTCGGTAGAATCCGTTCCGATAGAAGTGTCCGGATCGAAAAAATTTCCCGGCGGATCTGCTTCTGCAGGCATGGCGGGATTTCTGAAAAAGGGAAGACCTTCGCTCGTATTTGTATCCCAGTATGAGGGAGGGCGGAGGCGTGGTCCCTGCAAAATGCGGCGCCAGCGGCTCGGTTCGATTAAGGTATCATAGATTATAGGTTGTGGACGATAGTCATTTGCTTCGTCATCACTGTCCACGAAGTAATATCCCGTAGAAACAGCGGGTTTATCTGCTTTACCGTTAAAAGGATAAGGAAAGCTGGTCTGATAAACGAAATAAGGGCTTTCCGTCAGGCTGCTTTTCCTTAAGATTTCATTTTCTTTTTCGGCATTAGAATATGCCGGCGAAAGAAAAAGAATTGAATAAATAATAACAAAAACAAGTAATGAATTTTTCATGACAGTTTTCCTTTCGGTTCACATAAAAACTTTTCTTTTTTTAAAAAGGATTCCTTAAAATGGCTTCTTTATTTTATTGAATGACACAAGAAAGGTAAAAACATCTCAAAAAAATCATATTTTTTAATATTTTGAATAACCATTGTTTATTTTTCATGCGGAACCCCTCCCTGGCCCCCTGACATTACACGAAAATTTCAAAAAAGGGATATTTGAGTAATAAAAGTCGAGGGCAGACACCCAGGTCGAGGGCAGACACCCAGGTCTGCCCCTGCGGAATAAAGAATATCCCCCCCCAACCCCCTTATAAATAAGAGGGTTGCTCCCTTCCTTACTTGTAAAGGATGGTTGGGGAGGGATCAAAAATAAACAGATGAAACGGACATGATAAAGGAAAACACATAAGGGGATGATTTTTTTTGAGTTAATCAAAAACAGAGTTTTGAAAGAAAAGTACATTCCCAAATCGGAGTTTGGGAATGAGATGTAATCAATATAGAAATTATGGATGTCATTCCAGCTGAAGCGGAGCGGAATGACAAATAATTTTCAATTTTCAAATAACCAATTGCTATTTTCTGATTTCTATATTCTAATTTCTGATTTCTAAAACCGACACACCCCTTTATCCCCTCTCGGGGAGGCGATACTCATACGTGAGATTCCGCATCAAGTGCGGAATGACAAATAATTTTCAATTTTCAAATAACCAATTGCTATTTTCTGATTTCTATATTCTAATTTCTGATTTCTAAAACCGTGTCTGACATTTTAGAAAAGACGGAATTTTTGTGTGATACGTCTTGAAAGTTACGCGACCTAAGCGGAAGATAATATTCAGCCGCCGCAAGTACTTTTATAAAACTATGTTACACATTTAATTTATTTATGAGCAAAAACGAAATAATAGACCTAACTGAAAAAAAGGAAATTGCAATAATTGTCGGCGTCGGAAGAAAAAATTCCGATCGGGAAAAAGCTTTTGAATATTTAGACGAGCTTGAACTGCTTGCAGATACAGCCGGAGCAGAAGTTCGGGAGAAGTTTTATCAGGAACTCGAAAAGCCTAATCCTGCTACCGTGGTAGGCTCCGGTAAAGTGGAGGAATTGAAAGAAGCAATTTTGGAAGAAGAAGCCGGTATGGTTATTTTTGATGATGACCTTTCTCCTGCTCAGGCTCGAAATCTTGAAAACAAACTGAAAGTGAAAATTCTTGACAGAAGCGGTCTTATACTCGATATTTTCGCAAAACATGCCCGCACTCTCGAAGCAAAAACGCAGGTGGAACTTGCACAGCTTCAGTACCTTCTTCCGAGACTTTCGGGAATGTGGACTCACTTTTCCAAGCAGTACGGAGGGATCGGCACTAAAGGTCCCGGCGAAACACAGCTCGAAACAGACCGCCGCATAATAAAAACAAGGATAGCAAACCTGAAAGAAAAGCTTGAAACAATAGCTGTTCAGAAAGAAGAACAGCGCAAAGGCAGAAAGAACATACCCAAATTCGGTTTAGTGGGATACACCAATGCCGGTAAATCTACTTTGATGAATGCCGTCACGGATGCGGGCGTATTCGTAGAAGACCGCCTTTTTGCCACATTGGACACAACTGTCCGCAATTTTGAACTGCCCGGCGGTCAGGAAGCTCTGCTTTCTGATACAGTCGGTTTTATTCGCAAGCTGCCGCCAAATTTAGTGGCGTCTTTCCGAAGCACACTCGCCGAGGCGGGTTATGCGGATGTGCTTGTGCACGTAATTGATATATCTTATCCTCAGTTTCGCAACCAGATAGAAGTGGTCGATAAAACTCTTGCCTCGCTAAAGCTGGCAAACAAACCTCAAGTGCTCGTTTTCAATAAAATTGACAAACTTAATCTTGACGGAGACGATTATTTCCTGATGCGCTCCGTTGAATTGGATTATCCGGACGCTGTTTTCATTTCTGCAAAAGAAAAAATCAATCTGGAAAGAATGCTTCAGGTATTCAGCGATACTTACAACCAAAACAGCCGCAGCTTTAAAATACTTCTGCCTTACACTGAAATGGAAAAAATGCCGCAAGTTTACAATATCGGAGAAATATGCCGCAGAAAAGACATTGACGAAGGCATTGAACTTGAAATAAATGTAGCGGAGCGGGAAATAAGCCTTTTTGAAAATTCATTCGGAAAATATTTGAAAAAATAATTTGTTTTGTTATTTTGCACATTACAAACAATTTTACGGAAATAAGAATGGAATTAACCGCAGATATATATCACGGAGACTGTCGTGAAATACTAAAAGAATTAGATGATAACTCCGTGGATTTGATTGTAACCTCTCCTCCTTATGCAGATGCGAGGAAAAATGTTTACGGTGGTGTACATCCTGATGAATATGTGCACTGGTTTTTGCCGATCACTGAGCAGATGCTTAGAGTCTTAAAACCCAGCGGTACTTTCATATTGAACATAAAAGAAAGGGTAGTAAACGGAGAGAGGCATACTTACGTAATGGAACTGATACTAAACATGAGGAAGCAAGGATGGCTTTGGACGGAAGAATTTATTTGGCATAAAAAGAACAGTTATCCCGGTAAATGGCCTAATCGCTTTAGAGATGCCTGGGAAAGACTTTTACAGTTTAATAAAAACAGGAAATTTAAGATGTATCAGGAAGCTGTCATGGTTCCGATGGGAGACTGGGCAAAGAGCAGGCTGAATAATCTGAGTGATAATGATAGAATTAGAGACATTTCAAGAGTAGGTTCCGGTTTCGGTAAAAATGTTTCTAATTGGATAAACAGGAAAATGGCTTACCCGACAAATGTTCTATATATGGCAACAGAATGCAATAATAAAAAACACAGCGCTGCATTCCCGGAGAGTCTTCCCGAATGGTTCATTAAACTTTTTACAAAAGAATATGATATCGTACTCGATCCATTTATGGGATCCGGAACTACAATTTTCACGGCAAACCGAATGCAGCGTAACTCAATTGGTATAGATATTGTTAAAGACTATTATATCGAAGTGAAAAAAAAATTACAGCCTGTTCAATATATTTTACTGGATCAAAGGAATAATTATGCGGGATAGAAAGCTATATGATGATATTGCTGCTTATGTTGAGGAGAATATCGGAATTTTTCATGACAAAAGGATTGAAAAACTTGGCAAATTAAGGCTTATAGAAGTAATTAAAAGAAAAAACCCATATCTGTTCAAAGCCAAGAACATAATGACTCCCGAACAGTTTGTAACAAACATCATCAATGCTTATATTTCATCGCAGGAAGAAACAATATTTGGAGACTGGCTCGAAGGTTTAGCCGTTTTTATTAATAAAAGAGTTTTTGATGGCTGGAAATCCGGTATTACAGGAATTGATCTTGAATTTGACAGCAACAACATCAGATATATTGTTAATATTAAAT
Organism: uncultured Hyphomicrobiales bacterium; assembly: GCA_964577665.1. Classification (GTDB taxonomy): domain Bacteria; phylum Bacteroidota; class Ignavibacteria; order Kapaibacteriales; family UBA2268; genus CAYVTD01. The sequence goes on from CAZOBD010000041.1 coordinate 24,640, forward strand.
CAGGACCAAATTGGGGCAACAGCAGCCAAATCCAAAAAATGAGGGATGATTTTAGAAGAGCTGTAAAAACTTTAAAATCTTCCCGTTCCGGAATTATTGTACAGCCCGTAAATGGATGCTGTTATGGCAGATCCAATACCGAAAAAGGCGATTATATAAAGATTTGCGGACAAAAATTCTGGGAGTTTATTTCCGGTGAGAAGGAACTTTATATTGATATAATTGAACCTCTCGGTAAGAATGCAAAAATAAAAAATGACGATTATATGGAATCCTATTATCAGATAATTGTAAAATTTTCAGAAGAGTTTTCAAATATATTTTGTGTTGATCACAAAATAAGCTGGGAAAGAATTGTTAAATTTAATTCTTCCGAATAAAATATAGATCTTTCAATCTTATTTGACATTACAAGCAATTTTTTTAAAGTATTCTGCTAATTTTCCAATAAGGAAAAGTTTTGTATTTTAGACAGATATTTATTTTAGAATTATTTAATTTCATTTTTTAGAATTTTTAACTGACAATGCCCGAAAAAAAAAATTCAAATTCCCGGGACGATGACATTTTCGCATCGGAAAAACTCAGCGGAAAACAAGACGAGTATATCAGCTATCTTGAGATGTCCGTACAGCTTCTGCAGAGAGAAATAAACCACCTTCGCGAACAGGATCACCCTTCTGACGAGAAATCTTCTCCAATACCCGGAAGCGGGCTTTTTAACTCATGCTCATCAATTGCCGAAGTTATTTCCGATATGCACCAATATATTTTAGAGCCTTACTCTGTTACAGAAAGCAACATTTTTCTCTTTGATTCCGGCAAGAAGCTCTTCAAAGCTGCAGAAACAGAAACATCTGCAAATCTGGATAAACAAGTCAGATATTTGGAAGAACAGGGCATCATTGACTGGGCATTTGAAAAGAAGGGTCCGGGTGTGATTCCGAATCTTATGCACGACGGCGGAGAAGCGCCCGCATTTTTTATTTTAACTCCGCTTTTTATCAGAGCCAATCCTATTGGAGTAATGGCTGCCCGCACTGACAGGGAACCCGGCAGTTTTACAAAAAAAGAGCTTTCAGGACTTGCTTCAATCGCATCCGCCGCTGCCGCAGCCATTGACAACATTAAAAGCGGTTCTGAAATACAGGCAATGAACCGCCGCCTTGCAGAACTGAACAGGCAAATGCTGCGTTCCTCAAGCTATGCATCTATCTGGGAGCTTGCTTCGGCAATGGCTGAAGAAATCAATGCACCCGTTAAAATAATTGAAGCAAACCTCAATCTTCTGTCAACAGGCATTGGAGACAAAAAAAGACGCATTGAAATTATAAAAGAAGAAACCGGAAAAATCAAGAAAATTGCAGAGAAAATCACAAATCTTTCCGGCACGGAGTCTTCCGAACTTGAACTAAAACAGTTAAATATATGCTCTCTGATTGATGACCTTATCCTTCTTTCCGGCTCACAGCTTCAAAGGGACGGCGTGATTATCGAAAGAGACTATGAAGATACAAATCTTGAAATAATTGCTGTTAAACCTCAGATAGAACAGATCATTTTAAAACTTTTACTGAAAGCGCGCGACAAAATGCCTGAAGGCGGAAAAATCACGGCGGGTGTTTTCAAATACGGCAGAGATAAAGTAATGATAAGCATAACCGATAACGAACCCGGGTTAAGTATGGATGATGCAGAAAAGCTTTTCGACCCTGCCGGTGAAAGTCCCGATCTTTATCTCATCAAGAACATCGCAGAACAGCAGGGAGGCAAACTCAATGTGTGGTCTGACATTGATAAAGGAACTGCTTTCAAACTGATTTTTCGGGCTAATGTATAAATATTTCCTTTTGTTAAACAATCCTTAATTGTTACTAATTAAGTAATATCATTTCATAAACTCTTTACACAATCGAGTAGGAGGTGTGGGATAAATTCCCACACCGACCTCTCACACCACCGGA
>CAZOBD010000042.1:0-26271 GCA_964577665.1 uncultured Hyphomicrobiales bacterium
AGCCCTCATATTTCAATTCCTTCTTTTTCCGCCTGATATTTCGTATTTTTGTGAAATTGTATTATAAATAAAAATGTTAGAAGCATGAACTTAGCGGCAATAGTGGGAAGGCCTAACGTGGGCAAATCAACCCTTTTCAACAGGCTGACAGGACGGAATACGGCAATCGTGGAAGGCACCCCGGGCGTTACAAGAGACAGGATATACGGGGAAAGCGACTGGAACGGCATTTATTTCAAGGTTATAGATACCGGCGGATTCATACCCGGCACGGAAGATACAATGGAGCGGGCAGTCCGCGAGCAGGCTTACCTTGCCATCGAAGAAGCCGATGTAATTATTTTCGTCTGCGACGCCCGCGACGGCATTACTCCCTTCGATGAAGACATTGCGCTTATACTTAGAAATTCCCAAAAATCCGTCGTTCTCGCAGTTAATAAATGCGACAACGAAAAGCAGGATATGCTTGCCTATGAATTTCATGCGCTCGGTATCGGCGAACCCTTTGCCATTTCCGCTTTAAACGGCAGAAACACCGGTGATTTCATGGATGCTGTTGCAAAAAATCTCGCTCAGGCTGAACAAACGGAAGAAGATGAAAGAATGAAAATTGCCGTCGCAGGCAAACCCAATGTCGGCAAGTCAAGCATAACCAATGCGCTAACCGGACAGTCACGCTCTATCGTTACCGATATTCCCGGCACAACGCGGGACTCAGTGGACAGCATCGTAAAATACTACGGTAAGGAAATAGTACTCATTGACACGGCAGGGCTGCGGCGAAAAAGCAGGATAACCGAAAACATCGAGCTTTACAGCGTGCTCCGCACATCACGAGCTATCGAGAGATGCGATGTGGCAGTAGTAGTTTTGGACGCAGAAATCGGGATAGAAGATCAGGATAAAAAAATATTAAATATTGTGGATGACGCCCGCAAAGGAATGCTGATTGCGGTCAACAAATGGGACCTGATTGAAAAAGACGAGAACACGGCAGATAAATACGTAAAAGCAATACACAGCCTCATTAGGACTTACGATTACGTGCCGGTCATTTTTGTTTCGGCTCTCACGAAGCAGCGTATCACAAAAATCATAGAATACTGCTTTAAAATATATGAACTAAGAGCAAACCGCATATCTACTTCAAAGCTTAACAAAACTCTTCTTCCCGTTTTTGAAAAAACACCTCCGCCGTCGGTAAAAGGCAAAGATTTACGGATTAACTACATCACGCAGGTAAAAACCGAGCCGCCCGTTTTTGCTTTCTTCTGCAACCATCCGCACCTGCTTCCCGATTCGTATAAGCGCTTTATGGAGCGGCGCCTCCGCGAGCATTTCGATTTTTCCGGCACTCCGGTATCTTTCATTTTCAGAAAGAAAAATATAAGCTGGGAGGATATAGACAGAAGCAGTTAAGGTTCCACTCTTGTCCTCTCTGTCATCTCCTCAACCTCCATTTTATGTATCTGCCTGTCTGTAAAATAAAGCCTGTAGGAATTATCCGATTTTTTCAATATCATAAAATCCACTTTTTCCGAAATCCAGTAATATTTCTCGGTAAAGCGGGAATCGGAATATGGAAGCCCGTATTTTTGAATGAAGTAATCAAGTATTCTTTTATCCGTTCCGGGAGATGTTTCGACGATTATATCTTTTAATATAGCATGATATTTCCAGTGCTTTGACTTGCTATATTCAAGAGGTACATAGAAAGTATATTTTATTTCTTTTACAGAATAAGCTCCGAAACCGGGAATTTCATTTTTTTTGTAACACTCTGCAAGCCCTGTAAGAGTATTATAGCTGAAAAGCTCCATATCTTCATTTTCTGAAAGGCTGCTGCCGAGTTTTACTCCCGCAAAGCCGTTGTCATTGTCCAAATTTTTAAGATTTCCTTCAATCATTTTTCCGAAACGCCATTCTCCCGAGACCATAACTTTTGCATCTTTTATAACTTTCCCTTTACCGTGCTTTTTTCCCTTGTGAAACGAGCCTTGAAAAACAGAGCCGTCTTGATAAGTTAAAGACCCCTGCCCGTGAGGCAGATGATTTACCAGACTGCCTTCATATTTTTTCCCGTAAGACCATATAACGGTTCCCTTTCCGTTCAACCTGCCGTTTTTCCAAATACCCTTGCTAACGGTGCCGCCGGTGTCCGTTAAAACTCCGTATCCAGATATTTCTCCGTTTTTCCAGCTTCCTTCGTACTTTTTGCCGCTTTTCCATAGGAAAATTCCTTCTCCGTGCTGCTTACCGCTACGCCATTGTCCTTTATAAATATCTCCGTTTTTGAAGAACAACTCGCCGTAACCGTGCTCGAGGTCATTCTTCCAGTTTCCTTTGTAAGTGTCGCCTTCCGGAGTGGTAATAATGCCGTATCCGTGCTTTTTTCCGTAGCGGAAACTCCCTTTGTAAACAGTATTATCATGGAAAATAAGCCTGCCTCTGCCATGGGGCATTATCGTGTTTCTGCGTACTACGGTTTCACCTTCGTAAACGTCCCCGTTTGGAAAAACTCTCCTTCCCGGTTCTGCCGCGCTTTCAGCAGAAGCGAATAGAAAAAATAAAGCGGCTAAAAGAGCCGCCTTAAAAAAAATATATTGTTTTGCATCCGCCATGTTTTATGAAACGAACAAGCAAGAGTGCATATTTTATTCAGTTATTTTAACTTCATCACCGAGTTCAAATCCCTTGCCCGTGTCTTTTAATCTGCCTGCCTGCACATAAGCGTCATGCTCAAAAACTATTATCCAATTTTCCTCGAATGCCCTTGGAAAATACTTCTTTTTTTCTTCAATGGTTGTCAGAGGATAATTGTCATAAGCAAGTCCGAAAGGATAACGCAGATGTGCTGATGTTGGCGCAAGATCAGTACAGTAAAGGAGAGTATCACTGCCGCCGCTTATCTTTACCATCTGCATGGCTTTTGTATGCCCGTGAACGGGAATTACTTCTATGCCGGGGAAAAATTCTCCTTCTCCGTCGAGGAGTTCAAAAAGTCCGTCGCGGTCAAGCGGCACATAATTTTCCTGCACAAAGGATGCTCTGTCTTTTAGTGTAGGAGCCATAGCCCATTTAAGCTGGTCCTGCTGTATGTAATACTTAGCATTCGGAAAAGCAGGTTCATATTTACCGTTTCTCTGCACGGTGGAGCCGCCGCAGTGATCAAAATGAAGATGAGTCAATATAACGTCGGTTATATCGGAAGGCGTTAAATCGAAGGGCTTCAGCGCGGCGTCCATCTGCGATTTTTCGCGGTCTATACCGTAAATCTTTTGAAATTTCTCGTCGTAATTCGTTCCGTTTCCGGTATCTACGAGGATGGTTCTGCCTTCACCCCTGATTAAAAGCGGACGTGAGGCAAGAGGTATCCTGTTTTTTTTATCGCTTTCACTATATGCTCTTGTCCACAGAGGTTTGGGCACCACACCGAACATCGCCCCGCCGTCGAGATAAAAAATGCCTGTATCAACAGTATCAATATCGTAATTTCCTAATTTCATTTTTTTTAATCCGTAAGTAATTTGAAAAAATCATAAAAAAATTAATTTCAGTTTACTTAACGTTTAGGCGAGCCAAATATTTGATTTTTGCTTGCTATGAAAAATGAGTTTTAAAAGAATACATCTTTAACTTTTTCAAAGAAATCTTTTGTTTTCGATGATTTTTTCCTTGGATTGAAATTTTCGCTTTCAGCAAGCTCTTTCAAGACATTTTTCTCTTTTGCACTGGTGCTTGTAGGAACGTATATGTTCAGGAAAACAATCTGGTCGCCTGCTCCGCCTGCATTCAAGTGAGGAATACCTTTTTCTTTCATGACAACGGTCGTGCCGGGCTGAGAACCCGGTTCCACTTTTACGGTGTCCGGACCGTAAAGAGTGGGCACTTCAATTTCCGCGCCGAGCACAGCATCGGTAAAGCTTATTGTAGTGTGGTGAAATACGTTGTCGCCCTGCCGCTTAAAGTCCTTATGCTCTTTTTCTGCAATTATCACAATCAGGTCTCCGGGCTGCCCGCCGCGTTTGCCCTGATTGCCTTTGCCGCGCAAAGGGATATAGTTGCCTTCTTCTACGCCGGGGGGAACTGAAACGTTTATTTTTTCTTCTTTCATAACCCTGCCTTCTCCTCCGCATGAGGTACAGGGTTTTTTGATAACCCTGCCCGATCCGCTGCACTCAGGACATACGGATATGTTTACAAACTGCCCGAACATAGAGCGGGAAACCTGCCTTATTTCGCCCTGTCCCTGACAGGTAGAACATGTCTGATAGCCGGAGCCTTCTTCGGCGCCTGTCCCGCGGCAGGATTCGCAGGCAGTCCATTTGCGGAGTTTTACGGTTTTTTCTGCGCCGTGTGCTATTTCTTCCAAAGTCAAAACGAGGCGTATTTTCAAATCGGAGCCGCGCTCTTCCATGGGGCGTCTTCGGGAGCTTCGTCTGCCGGAGCCGCCGCCGAAAAAATCGTCGAAGATGCTGCCGCCGCTGAAAATATCGCTGAACGCCGAAAATATATCTTCTACATTTGAATATCCTCCGAAATCCGTACCTCTCATGCCCTCATGCCCGAAGCGGTCATAGCGGCTGCGCTTGTCGGGATTGCTCAGCACTTCATAAGCTTCAGCGGCTTCTTTGAATTTTTCCTCTGCGGTGCTGTCGTTCGGATTGCGGTCAGGATGAAATTTCAGCGCAAGTTTTCTGTAAGCTGCTTTTATCTGGGTCGTATCGGCATTTCTGTCTAAACCTAAAACCTCGTAATAATCTCGTTTTTCCATATTTTCATTATATTATTTTTCAAAAAAATATTTATTAAGGCTTTTCACCTGATGAAGTTATGACTTTAGCATGTCTAAGCACTTTATCGCCTATCATAAAGCCTTTCTGGACCTGCTGTACTACATATCCTTCAGGCAGTTCCGAAGGAGCCGTCATCATAGCTTCGTGATAATCCACATCAAATTCTTTGCCTTCGGGATTCTCCATCTCGGTAACACCTGCCTCTTCAAAAAGTTTTTTAGCCTTCTGGTTAATCATCTCAACCCCCTGGAGTAAAGATTCATAGTCGGATTTATATTCTGCTGACTGCAGTGCATTGCTTAAATCGTCTAACAGCGGGAGCATTTTGTAGAGAAGATTCTGGTTGGCATACTCAAGCATGTCCTGCTTTTCCTTCATGGTGCGCTTGCGGAAATTTTCCAGTTCCGCAGCTTTTAAAATCAGCCTCTCCTTTATTTCGGATTTCTCCTTTTCAAGTTCTTCAAGCCTTGCTTCGAGAATTTCTTTCTCTTTTATTTCTTTTTTAAAGCTTTCAGGCATGTGAATTTCAATGGTGTTGTCATCTTCTTCTGCCCGGGAAGAATCGCTTAAGTTTTCTTCCTGCTCTGAAACCTGCTCTTCAATATTCTGATCCAAAATATCCTCACTTTCTTCAATATCCTTATTTTGCCTTTTTCCTCGTTTGTCCAGATTCTTATAAGCCTTTGCTATTTCTTTACCATAGTCAATAGCCTGTCTTAAGGGTCTGTTTTTACCGTTCTGTTTTTCTTCCATATCAGTCGTACTAATTAGTTCAAAATAACTAAATTAATAAAATTTTTCCTACAATTTTCTTTAGACGAAATACCCTCTCTTTTTCTTGTTTTTATGAGTCAGATAAAAATATTATCATTTTATGATAAGCTAGGTTTTTCATTGCAAAGAGAGACTGTGTCTTTCAAAAAATCTAATTAAAGCATTGTAGTGATATTAAATAAACTCCGAGAGTTGAGTAATTATTAAAAAGGTATGCTGACCATTACTGTAGTACCATTTTCTTTATCGGAAGAAATACTGAAGTCGCCGCTGCAGACCGCTGCTCTTTCCCTCATTCCTATAATGCCGAAAGATTTTTCTCCTTCAATAAGCCCTCTGTCAATGCCGGTGCCGTTGTCCCGCACTTTTAATACGAAGCCGCCGCTTTTTTGGTCAATCGTTATCAATACTTTATCGGCATTTGAATGTCTGGCTGCATTCGTTAGCGATTCCTGAAAAATTCTGAAAACCGCAAGAGCCTTGCTGTCTTCCAGTTCTATGTTGTCAATGTTTATTTTCATAGAGCACTTAAGCCCTGTTTGTCTGCAAAATTCTCTTCCGTGATATTCAATGGCGTCAATCAGTCCGAGCTTGTCGAGTACCTCCGGCCTCAGTTCGGTAATTAGTTTTCTCATCCGCTTTATTGTGCCGTCTATCAGATTCTGCATTTCATTTATTTCCGCGATTACTTCATCTTTCTTCCCCGATTCAATCTGCGGCATTAAAAGAGAAAGATTAATTTTCAATGCTGTTAGCGCCTGTCCGAGGTCGTCGTGTATTTCGCGTGCTATCATGGTGCGCTCTTCTTCGCGGATGGTCTGCAGGTGGCTTGCAAAAGCACGGAGATTCTCTCGCGAGTCACGCAGATTTTCCTCGGACTCCTTGTATTTGCTGATTTCCTTTATGGTTCCTATTACTCCAATGATATCGCCGGAGGAAGAAATATGCGGGCTGTAAGAACCTGTGTACCATCCTTTTTTTCCTGAATGAGGAATGTCGTAATAAGCGTCTTTAGATGAGTGTATTTCCCCTCTAAGCGCTCCCTGCATATATTCTATGGCATTGCCTTCTATTACGTGAGGAAAAATCTCATCAGCTTTTTTACCGATTACTTCGGCAGAGGAAAGACCCGATATTTCTTCCATAAACTTATTCCAGACAATATAGCGAAGTTCCCTGTCGCAGACGAAAATACCTTCCTGTACGTTGGAAATTATCTTTGCGTTGAAATTTTCAAGTTCTCTCACTCTGGAAAAGCTTTCTTCCCGCTCAGCCATTCTGCTCAGACGCTCTGATATTGCTTTTATCAGCTTCTGCTCGAAATTCAGAAACGGTCCGTTATCTTCATCGGGCATTTTTTTTAAATAAAAAACATCTACCGAGCCTGCTGACTTGCCGTTTTTGATGATACGGGACGACAGCTTCCAAGGGGTTTCTATGAAATTGCTTGTTTCCCAGCTTCTTTTCCCGAAAGTGATTCTTCCGCATGTAAGACCGGGATACTGCCATGCCGGCGGTAAGAGGTCAACAACTTTTTGAAAAACATAATCCAAATCCGCATTGTTCTGTCTGCTCAGTTCCGATATCTGATAAAGACAGTTCAGCTCTTTTATTCTTTCAGTCAGGTCATAAGTGTTTTTCTTGAGCTTATCCTGTGTCTCTTGATATTCTTTTTCAAGATTTTTATATTTATTTATCAGTTCTTCTTTGCTTATTTCATCAATATTCGTAAATTTGGCATTCATATTGTTTGATATTCATTTTGAGTATTATCGTTCTTTATAAAATATTAGTTTTTTCAATTTTTTTTGATTAAATTTTTGTAATGTAAAAACAATTATATAACTTTAGGAGTGATAATATAAATATTATTGCATATAAAAGGCAAAATATTTATTTTAAGTCAGGATGATTTTTACGAATATAAAAGAATGGAAGACAAAAAGAAATATCCCATTGTAGAATTGCTGAAAAGACACATCGGCGACCACGTTACCGTTATACACAAGCGCGACGGCTATCTGCATCTTTGTGAAGGCTCGCTGCGCAGTGCCACCGCCGATGGAATTGCCGTGAAAAGCGACCAGTTCATCAGCGATAAGGAATACATTAAGTTTCTGACCGAAACCGGAAACAGAATATTACACATTTACAACACGCTTTACATCGACCTGATGACCGGCAGGGAAACTCCCTCGCTTATTATGAAACTCCGCGACCACGAAAAGCAAAAAAGAGTTATCAGTCTCCTTAAGCCCTATTTGAATAAAGAGCTTTACTTCGTTTACAAGCAGACGCCGGGCATCACTCTCTCAAAAGGAATTTTCGTTAATATGGGCGTGCAGTCTGTTACCGTAAAGGTTGCTCCCTTTTACAACAGGGAAGAATCTATTCACTACGACCGCGTCCTGCATATCTATGATCAAAAGTATCTCGACCTGCTGTCTATTGTTTATTAAACTCTTTTTTTTCTTAATTCCATGAGCCCCAACATCTCTGTCATTAATTTCGAGCAAAATGTACTCGACACGAAGCATTTTTCCTCGCTTGATGATGCTCTTAAAAAGGTCAATAATATAAATTTAACATGGGTTAACATCCCTTACCTGCAGACGGATGCCGCCGGTAAAGCGCTGAATGCCTTTGGAATAGAGAAGCCGCAGCTTCTCCCATTGAAAGACCGTCCTCATGAGTACCGCGTTACCGATCACGAAGAGTTTATCGTCATTGAAATTATGATAACTCCCGATAGTCCGGAGCATGACTTCCAAAGAACGGAGGATATCGTCTTTATTATGGGGAATAATTTCCTTTTAACGATGGTATCTCTGCCCGGAACGATTTCGCGCGCCATTCATAACCCCCGCCTCAAGAGATTAAACCCCCGCAACCGCCATGCCGCCTTTCTTTTTTATTTTTTAATAAAATATACCCTGCTCGATAACTACGAAAATATACTCGGGTATCTGCTCCGGCAGGCTGAGCAGATAGATGACGTGCTTATACTCGAGCCGAACCGCAGTCATAAAAAGAATATCCTCTCTTTAAGGGAGGAAATTAAGCCTTTAAGGGATAATGTCATCGCTTTAAAGAACGTAATGGTCCTTTTACATGCGGATGATTTCGATCCACTAATGGTAAAAGCTTTTCAGTACTATAAAAACATAGTTCACCGGCACGTATTCGACATGTACCAGGAGTATATTGCTCTTAGGGAGCTGATAAAAGAGCTTATGGACATGCATCGTTCCAATATAACGGACAGCACTAATCAAATAATACGGATTCTTACGGTTTTCTCGACTATTTTTCTTCCTATAACGTTTATAACAGGCTTTTACGGAATGAATTTTGAGTTTATGCCGGAGTTAAAAGTCTGGTGGGCGTATCCGCTTGTAATTTTCATCATAGTAATTATTTCTTTATCAATGCTTATTTACATGATACGAAAGAAATGGTTCTAAATACTGTTTACGATTCATCTTTTTAACCTCCCATTTTATAATTATACGCATACAACATATAATTTCTTATATTTAAAATTTATTTATAAGCTGCCGCATTATCATTTCTCGTATTTAAATTTTCTTTTCATCTATATATTTTTTTTATTAATGTATATATTATTATATTACATATTGTTATATTTATTATATATAATATTATATGTGATATTAATATATTTTTTTATATTTATGTTTATATCAATCATAATATATATTTATGCATATCATTATATACTATTATCATTTTTTTTTAAACTATTGTATTATATATTATATATTTTGTTATATTAAATAATTATTAAGGTATATTATTTATATCAATTGTTTATTATATTAATATTATTAGAATATGCTTTTTTAACATTGTCAAATATAATATTAACACTGGCATTTTTAATATTACTGTTGGAATTTTATAAATGTAAGTAGGAATATCTTATTCGTAAACTGGAAATTCTTAAAGGTACATTTGAATATTTTACTCATTAGTATTCTTTTATATATTACCTTTAGTAATTTTATGTATTATATTATTATAAATATCTGATTATTATGTATTTAGTATTATATAAATATTATTTAATTAATTATTAATATAATTATATATACTGATACTGTATAATTAAGTTATTTTATTTGTAATATATATTTCATCTTTTACTATTACACTTATTTTTTTTATATTATTATTCATTACCTTTATCATATTAATATTTGTCTATAAATATCAAATATTACTGTTTATAAATAAAGATTATTATATTACCAATTACGATTGTCTATTTTATATAATTAATTTATACATTATAAAATATATTTTATTTATGTACAAGATTATACGTTTATAAATAAAGTAGTTTATTATATTTTTAATTTAAATATATTATTATTATATTTATATTTTTATAATTAATGAGATAAATTTTTAGGGAGTAAAGAATGTATAACTTAAATAAAATTAGCGATGTAGTATGGGAAATACCAAAAGGTACCAAGGAATTTATGAATACCTCCGCGCGTATATTTGCCGGCGCCGGTATGCTTAATCAAATCAAACGTGATCGCTCCCTTGACCAGTTAATAAACGTTACTTCCCTGCCGGGCATACAAAATTACGCCCTTGTAATGCCCGACTGCCACGAGGGATACGGATTTCCTATCGGTGGAATTGCCGCCATGGATATGGATAACGGAATTATCTCGCCCGGCGGCATCGGCTACGATATAAATTGCGGCATCCGTGTCCTTAAATCAAATATTTCTTACGAGAATATCAGCGAAAGAATCCCGGAAATATCGCGTGAACTCTACCGGCAGATTCCCAGCGGCGTTGGAAAAAGCGGCAGCTTCAAACTAAACAGAAATGACCTCGATAAAGTATTGAATAACGGCGTTAAATGGGCGCACGAAAACGGTATGGCAAGCGATGAAGACGTTAAACACACAGAATCCAACGGCGCAATGCCCGCCGCCGAAGCAGGCGCAGTCTCCGACACTGCGAAAGACCGTGGACGCAGCCAGTTAGGCACGATGGGTGCCGGTAATCACTTTGTCGAAATTGACATTATAGACGAAATCATCGACCAAAGACGGGCTGAAGCCTTTGGAATCTTTAAGGGGCAAATTATTTTGCAAATACACACCGGTTCAAGAGGGCTCGGCCACCAGACAGCAACGGACTACATCAGGAAAATGGTCTCCGCTGCCAAGCAATACGGCATCGAACTGCCGGACAGGGAGCTTTCCTGCGCCCCAATCAGCTCCGGCGAAGGGAAACAGTATTTTGCAGCCATGGCAGCCGCCGCCAACTACGCATGGACTAACCGGCAGCTCATTACTCACTTGGCGCGCAGAGCATGGAGGAATATTTTCGGCGAGGCAGGCGGCAGCCTCACCCTTCTTTACGACGTTGCGCACAACATAGCCAAAATAGAAGAGCATAAAATCGGCGGGCAAAAGCGGAAAGTCATGGTGCACCGCAAAGGCGCCACCCGCGCCTTCCCCGCAGGACATCCCGAACTGCCCGAAGATTACAAAGAAACGGGGCATCCCGTTTTAATTCCCGGCAGTATGGGCACTGCATCGTACATTTTAGCTGGCTTAGAGGATAATCTCAGCCTGAGCTTTGGTTCTGCTTGCCACGGCTCGGGAAGAACGATGTCCAGAACCAAAGCAAGGAAAAGCGCCCGCGGCGAAAAAATAAAAGACGAGCTTATAAACTCGGGCATATATGTACAGACAGGTTCTCTGAAAGGCCTCGCAGAGGAAGCCCCCCAGGCATACAAAGATGTTGAATCGGTAGTGGATGTCGTCGAGAAAGCCGGCATTGCCGCTAAAGTTGCAAGACTGAAACCCTTAGGAGTAGTGAAAGGATAGAGAAAGATTTGATATAATTCTTTGATACTATTGATTCACATTAAAATTACAAAAAAATAATACATCAAAAATAAATTGATTATTTATCAGACATTAGTTAATTTATCATTACTAACATTTACATTTTAAGTATATTAAATATCGTTAGTTTTGTTTTATGTAAATACTATTTTGTATAAGTAATGATGAATGCAGATAAATTAACAAAAAAGGAGCTTATTGAAAGAATAAAGCTCCTTGAGACCGAAAATGAAGCTTTGAAAAAGGCTTTCGAAAGAGAAATTAATGATAATGAGGGAAAAAGAAATACTCATGCTCAGATAGAAAATGAAGTGAATTTCCGCGGGTTTTTCGACAATGTCCCGATTGCAATATTTGAAACGGATACCAATGGGTTTATCACGCTTGCCAATAAATATGCCGCTGAATATTTCGGATACTCGCAAGAAGAAATTGAACCAAAGAAACTGCACTTTTCGGAATTAGTATCGCCCGAAGATATAGGCAAAGCCGTAAAAAATTTCCAGAAGATATTCAATTTTAAAGAAATTGGCAGCTACGAATACAAAGCCAGAAAAAAGAACGGCGAAGTTGTTTACTTAGTTGTTCGGGGAAGCCTCATTTACAGCGGCGGAAAAGTTTCGGGATACAGGGGCTTTGCCCTTGACCTTACCGAACAAAAATTACTCAAACGGGACATGGAAAACCTGATAGAAGAGCTCCGCTATGCTAACGAAAAACTTACTCAGGAAGCTTTTAATCAGATTGAATTGAATGAAAAGCTGAAGCAGTCGGAGGCAAGTCTGGAAGAAGCATTGGAGCAAAAAAATAAGTTTTTTGACATAATAGCACATGACCTTACATCACCTTTTAACGGTTTCCTTGGTCTTTTGGAGCTTCTTAATACCGATTTTGTAAACATGTCGCTCCATGAAATTAGAAATATGGCTGATACTCTTCACAATTCGGCGCAGAATCTTTTCAAACTCCTTAGGAATCTTCTGGAGTGGAGCCGCAGCCAGGCTGGCAGGATGCAGGTGCTTACCGAGGCGCTGAGCCCTTATGAGGCTGCCGAATCAGTACTGCAGGTAAGCTCTACCGCTCTTAAGCACAAGGAAATCACGGCTGTAAACAACATTTCAAAAGAACATCTCGTAATTGGAGACCGCAACCTGCTTAGAACGGTAATAAGAAATCTGATACTTAATGCCATGAAATTCTCTGAGCGGGGAGGTGAAATAAGGCTCGAATCGAAAGAAGCAGGCGGCTGCATTGAAATATCGGTATGCGATGACGGCTGCGGTATTTCGGAAGAGACTCTCCCATTTCTTTTTGTTATTGATAAAAAGACAAGTACTGCAGGAACCGAAGGGGAGCCGGGGACAGGCTTAGGGCTAATTCTCTGCAAGGAATTCGTAGATATAATGGACGGCGAAATATCCGCGGAAAGCAAAAAAGGGGAAGGATCATCATTTAGATTTACCATCCCGAAAGCTTGAGAAACGAGTATGCCAGCGTTAGTCTTTTTGCTCTTTAGTGTATATTGCTTCCACTTTTGAGTGCATTCCCCCGCGCGGCGTCCATTCCGTTATTACGGTCATTTCCAGAGGCAGGCAGGCGGCTGCAAGGTCGTCGAGTATCTTGTTAGTAACTGCCTCGTAGAATATACCCTTATTCCTGTAATCAAAATAGTAATATTTTAATGATTTTAACTCGAGACACAGCTTATCCGGCACATACCTGACAGTAACAGTTCCGAAATCGGGATTGCCTGTTATGGGGCATACCGAAGTAAATTCGGGATTAACATGCTCTATTGTGTATTTTCTGCCCGGATTCGGATTTTCAAACGTAGTTAGTTCTTCCATTTTTATCCTTTCATATTTTTTTGTAACTTTTTATTGTTATTTTACATATCTTAAGATACAGGAGGCACCGTGCCGAATAAAAATACTTTTTCCGGCATCTGTCCTCCGGCAAAAATTAAGAATTTTTGAAAGAAAATAAAATGAAAAAATCAATACTTCTAATAAATGTCCTTCTAACACTAATTTTTATGCATACCTCCGCTTCGGGGATAAGTGACAGATTCCTATTCCTGCCTTCCTTTATTGAAAACAAAGGTCAAATAAAATCAGAAAGCGGCGAATTACCTTTGTATTATGTTAAGATGGGCGGCTCGGAAGCTTATTTTTTTATAAATAAGGTCTGCTTCGTTTCAAAAAGGGTCAGTTCGAAGACAGGGAAAGATTCGCTGCCGCTCTTTGATGCTGCACGGATTGACCTCCACTTAATAAATTCAGATGCAGAAGAGATTTCGCCGCTTAATAAGAGCGAAGAAGTATTCAATTTTTATCAATCCGGTTTCAGAAACGGCATTACTGATGTAAGCTCATATAAAAAAATAATTTACAAAAGTATTTACCCTGATATTGATTTGGTCTTCTATTTTTCCAAGTCAGGCAGTTTAAAATATGATTACATTGTTCACGCCGGGGGGAAACCTTCGGAAATAAAGATGAAATATTTAGGAGTGAACACGATAAGCGAGCTAAAAAACGGCATTTCAGTTCGGAATGAACTGATGAAAATAGAAGATTCTGACCCCATTGCCTTTTACGGCGGTGAGAAAGCGGCTGATTCTCCGTTAGATAAAATCTTGTGCAGCCTCGAAAACAACTCAGATGAAATATTCTTCAGACTTGCCGAGTATGATAGTACCAAGAAAATCATTATTGATCCTAACCTTGAATGGTCTTTCCTTACAGGCGGTAGAGACGGCGACCACGGATATGCTCTCCAGCTTGACAAAAAAAACAATATTTTCCTCGGCGGCAACAGCCTCAGCGGTGATTTTCCCGTTACTCCGGGTTCATGGCAGGACGTAAAAGCAGGGCACTTCGACGCATATATAGCTAAATTCAATGCAGGCGGAA
The DNA here is from genome assembly GCA_964577665.1 of uncultured Hyphomicrobiales bacterium. Lineage (GTDB taxonomy): Bacteria > Bacteroidota > Ignavibacteria > Kapaibacteriales > UBA2268 > CAYVTD01. Next base: position 14,389 of record CAZOBD010000042.1, read on the forward strand.
AATTGCAGTGGGCTACTTTTTTCGGCGGCACTCAGGCAGAATACATATATGATATGAAATTAGACCGCTTTGAAAATATAATAATCGGCGGATGGACTTGGAGCGAAGACATGCCCGTTAACGAAGGCGCTTTCCAGGAAGATTTTATTGGCAGCGATTATTCCACCGAAGGATTTCTTGCAAAGTTTGACAATGCCGGCAAGCTTCTTTGGTCAACCTATTACGGCGGCTGGGGCAACGAGCATATCAATTCACTCGATGTCGATAACGCCGGACTTATTGCCCTAACAGGCTGGACAAACAGCCGCGGTTTCGTGGTTTCTGCCAATGCATTTCAGGATACGCTGCGCGGAGCCGAGGATGCTTTTCTCGCCCGCTTTACCCAGGACGGAGAGTTCATCTGGGCTACTTTTTTCGGAGGGGATTCGCTCGACAAGGCAACGAGCATTTCCTATGACAAAAGCGGGAATATCGTCTTTTCGGGTTACACTCAGAGCATTCGTCTGCCTGTTTCCGGTAATCCTTTTCAGACAATAAACATGGGAGCTGCCGACTGTTTCATTGCAAAATTTTCCGGATTCGGCGATTTGATCTGGTCAGGATACTTCGGAGGAAAGCATCATGATTATTCTGAAGATATAGTAATCAACTCAAAAAATGAAATCTTGATTGCAGGAAGGACTTACAGCGATTCCCTTCCCTTTGGAGAAAACTCCATACAAAAATATCTTAACGGCGGTGAAGACGCTTTCCTGGCAAAATTTTCATCAGACGGCAGTGATATTATGCTCGGCACATATCTCGGCGGAACCGGCAAAGATGCGGCTTATGCCGTAAACGTCGATAAAAATGATGCGATTTTGATTGCAGGCAGAACCGAAAGTAAGGACTTCCCTGTTTCTCCCGGTGCATTCTCAGAGAATAATTCAGGAATTTTCGATTCTTTCGCTGCAAGAATAAAGAAAAGCGGAGATGATTTTTACTGGTCAACCTATGCGGGCGGCAGCGACGAAGAATGGACGGAAGACATTATTTCCGACGACAGCCTTAACGTAATCGTAACCGGAGCGACGGCAAGCCCGGATTTTCCAATTATCGGAGGAATATCGAATGATGAATTTAAAGGTGTGCTGGATGTCTTTTTAATGAAGTTCTGCCCGACTAATCCCAATCCCGTAATAACCCCCCTCGGTCCCGTGGAGTTTTGCAGAGGAGACGAAGTAACGCTCGATGCCGGAGAAGGTTACCTTGAGTATCTATGGTCAAACGGCAGTACGGAAAGAATGATAACCGTTACAAAAAGCGGGGAATATTTCGTTGCCGTATCTGATTCGGGAGGCTGCTATAATACATCTAAACCCCTAAAAGTTACTGTCAGGGAACTGCCAAAACCTGAATTTGACGAAGAAATTTTCATTTGCGAAGGGGATACGATATATCTTGATGCAGGAGAAGGTTTTGATAAATACAAATGGCAGGACGGTTCGGAGACACAAAGCATTCAAATATTCAAAGCAGGTGATTATACATGCAGGGTAAGCGATACTTTCGGCTGCTCAGGCAATAAAACTGCGAAGCTTATTGTTAATCCCCGCCCTCAGCCGTCAATAGAAGGTCCCAAATCGGTATGCCTCAGTTCTGAAAAAATTGAATTTAAGACTGAAGGAACTGCAGGCAATAAATATGAATGGTTTATAAGCGGAGGTGAAATTACCAGGGGCAGAACTACAAATGTTATTGAAACAAAATGGAATAAAAGCGGAACTGCTTTTATCAAAGTAGTGGAAACCATATTAAGCTCAGGCTGCAGCGGGACGGCAGTTTTTGAAGTAAAGGTAAGCGGCAAACTGCTGCCTGAAATAAAAACCCTTTCGGGAGACAGTTCATTTTGCAGGGGAGACAGCCTTGTTTTGGATGCAGGCGCAGGATATGAGTCTTATTCATGGAATAACGGCAGCACCGAAAGATTCTTAAATGTAACCAAAGGGGGCGCTTATTTCGTAACTGTATGGGATGCTCAGGGATGCTCTGGCAATGACACAATAAATATTATTGAAAATATGCCGCCGGATATTATTATTAATTTTGATTCTGCCGCTTGTGCGCACAGCATAAAAAAAATCACAGCCGGTTTTTCAGATGATTATTCCTATGAATGGACTATAAGCGGGGGTGAGATTTTAGAGAATAACAATAATGAAATCACGGTCAAATGGGGAGACGGCAGATCGGGTAGAGCTTTTTTAACCGTTACTGACTTAAAAACGGGCTGCTCCGCCGATACATCCGTACAAGTACAGCTTATGCCTAATCCGGTACCTGAAATAAAGATAATCGGAAGTGTTGAGTTCTGTGAAGGGGATTCTGTTGTTTTATTTATTGAAAGGGGCTATTCACAAATAATATGGAACGGAAGTATTGTGTCGGATACTCTGATTGTAAAAACCGCCGGGAAATTTTTTGCTGAAGTTACCGGCAAGGAAGGCTGCACAGGTATTGACAGCATTGAAACTATTCTTCATCCATTGCCGGAAAAACCTGAAATAACAGAAAGAAACGACACCCTTTTCTCCACCCCTGCTAACACATATCAATGGCTCCGGGACGGCAGTGAATTATCCGGCGCCGGCAGCCGCTTTTTAATACCTTCCGGAGGACATTATTTTTCAGTAAAAATAACCAATGAGTTCGGATGTGAGAATATATCAGATGAGTATTATTACGAAGAAATTTCTCCTTTTGCTCTTTTTGTCATACCTGATACAATTTGGGCTGAGACGAGTGAGTATTTTGATGTGCCGGTTATGATTACAAAATCACAGGATTTGGATAAAGTAAAACCGCAAAAGTTTAAAATAGTTTTTAATATAAACAGAACCATAATGGCACCAGAAGGGAACTGCCAGATAATCGAAACCTTCGGGGACAGGCAGAGATTAGAACATACTTTCGATTTTCAGGAAGATATTGTCATACTGGACAGAATTCCTTTCAGGGCGCTGTGGGGAAATGCCGAATGTTCCCCGATTATTTTTGAATCTGCGGTATGTCTCGACACTGAAATAGCCACAGAAGTAAAAGACGGCACATTCTGTCTTGAAAACATCTGTAAAGCAGGAGGGGAGAGACTCTTTTTAGAAAGCGGGGAGCTTTCCCTAAAAATAGTTCCCAGCCCCGTAAAAGAAAAGGCTGATATCAAATATATGCTGCGCGAAAATGGTTTGACAAGCATTGCTGTTTACAACAGCTTGGGAAATGAAATTTTAAAAATACCTGAAAAACACATGAATACAGGCGAATATACCTATTCCTTTGTAACATCCGCCATGCCTGCGGGAGCATATAATGTCGTTTTGAAAACACCTGCTGCGAGTGTTTCGAAGATGTTTATGTTAGTGAAATAATTATTGGTTTATTTCCAAATATTTTCTACTTTTGAAATTCGTATTATTGCACTGAATTGAAATTTTTTAAAAGGAATAAGGACATGGCTTTTGTACCGAATACGGATGAAGACAGAAAACTAATGCTCGAAGAAATAGGCGTCGAAAAATTTGAAGATTTGATACACAATATACCCGAAGAGGTGCGGCTGAAGGGCAAATTGAATCTGCCCGAAAGCCTTTCGGAATATGAAGCCGTCAAACTGCTGGACAGCTATGCACAAATGAACAAGACTGCTGCCACCCACGTCTGTTTTATGGGAGGCGGAGCATACGACCATTTTATACCTGCTATCGTCGAATCAGTCTTGGAGCGTCCCGAATTCAAAACGGCTTACACACCTTATCAGGCTGAAGTCTCCCAAGGCACTCTTCAGGCAATGTATGAATTTCAGTCGATGATAACCGAACTGACCGGAATGGATATTGCCAACGCTTCGCTGTATGACGGCGGAAGCGCACTGGCGGAAGCTTGCCTTATGGCTCATGCAAAGTTGAAAAAGACAAAATTTTTAATAGCTGGTTCACTCAATCCTCATTACAAAAGAGTATTAAATACAGTTTGTGAAGGCAGGAACATCACTTTCGAGGAATTTACCTCTGAGGACGGCACTTGCGATCTTGATGCACTTAAAAATGCGGTGAAAGAAGATATTTGCGGCGTAATTACTCAGCAGCCCAATGCTTACGGCAATCTGGAGGATGTTTTTGAAATAGAAAAAATAACCCGCTCGCAAAAAGCAATGTTTATTGTTTCGGTTAATCCTATGTCGCTCGGGATTTTGAAAGCGCCCGGCGAATACAACGCCGACGTTGTTACCGGCGAAGGCCAGCCTTTAGGCATACCTATGAGTTACGGCGGTCCCTATCTCGGTATTTTTGCCTGCAAGAAAGATTACGTAAGGATAATACCCGGCAGAATATCGGGTGTAACTATCGACGAAGAAGAAAAACGCGGATACGTGCTTACTCTCCAAACACGGGAGCAGCAGATAAAACGTGAAAAAGCGACCTCCAATATTTGTACTAATCAGGGGTTGTTTATGCTTGCGGCTGCGGTTTACATGACTGCAATGGGCAGACAGGGCATCCGCGAGGCAGCACAGCAAAGCTATGAAAAGGCTCACTATCTGGCTGACAGAATAAAAGAAATACCCGGCTATAAATTTCTCAGCGATAAACCTTTTTTCAATGAGTTCCTCCTTATTCCCCCCGCACCCGCAAAAGACATTCTCGAAGAAGCAGAAAAAGCCGGAATACTCGGCGGCATAGACACGTCCCGCTACGAAAGCTGCAGACAGGGACTTCTCATTGCTGTTACCGAAAAACGCACCAAGGCGGAGATGGACGCCTTTGTGGATGTTCTGAGGAAGTTTTCACGGTAAAGTATCAATAATATATTCATCCGAAAAGTGAAAAACTTCCTAAGTTATTATCCGCATCGTTCAGATGTCCGACAACTTCGAGGTCCCGGACATCTCATATTAATCAGCCTGTCCCTCGGGGCAGAGTTTATAATTCAGATATAAGGCTTTAGCCGAAAAACAGATGTTTTTTGCTCTTTATTATAATTTTTTTTTACTGATGTTATTTATTAATTTCAAATCAGAAGAGAATATGTTTAATAAATTTTTGAAAGAGAGTTATGAAAAGAATAATATTTCTGATGATATTTTTTGCATTTATAAACGCAAATGCACAGGAAAAGACGGACACTTCCAAAACGAACAAATGGATTCAAAAAGGCATAGCAGGTTTCAACATCAGCCAGATAGCTTTCAGTAACTGGACACAGGGCGGGGACAACGCCATCACATACAGTATAACAGGTGATTTCAGTCTTGATTATCCTGCAAAAACTTTTGCTTTTAAAAACGGACTAAAGATAGCATACGGACAGACAAAACTTGACGATAATGATTTTAAAACAAACGATAACGAGCTGTACTTTGAATCAGTTTACTCCAGGCGTCTGGGGTGGAAAATAGATCCTTACGTAAGCAATATTCTAAGGACGGGGATTGCACCGGGCTATCAATACACAGATACTTCCCGAGAGCAGATAAGCGGCTTTTTTGATCCTGGGTACCTGTCGCAGTCAATCGGCTTTGCATACGATAAGGATAAAGTTTTCAAATCGAGGCTTGGAATAGCGCTGCAGGAAACTTTCACTAATCAATACCGCCGGTATTCTGACGATCCCGGCACTAAAGATGAGTTAGAAGATTTTAAGCTCGAGACCGGTATCGAATCCGTTACCGAAGTACAGTGGGAGTTTATGGAAAACATGCAGCTTAAAAGCTACCTGAGGCTTTTCTCCGCTTTTGAAAACATAGACACATGGGATGTGAGATGGGACAACACTGTCTCGGCAAAAATAAACAAATGGTTTGTATTTAAAATAAACGTTCTTGTAGTTTACCAAAAGACACAGAGCCTGAAAACACAGTTAAAGGAAGCCATGATGCTCGGCATCTCTTATCAATTGTTTTAAATTTTCATAAGGGATTACCTGCTTACTTCCAAACGTCTTGTGAAAATCTGCGAAGGTGTCTGCAATGTATAATAGTATGTGCCCGAAGGTAGTCCGCCGGCATTGAAGGTAACAGAATATTTTCCTTTTGCAAGATTTCTATTTAAAAGTATTTTTACGGTATTTCCGAGCAGATCGGAAACAAAAAGCCTGTATAAGCCTGGTTCTCCCGCTTCAAATTCTATTATTGAGCTGGTCTCTACCGGATTGGGCTTGTTCTGGTAAAGTGAAAATCTTGCGTCCATTTCCAGCAGACGGATACCGCCTTCATTGCATAAGCCTTCAAGTGAAAACACACCCGGCTGCTCAAAAAGATTCACTTTGGCTTTACCTATCGGAGCGGAATTTGAAAGTATCAGCTTGGTCTGTTCGGCATTGCCCAGGGCAGTTTTAAATTTAACTCTTGCCAGAACTGAATCGGCGTCAAATTCCGATGGAAGGATTAGCTTTAAAGTCCGGGTGTTTTCACTTATGCTGCTTTCAAAATCATTATCAATAGGCTCCAGCATACTTACATTGAAAGACAGGTCAGCCTTAAAACCTCCTATATGTTGAGAGTACCCGCTTCGATCAAGATTCTTAACAAAAACGGGTATTTCGATTATCCTTCCGGGTTCGGCTCTTATTTCTCCTACGGCTAAAGTAAGAGTGTCTATTATCTGCGGTATTCCCTCGCCGAAAAGATAAATGGTCGAGGGTGAGCCGACTGCATCATATTCGAATGTTATCCCGCTGCTAATCCTTTCAAAAGATTCAGGCATGAAACGAAGCGACATTTCGTGAGACTGCCCGGGCCTCAGCATTACATCACCGGAGCCTTCCAAAATACTGAAATGAACCATATCCGGACCTGAAATAAATATGCTGTCGATTGATATATCGTTGGAAACGCTTCGGTTCTGGACAATCATTTCTAAGGTGGTATCCTTAAAATCTCCGACCTGCACCTGCTTGAAATCAATATAGTTTGATATAAGTGTCAGCCCCGGTTCTATGCCCGTCCCTGTTAGTTTCTTTTCGATAGTATCAAGGGGTATGATAATGCGTATGACAGCATTTCTCTTTCCCGTCTGCCTCGGATGAAAACTTATTTTGGCAGAAGCCGTGCCGGCAGAATCAATAAGATAGGGTGCAAACCCGCTTTTCAAAGTGAAATCAGCGGCATGCTCGCCCGAAATTTCAATTTTTTTGACATTGAAGGGGAAATCGGACTTGTTTATAATAAAATTTGTAACCAGACTGTCTTTCACTTCGTCAAGAAGTATATCTCCGAACTCGATGTCCATGCTCTCAATAACAGGCGAATCAATAGATATTAAGCAGTCCGTGCTGTCGCTTTGCAGGTCTCGTTTGTCGAGATTCCATACTTTTGCGGTGCTGTCCATGCTTGCAGTCAAAATGCGGCTGGCGTCAAAGTTGAACATAGCAGTCTGCACCGAACCCGTATGCTCTACAAGGGGCATAATCAGTTTGCCGTTATGGGCATTCCACATCCTTGCGGTGTTATTAACACAGGATGTAAGCAGAAATTCTCCGGAAAAGTTAAAATCTGCGGAAGTTACAGCCGGCAGATATGAAGTGGAATCGGTATGGTTTATCGTAAACAAGGTATCCCCAGTCTGTGTATCCCATACCGTCCCCTTTCCGAACCATCCCGTAGCACATATTCTGTCTTCCTGCGGGCTGAAAGCGGCAAAAGTTAAGGCTTCGTTTTTACCGGTGCTGAAAACGCGGGCTACGGAGCCGTCTGTCATGTTGTACATAACCGCTCTTCCTGCATAACCCGCAGTTACAATTTTATTTCCCGAGGGGCTGTAACTGACAAACCACTGCGGCAGAAAACCGTCGTCAACTATTGTGTCTATTGCTGCGCCGCTGTCCCTGTCCCAAATAATCACCATTCCGTCAGCACCCGCAGATATGATTTTTTTACCGTCGTGGTTGAAATTGGCACATCTTACAAAATTTCTATGCCCCGTAAGAGTATGAAGAAGCTCGGCTTCGGTGTGTTCATTATCAAACTTCCAGACTTTCAATGTTTTATCGTCGGATGCGGTAACTGCATATTCGTAATTCCGGTCAAAATTTGCCCAGTTGACGTTTGCGGTGTGTCCTTCCATTTCGCAGAGGAGCCATCCGGTATTGGAGTTCCATACCCTTGCAGTTTGGTCTTTGCAGGCTGTAATAATCAAATCTCCGTTTTTGTTAAATCTTGCCGAATTAACTCCGTTTTTATGGAAGAAATTTAGAGTTTCGCCTACGTTATTGGGCCAGAGCTGCACAACTCTGACAAGGCAGCTGTCGGTAGGAATATTCGGCACTTCCCAAGGATATTCAAGGCCTGTAATGTCGTTTACTATTGTGTCCCAAGCCATACCTCCGTCAGTTGAATACTCGAGCTGAACGACATCGCCGGGAAGGAGCCCTGACCATCTTACATGGGTAGTATCGCCGATTATCAATGTTTCTCCGCAGAGGGGAGAGTCTAAATTCAAGGTTCTTTGTTTTGGAGCAACGTTTGGAAAACCGCCCGTAATGATAACATATCTGCCGTAACATGCATTGCCGTCAATGTCCAAAACCGTGTAAACCATTGCGGAGTCTGCCGGGGCAAACTCTATTGTTATAGTATGTTCCCCGCCTTCGGGGATTATCAATTCTTCACCCTGGGGTACATCTCCGGCTGTAACGGAAAACGGAGGCATAATGCGGAATTCATTTATTGATATATCGCCGTTTACGGCTTTCATTCTTACGTCAAGCTCGCGTGTAAAGCCCGGCAGCACCGCACTGTACCCGAGATATGGAGGATCAAGCTCCAAGCGGGGCATATCTTCGATGGGAGCGGGATATGAAAATTGAGTTTGAGCGGGATAATCCGGTACTTCTACAGTCATTGTTTTAGTACTGTCGCAGTTGAAATTGTTCATCCACCTTAAAGTACATGGTTTGTAACCGTATGCCATTGCAAGCACGTGATTAACGGCGGCATTTATTTCTTCACCGCTGTCTATGCGGTCGAACCAAAAACCGCCGGTTTCTTCGGCAATTCTCCTGAGACCTCCTATTACCGGACCTCCGATTTTTAACCAAAATATCTTTATATTTTCAGCTTTTGCAGTATTAATAATCGAATCTATGCTTGCATAGCCGGTGCCGTCAGTGATTACGACAATACTTTTTTCATATTTACCCATTGCAGCAATCTTCAAAGCTCCTGCGGGCTCCGATAAAAATCCGGCATCATAGGAAGAACCGTCTCTGCTTTGAAGTTTGTTTACCGAGGTTAAGAGCTTATTCTTATCGGAAGTGTAATCACAGCTAAGGTAACTGAAAATATCGAAAGAAGTCAAGGCGCATTCCGAAGTATTTTTTTCAAGAAGCTCTATCAAGGCTGCTGCGGTGCTTTGAGCCAGAGTAAAATTGCTCATTGTACCCGAACTATTTGCGGCAAGGTCGAAGGCTATCGTAATTGAAACATTAGCAGCAGGAGACTGCCCTGGGCAGGTAAGATCATTAATATTCAGAGGAATACCGTTTTCCTTCAGAATAACTGTGCTTTTATCGGGGCTTTCAGGCACGTATCCGTCATTGAAAAAGAAGATTTCTGCGTAAACATCAGGAAAAGAAGCGGCATCTACTTTTACTGTTGAAACAGACGAGGCTGAAAATAATTCATTTCCTGCGGATAAGATGATAACTGCCGTTAATACAAAAGTATATATATATTTCATTGTTGTTTCCAAAATATGTTTCACTTTACGCTGCAAAATAAAATAATTCAATTTTCATTCCAAATTTATATCAAATATAATAGAAAAATAGTATTTCCAAACAAAAAAGATTATATGGAATGCAAAGACAATATTTCTATGGTAAAAGCTTCAAAAGAAAAAAAATAATACAGTCAATTTTTTTTGAAACAAAAATCATTAAACTAAGTACTATTCAATAAATTGAATTAATAAATACGGAAAGAAAAAATGAGAATAACGGTTTTCTTTTTACTTGCTTTTCTGCTTTGCGGAGCGCTTAATGCCCAGACTGAGCTCAGCCTCAGCGAAGCAGTTAAAATCGGACTGAAGAATAACTATCAGGTTTCTATCATCGAGAGAAACACCAAAATAGCTGAAAATAACGATTCATGGGGAGCGGCGGGCAGATTTCCCGTTATCAATATCGGGGCGCAGAATATAAACCGTTATGACAACCGCCCTTCTGTTATCGGCGAAGGAAGAGACAAATATACGAACAACCAGATTTCGCCTTATCTGCAGCTTAATTGGACTATCTTTGAAGGATTTTCAATCGGGCTTACAAAAGATAATCTCGAACGTCTGCGCGAGCTTGCAAAAGGCGATGAAACCGACCTTATAGAAACGACCGTTCAGGATATTATCCTGGCATATTATAAAGTATTGCTCGAGAAAGAAAAAATCGGTGTTTTCCGCGAAGTAACGGAGCTTTCCCGGGACCGTTACAATTCCGTGCTTTTGAAGCAGGAAATCGGCAATGCCGTTACTTTTGAGGTACTGCAGGAAAAAAATTCATATCTAAGGGATTCCGCAAATTTTATCAGCCAGATTGTATTTCATAAAAATGCTCTTAGAGATCTTTTGTATCTTTTAAATATAGATACGACAATAGATTACCAACTGACAGAAGCATTTGAAACGGATCTTAAAGACTATTCTCTTAAAAAACTCGCCGGCATAATGATAAAAAACAACCGCGTTCTGAAAAATCTGAGAATTAATCAAGAAATGCTTGAAAACAATGTTGAATTAGCCGAAACTGCATGGTACCCGAGTCTTTCCCTCAGTTCCGGTTTCGATTACAGTAAAGGGATATCCAAATACGAGGGCGCAGATCCTGCTGATTTTTATTCATACGATGCTTATGCCAATCTAAGCCTGAACTATCTGATTTTCAACGGAGGTAACAGAAGCCGCGCCGCGGAGAATGCCAAAGTTGAAGAAGAAATAGGCAGACTTCGCATCAGCGACACCGAGCTTTTCCTAAAAAACAGCCTTAAGAATCTTTACGAACTTTATGAACTCAGAAAGCAGCTATATGAAGTGGCGATGGAAAACAAGAAAAGCGCCCGGCTCAATCTTGACATAGCCGAAGAAAAATTTCGCACAGGCGCCATCAATTCTTTCAATTACAGGGATATACAGCTTGTTTACCTAAACGCTGCTATAGACGAACTTCAGTCTGTTTATGATTTAATAGATGCCGAAGTAAAAATATTGAAGCTGACAGGAAGTATTATAGGAAACTATTGATTATTATCAGGACAGAGTAATTAAGGTTATTTTCCTTAATTATTTACTATATGTCTCCCAAAAAAACATAGAAAATATTTGGAAAATATAAAAATTGTTGTATATTTGTAGGCTCTGAAAAAGCGGAGATGGCGAAATTGGTAGACGCACCATCTTGAGGGGGTGGCGCCGAGAGGCATGGGGGTTCAAGTCCCCCTCTCCGCACTAAAATCGAATCGGTTATTTTCTCGTAAATAACCGATTTTTTTATTGGTTACGTTGTTAATATATACATTTATTATAAGGGGCAACTGACATATTAACTGACATTTTACGGCGATTATTTCTTATTTTATATGCTATTATACATTAATCTTCTTTGTTGTTTTTTTTGGGAGTAATTCTTCCAATTTGTTTCCGGCAGCGGTAAATCCTTAAGTATTTCCCAAAATAGCATTATTCCCATTATACTGCAAAATCTTGCTTTTCTGAATTAATTTTCGTATTTTAAATCCTAATCAAAAAAATGATTTGTCTGCTGAAAAAATTGCAGGACAAATTCAAATATGATGGGTTAAGCGGAAATACCGAAATTATTTCTCTTAGCCGATTTTTTATTTTAAGTTGTGCAGAGTATTTT
>CAZOBD010000043.1:0-22529 GCA_964577665.1 uncultured Hyphomicrobiales bacterium
AATTACCAACTGCGAGGTTGGGTAAACTATTTTAAAATAGCAAAATGCAAAGGTCGGCTTCAAGACTTAGACGGCTGGATAAGGTTCAGGCTGCGTATGTGTTTATGGAAGTTATGGAAGAAAGTCAAGACCCGAATAACTAATTTGGTTAAGTTGGGAATGGACGAGTTTCATGCATACCTGAACGGTAATACCCGCAAGGGCTACTGCCGAACAGCACACAGCGGTATCCTGAACCACACCTTAACAAATGAATACTTTGCGAAGCAGGAATATGTAACCCTTGAGGACATATATCTGAAATGTTAGTTTTAACGAACCGCCGTATGCCGAACGGCACGTCCGGTGGTGTGAGAGGTCGGTGTGGGAATTTACCCCACACCTCCTACTCGATCAAATTCAATGTGTATATCCGCACTGCGGAATGAATGTGTAAGCGCCCCGACAGAAACCGCGTCAACGCCCGTATCCGAATAAGCTTTTACATTTTCCAAAGTAATACCCCCCGAAGCTTCTATGAAAATCCCTATACCTCCGGGATGGGAGCGTATCAGACGGACTGCTTTCTTTATTTCAGCCGGTTTCATATTGTCGAGTAAAAATGCTCTTGCGCCGGATTGCACAGCTTTTTTGATCTGGTCAATATTCTCCACCTCAATTTCAACTGTATAGCCGGGATATTTTACCATACATTTCTCGATAGCGTTTTTTATACTGCCGGCAGCCTTTATGTGATTATCTTTAATGAGGATACCGCTGGACAGGTCTAAACGGTGGTTTACGCCTCCGCCTTTTCTGACGGCATATTTCTCGAAAATTCTTAGTCCCGGGGTTGTTTTTCGGGTATCCAGCACTTTTACGCCGAATTGTGAAGCGATATTTACCATTTTTTTAGTTAAGGTGGCAATACCAGAAAGACGCTGTATCAGATTTAACAGCACTCTTTCACGTATCAAAAGGAGATGGGAGGGACCGGTAATTTTAGCGATTATTTCACCTGATTTCACTTCCGCTCCGTCTTGCTTTATAGTCTGAACTTTGAAAGTATCGTCGAAAAAGTAATGAAAAAGGAACTCACCTACAAAAACCAAATCTTCTTCAGCCTGTATGACTGCGGTTGAAATCACATTTTTGTCAATAGTAGCTTCGGTTGTTATGTCTCCTTCGGGTATATCTTCCAATAGGAATTCGGCTACTTTGTAGTTGATAAGATAAGGCGGTATTAGGTCTGTCTGTTTGTAGTCCGGCAAAGCATATCTCCTTTTTTTATGAATTATTTGCTTAGTTCGAGCATTCTTTCTATCGGCTCAAGAGCCTTAAGCCTGAGTTCTTCGGGAAGAGTAATTTCAGGAGAAAGAGTTTCAAGCGCTTTTATCATTTTCGGGATTGTGTTCAACTTCATATAGGGGCATTCGTTGCAGGCACAGCCTTCAAGATTAGGCACGGGTATAAATTCCTTGCCGGGTATTTCTTTTTTCATTGTGTGCAGGATGCCTGTTTCGGTAAGAATAATGAATTGCTTATCGGGCAATTCCTTCGCAGTTTTTATTATGCCGCTTGTGGAACCTACATAATCGGCATAGTCAAGAATATTTCCAGGACATTCGGGATGCGCCAGCACTTTTGCATCGGGATAATCACCCATCAGGCGTATTACTTCCTGCTCGGAAAAAATTTCATGCACCTGGCAGGTGCCGTCCCAAAGCACCATATCCCTGCCCGTTTTTTTTATGATAAATCTGCCGAGGTATTTATCGGGTGCAAACAAAATCTGCTTTCCCTGCGGAATGGAATTAACAATTTTTTCTGCATTTGAGGAAGTGCAGATGATATCAGACATCGCCTTTACTTCGGTTGAGCAATTTATATACGAAATAACAACCGCACCGGGATAAGACTCTACCCATTTTTTAAACTCGACCGGGTCGGCGCTTGCAGCAAGAGAACATCCTGCATCTAAGTCAGGTAGCAAGACTGTTTTCTTGGGGTTAACGATTTTAGCGGTTTCCGCCATAAAATGCACACCGCAAAAAAGTATTACGTCGGCATCTGTTTTTTCGGCTGCCTGAGCCAATGCGAGGGAATCTCCCAGAAAATCCGCATTATTCTGAATGTCTTCTTCTTGATAGTAATGGGCGAGTATTACGGCATTTCTTTCTTTTTTTAATTCTTTAAGTCTTTCTATCTGTTCTTTTTTCGTCATTTTCTAATCCAATCCTTGAACCTGTCTTACGATTTTATATCCGAAAAAATTATTTCTTTAAAATTGCTTCCTTATAACAAATATCATAGACGCTTTCTGTTAATTTTTATTAAGAATTAATTTAAAACATATTCTGAGAATTAATTTAATCTTTTCCTGAAAATCCAGTTTTTTGTATATTGCTTATTCGTAAAAGTCTAATATCAATAAACTTCAAAAGCTATGGAACAGGAAAATAATACGGACAAAAAGAATATCGAATTTGACAGCATGAATTTGCTTTTGGCTTTGATGCGCCACAAATTTGTGATAATCGGCATTACTCTTGGAGGAATTATTATCTCGGTAATTATTTCTCTGATTATGCCAAATTGGTATAAGTCTTCTGCAAGTGTCGTACCTCCCAAATCTTCCGAATCGCTCCTTGAAGGGGCATTGGGAAGCATATCCAGCGCCCTTAAAAATTTCGGTCTGACAAGGCTGGGAAAACAGGGCAGTGAATCCGGATATAGCTATATGGTAATCTTAGAAAGCAGAACTCTTAAAGACAGTCTTATTGAAAAATTCAATTTGGCAGAAGAATATGACATACCCGATACATTACCTTCATTAATACTCAAGGAATTGGAAAACAACCTGAGCGTTACTTCCGAAACAGAGGGGAATTTTATCATAGCCTGCAGCTCAAAAGACCCTGTTAAAGCAAAAAGAATGGTGGAGTATTACGTTGAAAAAGCAAATGAATTTACTTTGCAGCTCTATTATAAAGAAGCAAAATATAATCTGGAATATGCTGAGCAAAGATTTGAAATGACAGATTCCGCTTTGACAGCCGTAACTGAAAAGCTGCGAACTTTCTCTAAAAAACATCAGATTTTTTCTCCACTGGATCAGGCAACGGCAGCAGCCAAAGCGCTCGGAGAATTAAAAGCCGAAAAATTCCGTCAGGAGATGATTTATGAAATGACAGCAAACCGTTTCGGTGAAGAAGACCCTTATGCAAAACAGCAAAAGAAAATAGTGGAAGGAATAAGCAGCAAACTACAGGAAGCTGAAAAACAACCGGGTTTCGCGGGCGATTTCGCTCTTGAAGATGCCCCGGATATCGGCATTGAGTACCTAAGGCTTTATTCCCTTTTTGAAGCATATTCACAGTTAAAAGCATTTTTGCTGCCGGTTGTGGAGGAAAACCGCCTGGCGGAGAAACGAGTATCGCGTACTTTCTTTTATGTTGATCAGCCGCAAGTTCCCGACAAAAAATCGCGTCCGAGGCGCTCTTTTATAGTAGCGGGAACTGCTTTGGGTTCTTTCATTATTTCCGTGCTTTTCGTACTTTCCATGTACGGAGTGGAAAATTTAAGAAAAAGGTACAAAGAGGCATTAAACACAAAACCTGAAAAGTGAACCTGTCGTTATCACATATAAAAAATGATTTTATTCAATCAAGACTAAGCGGGTTACGGCTTGTTTTACTCGGTTTGGTATTTGCCACGCTTTTTGCAGGTCTGATTTATTTTGGTCTTGTATTGGAATATGGATTGATAAGCCTCGGAATAGCTGCCGGACTGCCTCTGGTGTATATTTTCTTTAAAAACCCCAAAATCTGGATATATTTTTCTACCGCTTTTTCTTTTGTCTATCTATACCTGACAGGCGAAGGCATCTCAGCGGAAGACGTTATGGCAGCCGTACTTTTCAACGGCGGTGTTGCAATATGGTTAGTCCACAGGGTATTAATTATGCGGGAGAGGATAATAGACAGTTTTGCAGACTGGCTGCTGCTTTTTTTCTTTTTCGGCTTAATGTGCAATGCTGCCGTGGCTTTTTTCAACGGGGTTGATATGCTGTCATGGCTGAGGGAGTTTATAATGATGGCAGTTCTTCTCATGTATTTTCCGATAAAATATCATTTGAGAACAAAAAATGACATCAGGATACTGCTTTTTATTCTGGCTCTTGTTTCTATTGCTATTGCAGCGACTATGTATTATTCATATTATACTGATACGATAACGCAGGCAATTTATGCTTTTCAGTTGAAATCCGCCAGAAGAAGCAATCTTGCATTTTATACGGCAGGCGCTCTTGTTGGTATATTGTATGCCGTTACGGAGAAGAGGAGAATACCACAGTTGTTTTTTGCATTTACCGGGATGATATCCACAGGCGCTTTGATAATTTCTTTTGCAAGGACTTACTGGGCTGCGCTGGCAGGAGGACTGGTTCTGATGATTATTTTTCTGCCTAATAAAAACAGAATATTCATTATTGCAGCGACTTTGATTACTTCTGTTCTGCTTTTTGCACTTATGAACTTGTTTTTTCAGGACAAAGCGAGGATATTTTACAAAATTATAGAAAGCAGGCTGACATCATCTACAAAAGGACTTGAAGATATGTCTCTAAAAGATCGTATAAGCGAGTCCGCTTCTGTTCTCAAACGCATAGAGAAAAGCCCTTTGAGCGGAAACGGGATGGGAGCCGAATACACTTTTTTCAGTCCCATTTTGATGATGTCTGTTACAAAAAGTTTTATCCATAACGGCTATCTGTATATGTTTTTTCGCTTGGGGATACCCCTTGCACTTGTATTTCTTTTATGGATATTCTTCTTTTTTTTCAGGAGTCTGAGAAATATATATCATTTTAAGGATACATTTTCAAACAGAGTGAACATAAGTGTATTTCTTATTTTTTACATATTGATATTATCTGATTTTCTTACTGCCCAGTTTACGATGCGGGACGGCATACTTCTTATGACATATTCATCATCTCTTTTAGCCGTCTCCGAAAGAATAGGGCGAAACAAGCAGTAGGTTTTTTCGAATAATATTTTTATATTCACTTTGAAAATATTTGTTATCAGACTTATTCAGAAGAAACAGCCATGATAAGGGAACACACACAATGGGATGATTATTTTAGAGTTAAAAATTTTCAGTGGTGTCATTCTGAACTCGTTTCAGAATCTCACATAAGGGGAACACACCCCTTAATCCCCTCTCAAGAGGGGATGCACAGTTTGGAAGGAAAAGATGTCGAACATCTGGCAGATGTTGGACATCTGAATCAGGAAGTAAAAAATAAACAGATGAAACATCCATGATTTGGAAAAACACATAAGGGTATGATTATTTGAGAAATAGTAGAAAAATTGAAATCATGGATGTCATTCTGAACTCGTTTCAGAATCTCACATAAGGGGAACACACCCCTTAATCCCCTCTCAAGAGGGGATGCACAGTTTGGAAGGAAAAGATGTCCAACATCTGGCAGATGTTGGACATCTGAATCGGGAAGTAAAAAAAACAGATAAAAAAATGAAAAATGAATTGATATTAAAAAGCGGCTGGATAAAAATTGAAAAATCCGAACTTGACCGCCTGCGCGAACGGATTCGCTATGTGTATGAGAAACAAGGCGGAACAAAAAAATTTAACTCACACCTGCCGAATTATGAAGAGCTGCGCCAATTTATACGGATAAAACTCGATGCCCTGAAAAAGCACAAGAATATGACTATTAAAATACAGGGGCAGGATTTTTATGACCTGATACCGGGAAATACTTTTTTCAGGGATATGTTTTATTCGAAAGTAAATATTGAAAATCCGCAGTTTCAGGAATATAATATTGATATTTGCTATCTTTACGGTTTCGGCAAAACCAGATTTAATAAACTCAACGAAGCCCGCATTCCCGCATTCGACGCAGAAGTAAGCGGTAAAGACTCCGGCAGCGGCATTAAAATAATAGTTTCTTCTACCCTGGGAAACATGCTTGAAGCGGATAAAATTAAAAATCATATTTTACAGACTCTTCAGTACCCCGTGGAAACCGAGACAAGGAATTCTCCCGCTTACAGCAAGGGACCTTTAAAGGAACTTTACGAAAATTTAGACGAAGGCTCACTTGTTTTTGCCCTGATAGGGAGGGATTATCTGCAAAATGAAAACTGCGTTAAGGAGCTTATTGAATTTACCAATAAAAACCTTGATCTTTATCTGAAACACACTTTTCATATCTTACTCAGGGATGTCTATCAGGGTGATTTCAATATTTTCGATTCACTTGGCAGGTCTGAGCTTTTGAAATACTGGAAACTAAGAATAGAGCAGCTTGAGGTAAACCATAAACTTCTTCTGAAAGGAAAAAAGGATAAAGAGTTTTATAAAAAGCTCAATGAAGAATTTGATGAAATAAAGGGTATTATCGAAGGACTTTCCCGCGTTGTTGATTTGATACGCGAAAGCCCTTCAGGCGCACTTTTCGAGATTTTCCTCGACAAAGTAAACAGCCGCGAGGAGTTTTTAAAGCTGCTTCCAAAGCCTAAAATTATTACTTCTTTGAATATAAAGCTGGAGACTACATATAAACGGATAAAAATTCCATCGACTAACAACCCCAAGAAGCCGGAGTTTCCGCCGAAACCTTTTTACAAACCGAAGTTTCCCGCTTCGGAAACATTTAGGATAGATGTACCCGGATTTTCAAACGTTTGGCTTAAGGATGAAAGCACAAATCCTACTGGTACGCATAAAGACCGACTTGCATGGGAAGTTGTCATCAAATACAAATCTCTTATTGAGGGTTTGAAATATAAAGACGAGGATTCGCTGCCGCAGATGTCAATTATTTCTTCAGGCAGCGCTGCCATTGCAATTCAGCATCTTTTCAATCTTTTCAAAATACCGACCAAGCTAAAAGTGTTAGTCGATCACACACTCAATTCCGGATTTAAAAAAGCAGTGAAAGATATTGGATGCGAGCTGTATGAGTGCGATCTCTCGGAAAAACTGCTTACTTCGGAAGATATTAAGGAGCTTACGGATAATAAAGACGGTATCGATATTACTTACAGGGAAGTGCTCGACCCGACTCATGATAATTACTACGACTGGATGAGCTACGAAATTCTTATGTCCCAGCCAGAGTACTGTTTCATTCCTTTCGGCACGGGGGACCTTTTTATAAATGTTCTGAACATCGTTAAAATTGAATATTTCAATTCTTTTGTATCCAAGCACGATCCGCGTTTTTTCGGGGATATTGACACTTTAAAAAACTGCAGTTTCTTAGGAGCCTCGTCCAATCTGCCCGACACACGTCTGGACAAACTTTTTTCAAATTATCTTCCTTCGATAGAATCTTTCCACAAATACATCAGAGAGTTAAAAACCGAATACGGATGCGTGGGAGGGATGACTGATATTTATTATGTCGAAGAGAGCTTTGTTGACAAGGCTATTGAAACAGCAAGCCGTCTTGAACTGACCTTTGAACCGTCCGGTATTGCCGGACTTGCGCTGCTTCTTCAAATGGAGGACAGAATTCAACCTGACTCTAAAATCTTGATAGTCAATACCGGAAAAACAAAAAACATCAGAGATTTGGAGCATACAGACTGAGTAATTTTTGATTCCGGTGCTATTAAAAACATCAATCATTTTAGATATTTCATTTTCTTGGATATATACCCGCCTGAGCGGATATATTTAGCAGTATGCCTACTGCTGCGCTGTAAAATATGACCGCCGTGCCGCCGAAACTTATAAAGGGAAGCGGCAGGCCGGTTGTTGGAAGGATTCCGCTGTTTACGCCCATATTTACAAACGCATAAAGGCTGATTGTTATTACAATGCCTGAAGCCAGATAATAGCCGAAACTGTCTGGAGCACGCTTTGCCGTTTTCAAACCCCTCCACATTATCAAAACAAAAACAGCAATAACCCCGATTACACCGAGATAGCCGTATTCTTCGCCGATAATGGAGAATATGAAATCGCCGTAAGATTCCGGCAGGAACAGCCAGCTTTGCTTGCTGTTGCCGGGACCTAATCCAAAAAATCCGCCGGTACCGAATGCTATCAGAGACTGACCTACCTGATGGGACAGCTTTTCAGTTTCAGTGGCGGCAGCCGTGCCGAGAAAAGCCTGAATTCTTTCTATCGGATATTTGGATACAAAAAAAGCATAAGCAGCCGTCATTCCGGCAAAAAGAGCCGTCATACCCCCTAAATGAAGCAGATTGGCATTTCCGATGAACATCATAGATATTGCAATCACCAAAATAACTATTGTTGTTGAAATATTCGGCTGCAAGGCTATTAAGAGGCATATAAGCCCTGTCCACAGTAATAGCGGTAAAAGACCCACCTGAAAATCCTTGATAAAGTTTTTATGCCTGTCCAGAAGAACAGCCAGATGCAGTACCAGAGCAAACTTTGCAAGTTCGGAAGGCTGGAAGTTTATTATTCCTAAATCCAGCCATCGGGAGGCGCCTTTGGTTGTTATCCCTGCAATTAACACTGCTGTCAGCATTCCGACTGAAATAATAATGGCAGCCAGAGATAATTTTCGCCAGAAGTGGTAATCAATAAGCATGAAAACAATAAGGACAACAAAGCCGAGCGCGATTTTCACAGCATGGCTCTTAAAAAAGTATTCCTGAGAAAGCTGCTTGTACTCGGAATACGGGGCGCTGGCGCTGTAAACGAAAGCGATACTGAAAAGCATCAGCCCGATTACGGGCAAGGCTATGAACCAGTCGATATGTCCTGCATATTTTTTCATTTGTTTATTTTTGATCTCTCTCCAACCCTCCCTTACAAGTTAGGAAGGGAGAAGTATTGTTAAAGCCCTCTTATTTATAAGGGGGTTTGGGGGATCTCTTCAGGTTTTTAATTTTAATTACGTTTTTTTAATATATGGCAAACTATCCGAGAACTAACATTTTTTTGAGTTTTTTGTATCATAGTAGTTTCTAATTTAAGAAAAAAATTCTTATCGGCATAGAAGGAATGATTCAATGGATATTTTTCTCAATCCTGATTTGGAAAGTATTGATAAAAAATACTTTTTGACACTATTCTGTAATGAGGATCATACTTTTCGATAAAAACTGAGGAGTGATGAAAAGGTGAAAATTTCTTTTCCTTTGTAACTTGTATCAGTTTCCTAAATGCCTCAGTACTATATTTAAGTTCTTCACTAACAATCATATTTTCTATTATATTTATATGCTTCAGAAACAGAGCGGTGTCAGGATTCATAATTGCGGCAGTTTTTTTCACAGCCTCGAAAAGACTGTCGATGTTCAAAGCTAAGCTTTTGAACTTAATCAAATTTACACGTATTATTCCATTGGATATATTTTCTGTCAATTCCGTGGACGAATCTGGTTTTATCGCTGCAAATTCTCTGACTAGATACTTTTTAGCGTTTTCATTGCCGTGCTCAAGAAGGTGCGAAGGTCCCATAGCCGACTGATAAGCAATTTTTAAAGCATCCTCTATCTGCATATCGGGATATTTCTCTATATGGCGAAGCAGAATATTTTTGAAATCATCCCCTTCATTTTGAAATGATAAATCATTTCCACATGAGATAAATGCGAAAATCAATAATGACAGAAAAGCTCTCATTCTGCTCAATCTTCGGTAATGCCGTATTTTTCGGGAAAGGGCGGCAGCGGCAGCGAGTCGGGCACACCCATAAGAGGAAATTCTTTTCTCAGGGGGAAGAGAGGCTCGCCCGTTTCGGGGTCGGCAAAATCTTCCGGCATGTAAAAACGCCGTAGTCCGGGATGTCCTTCGAATTTTATGCCGTACATATCATAAGTTTCCCTTTCGCACCAGTTTGCCCCTTCCCAAACGGAAGTAACACTCGGACATAGGGGATATTCTCCTTCCAACGGGCATTTTACCCGCAAGCGGGCTTTGTGTTTGTTAGAATAGAGAAAATATACGGTTTCAAAACGCTTTTCTTTTTGGTACCAGTCTATTGCGGTTATGTCAACAAGCATATCAAAACTTGTTTCTGCATTGCCGCGAAGCTCGAAGCATAGGTCAACGAGACGTTCAGGTGGAATGATTAAGCTCAGTTGACTGCGGTGTTCGTATGTTTCCAGCTCGGGAGCAACTGCTTTAGCAATGCTTATGATAGTGTCTTTTTCTAATGCCATTTTTTTCTGCCGATAATTTGTTTAAACAACAATCAGTAAATTTAAAAAAAAGAATTTTGAGTAACAATTTTTTCTTAAAATTTTTGTGGAATTCCGAAAACTTCTTCCATTTCTTCCAGCGTTTTACCTTTTGTTTCAGGAACGAATTTGATAGTGAAGAAAACTGCGGCAAAACACATAAGTCCGTAAATCCAGAAAGGAAAGGCTCCGTTAGAAAAACTTTTCAGAGCAGGGCTTTCAGACAGCATGGGAAATGTCTGGGTTACAAGGAAATTTGAAATCCACTGTGCCGCCACGGCTATAGGCATTGCAGCATTTCTTATTCTGTTCGGGAAAATTTCGGAAATAAGCACCCATACAACGGGCCCAAGCGACATAGCAAAGCTGCCTATAAAAACCAAAACCGAAATAAGGGCGGTCAGTCCGAAGCTTTTAAAGTAAATATGGAAACCGAGCGATAGAATTCCCGCAGCCATACCGCTGCAGCCTATAATAGTAATCGGTTTCCTGCCGAATTTGTCGATAGTCTTAATTGCAGCAATTGTAAAAATCAGATTAACAGCGCCTACCAGAATAGTCTGAAAAAGAGCGGCGTTTATGCCGCTGCCCATGCCCTTGAAGATTTCAGTGCCGTAGTACATTATCACGTTAATGCCTGTTACCTGCTGAAAAAATGAAAGCAAAATCCCAATAAGGACAATTCGAAAAATCCCCTTTTGAAAAATCCCCGTTTTTGCACTTCCCTTTTCAAATGCCAGTGAATCTCGAATTTCTTTCAATTCTCTTTCAGCTTTGTTATTTCTTATGCTTTCCAGAATCCTAAAAGCTTCGGTAATTCTATTCTTCATTACTAACCAGCGCGGGCTTTCCGGAGCGAAAAAAAGCAACGTGAAAAACATTGCCGCCGGGATAGACTCAGATGCGAACATCCATCTCCATCCTGCTTCATCTACCCATTGACGCGAACCGGACTCGGCAATGAAATAATTAACAAAAAAAACTATTAATATCCCGATGACAACCGCAAGCTGGTAATAGGAAACAAGCCTGCCGCGAACAGCAGGCGGGGACAACTCTGCTATGTACATAGGCGCCGTCATCGAAGCCGCTCCGACGGCTATGCCTCCTAAAATTCTGAAAAGTACAAGCTGCTCCAAATTCTGAGGAACTGCGCATCCCAAAGCGGAGATAAAAAACAATACCGCAGTAATCATAAGATTTTTTTTTCTGCCGAACCTGCCGGCAAAAAAGCCTGCGGAAGCGGAACCGATAACACATCCTACAAGCGCCGAGGATGCAGCCCAGCCTTTTTCTCCGGGGGTCAATCCGAAAAAGTCCGACAGAGGACCGATGGCGCCGTTTATCACAGCGGTGTCATAGCCGAATAAAAATCCGCCCAGAGCAGCTATAAGAGCAAATTTTACCGAAGCGCCGGCTTTGGAAATATTTTTCATACTTATCCATAATTTTATCAGATAAATCAGTCGATTTTTAAAAGATGAGACGGACAGGCATTGCAGTCTGAAGAACCGAAACTTTTAATAATAACCGTACCTTTCATTTTTTCTATTACTTCCATGTTTTTTTCACACTCTTCTTTTTTTTCGGAAGGGAAGATTTCGATTTTATTAATAGTAACCTCTTTGTTTGAAAGCAGATAGTCAATGTGCCAGCGCATAGGCTTTCTTTTTTTCATGTGCCTTTCTATCCTTTTTGAAAGACTGCTCATGGCGCTGCCGGTGTAAACATATCTTCCTGCGGGAAAATAGCATTTACCCAATGCTCCGGCTTTCACTTCTATGTCTTTTTCGATTTTCAGAAAAATTCTGTAAGAACCTTTGTTCATATTTTTAACTCTGCAGGCATCTGGATTTTTAATGACATTATTTGATGAGATTTTTTAATTTCACCGCTTGATTAGGGATTATTAGATTTTTCTATGCCCTTATTATTAAAAAAATTCTTTCTACTCAAAATTCAATTTACTTAAAAAATACGAAATCTCAATTATTTTCTCAATTCAAATATATCATTTCTGTTTCGTATATTGTAAACTTTATTGTAACGAAGTTCTTTCACTCTTAGAAATATTTAATGACAAACAGAATACAAATACTTCCTGAGTTCATAGCTAACCAGATAGCGGCGGGAGAGGTTGTGCAAAGGCCCGAAAGCGTCGTGAAAGAGCTTGTCGAAAACTCCATCGACGCGGGAGCAGATTCAATTGCAGTTATAGTACGCGATGCCGGAAAGTCTTTGATACATATTGTTGACAACGGCTGGGGTATGACTCCCGAAGATCTTAAAATTTCCGTAAAAAGACATGCTACGAGCAAAATATTCAAGCAGGAGGATTTGGACGCTATCCGTTCTTTCGGTTTCAGGGGCGAGGCGCTGGCTTCCATCAGCTCCGTTGCAAAAATAGAAATAAGAACAAAAACGGAAGAAAGCGGAGAACTTGGTTGGAAACTTACCGCAGAACCCGGCAGAGAAATCGAAATAGAACCTGCCGCTCTCGACAAAGGCACTCAGATTTTCGTACGCAGTTTGTTTTATAATGTTCCCGCACGCAGGAAATTTTTAAGGGCTAATCTGACTGAGTTCCGCCACATTTCTAATACAATGCTTCGCTTTGCCCTTGCTCATCCCGATATATCATTCACATTTTACGATGAAGACAATCTTGTATTCGATTTAAAACCGGAATCACTCGAATCCCGTATAAAAAAGCTTTTTTCGGAAGAGACATCCAAATCATTGATACCTGTCCGTTATTCTGATGAAAAAATCGAAATCAGCGGCTATATCGGTGAACCTCATCTGGCGCGGAAAACAAAAGCAAATCAGTACTTTTTTCTTAATAAGCGGGCAATCACCAGCCGTTCTCTCAGTCATGCAGTCTTCACGGCTATGGAAAATTTTCTCGACAGGGCTTCTCATCCTTTTTACTTAATCAATTTTAAATTGAATCCTTCAACAGTTGACGTAAATATCCATCCTCAGAAGCACGAAGTTAAGTTTGAAGACGAAAGGTATATTTACAATCTACTGCTGAGAACTGCTGCTGATGCGCTCAGCCGGGAGAATCTTGTGCCGGAATTTGCAGAAGAAAGCAGCGAAGATTTTCTCGTAGATAAAAACACCGGAGAGATGATAAAACCCGTAAATATTCAAAAAGAAACAAAATCAAACTTCACATCCCGATTGGAAAATGAAGACTTTTCAGCAAATAAAAAAGAATACCTGCCTCAAAATGATTTCTTTGTAAACAGGGGCATGAAGCAAAATGAGAGATTCGGGCAGGAAGAAATGAGCGCTTTTGAAGAGATTTTCGGTAAAGAAGAGCAAAAGCCGGAGCAGATTTTCAGCTCTGATGAGTCTGATGTTTTTGTTTTCCCGTTCCGGCTTTTTGACAAATATCTGCTTGCTTCAAAAAAGGATGAACTCATAATAGTTGACATCAAAACAGCCAGACAGAAAATCGTTTATGAAGAAGTTTTGAAAGAGCTTCAAAAAACAAATAACTCCCCGCAAAAACTTCTTTTTCCTGTTCAGTACGAGATGAATACCGAAGAAAAAGTTCGTTTTGAAGAAATCTCCGGCGATCTTATGGAAATAGGATATGAATTTGAATACCGCGAAAAAAATCAAATCGAATTAAGCGCCGTACCTTCCTTTGTACAATCAGGAACGGAACTTTCTTCTTTTCTTGAGCTTCTGAATAATTTCGACCCGAATGCCGATAAAGAAACTAAACGGTGCAAGACAGCGGAGATTATTGCCGTTACTGTTTCAAAATTTCCCGCAGGCAGGCTTTCAAAAGAAGATATACCGCGTCTTTACCAAAAGTTGACGGCTGCGAATAACCCGTCTTTTTCATTCGACGGAAAAAAAACTTACACTGTTTTGAAAGAAAAGAATATAAGGGAGCTTCTTCAGACCTGATTTAAAAATAAGTGCATTATTACTATGATTTAAACCATCCTTTTTATGTTTTTTTTAGCAAAAAAGACAGCCTGAGAGAAAAAAAATCAAAAATATTTCAAAATGTTAAATAAATATTTAGATTATACTAAATAAATTTACAGTCTATACGTTATAGCTTATGTGCAAATTAACACTTAGATTAAATAAAATTCATTTAACATTAAAATTTGGAGTTGCCATGAGAATTACCTCTATCAAAAACATCCTTACCTTTGCAATAGCTGCTGCTTTCATACTCTCAGTATCTAACTTTGCTTATGCAGCAGATAAGCAGGAAGTTAAAATTAAAACATCAGCCACATGCGGAGCCTGCAAAACAACAATTGAAGGCGGACTGAAAAGCCACAATGGCATTATTAAATCTAATCTTGACCTAGATGACAAATACGTTACGGTTTCTTTTGACGCAGAAGTTACAAGTCCCGATGACATCCGCCTGGCAATAGCAAAACTCGGTTATGATGCTGACGAAGTAAAATCAGTAAAGAAAGACTGCTCCGGCAAGACAATGAAAGAGTGTTCCGACAAGACAAAAAAGGACTGCTCTTCAAAATGTAGTAAACTCAAGAAAAGCACAGGCTGCAGCAAAGTTAAAAACAATTAATTTTTAACAATATCGTTATATGAAATTCTAAAAAAGGGCTAAAATGCTTAAGCCCTTTTTTTAGTGAGAAAAAATAAAATGAAAATAAATTAATTTATATTCGGAAACTTTTTGAAACTAATAGAAACATACCTCGTATAAGAAAATTAAGTAAGCTCAATTGTTCATTTAAAAATAAAATAAGGAGTCTAAAAATGAAAAAGAAAATGACTTTCGCACTCGCAGCACTTTTCCTCTTTGTAATTGCAATGTCCAATTCCGCATTTGCAAAAGAGGAAGCAAACGATGTCAACGAAGTGAGAATCCAAACCACTGCATGGCACTTCGAGCAGCAAAATTCAATAATTGACAAGCTGCTTCAGGAGGAGGGCGTAGCAGACGCATGGTTTGATGCCGATGAAAAGATTGTTAACGTAAGTTACAATCCGAATGTAATCAGTGTTGACAATATTCGTTTCGTAATCGAAGATATGGGCTATGAAACAGACATTGTGGAAAACGATACTGAAAAAGAATCTAAGTACACTTCTAAAGATATGTAATTATTCTTTTGCAGAATAGATAGAATAAGCCCGCCAAAAAAGCGGGCTTTTCTATTTCTAATAAATGGATTCTCTTATTTCTTTCTGCATTATTTTTTCTTTCAGTATATATCCGTCTAAAAAGAAAAGAAGCAGCGCAGCCAAAAGGATTACTGCGATCCCGGAAATACCCATCAAACCTGCTTCCCAATCTTCACCTCCCATGACGAGCATGATAGGAATGCCGGCTGTGGCATTTAAAGTGCCGTGCAAAACGGCAGCCAGTATCACTGACTTAGCTTTTATGGTGAAATATAAAAACAGCGGCGTATAAACTATGCACCAGACAGTCATCATTACTGTGCCTAACACCGGATGCTGAGGATAGTTATGCCCCATTAGAATAAGCGGAGCATGCCATATACCCCAGATAAAACCGATTACTAAAGAAGCCTTCAAAAAGTGCATATTTCTGAACCTCCGCAGCAGAAATCCGCGCCAGCCGAGTTCCTCGCCGAATCCGGCAACGGCGTTTATTGTCGCTCCTGCTATTAGCCCCTGGAGAACTGCTATCCAGACCGGATGAAAAGGAAACATTTTCATTTGAAAGCGGGTTTCTTCAATCTGCTCTGGAGAAAGAGTGCTTTCGAAACGCTTGAACATCCCTTCCATACTTGGAGAATAGCTTACATCCGGAAGCAGAAGGCTTGCGCCTAAAGCTCCGAAAGCTATTATTACGGGAACGAACCAGGCAATGAACCACCATTTGTTGATTTTAAAAGAAATAAGATATTTTTCTTTTATTTTTTCCTTATGGATTACTTTTTCTATAAGAAAAAACGTTCCCATAGGTACGAACATATATATCACCGCCAATACGGTGGCGGGGATACCATGGTATTCAAAGCCGGATAAGTAAAATGCCCCCGACATTCCGTAACAAATCAGAAATGTTATTATTAAAAATAGGCTCGTTTTATTGAAGGATTTAATATCCATGAGTTTCAGCCCTCATAATTTCAAATTTGTTTGGTTAATTCCACAAAATGCTTATATGGTATGGCGGTAATGCTCTGAGCCTCGAAAGCGCCGTTTGCAAGGCTGATCATTGATACTTTTGCGGCAGTTTCTGCGTCGGGCGCCTGATAAATATCTATAAAATCGTAGGGACCCAAAAGAGCATAGTGGTCTAAAAACTTGACATCGGGGCATTTTTCTTTTACCCGGTCGAGCCAAGCTCTGCCGAGTTCGGCTCGATCTTTCATCTGCTTAGAAACGTCTGGGCTTAGTTTGGTTAAGAGGATAAAGGTCTGCATGTTGATTCTCCGAAATAATGAAACATGACATTTCAATTGTTTCATTATAAGGTTTTTTCCTGCATAATGCAAATACTTTTTTTGTTGGATATGTTGTTTAAATAAAAAAATTCAATGTAAATTAAGAAATAATTTCTATATTGAATGTTTTGCTAAAATTATTAAAAAAAAACTATAGATATGACAGATAGAAAAACAAAAGAGAAAAACATAGTCGTCAAAGGAGCGCGGCTGCACAATCTGAAAAACATTGACGTAAAGATTCACAGGAATAAACTTACAGTTGTTACGGGCTTAAGCGGTTCCGGAAAATCAACACTCGCTTTTGATACGATATATGCCGAGGGACAGAGGCGCTTTGTTGAGTCGCTTTCTTCTTACGCCCGGCAGTTTCTCGAGAGGATGGCAAAGCCTGACCTTGACTCCATAAGCGGTCTCCCGCCTGCAATTGCAATTGAGCAGAACCCCCCGCAGAAAAACCCGCGATCAACTGTCGGCACTACAACCGAGATATATGATTACCTGCGGCTTCTTTTTGGAAGAATCGGTACTACATACTGCTACAATTGCGGCAGGGAAGTTAAAAAAGACTCTGCTGCTTCTATTGTGGAAGAACTGATGAAACTTGAAGAAAGAACTAAACTTTACTTAATGTTCCCAATTTCTCAGCAGGTTATTGATTTGAATTCCGAAATGAAAAAATACCGCGAACAAGGTTTTTTCAGAATAGTAATAAAAGAAAATTTTGATTTGGTGGATATCGAAGAAGGAGGGCTGCCTAAAGAACTTGGGAAAGAAGATTTCTATATTTTAACGGATAGAATTGCTCTCAGACATGATGAGGAAACAAAATCAAGGATTACGGAATCGCTTGAAACCGCCTTCGCCGGCGGACCGGGTAGAATAGCCGTTCACAATTTAAGCTCTGAGAAAACTTATTATTTCAGCAATAAATATGAGTGCGCGCCCTGCGAAATCGAATATATAGAACCGGAGCCGAGGCTGTTTTCTTTCAACAATCCTTTCGGAGCATGTCCATCCTGCCAAGGCTTTGGACGCTCTATAGGCATTGATGAAAATCTTGTAATTCCCGATAAAAACAAAAGTCTTAACTTTGGTGCTGTTCACCCTTTTCACAGTTTAGGTCAGAGCAAACATTACAGAGCAATGATTGCAGAAGCTGCCAGACTGAATATTCCGGTTGACGTCCCTTATAACAGCCTTTCGGAAGAGCATAAAAAATTTATATGGGAGGGACATGGTGAATATGTGGGAGTATATGGTTTTTTCAACCTGCTTGAGGAAAAAAGCTACAAAATGCAAAATCGTATATTGATAAGTAAGTACAGAGGATACACTACATGCAAAGCTTGCGGCGGCTCGCGACTCAGAACCTCGGCAAGACAGGTTTTTGTTAACAAAATGAATATCCCGAAATTAATAAATATGCCCTTGGAAAAAGTTCTGAACTTTATTGAGAGCCTCGAACTGAC
The DNA here is from genome assembly GCA_964577665.1 of uncultured Hyphomicrobiales bacterium. GTDB lineage: Bacteria > Bacteroidota > Ignavibacteria > Kapaibacteriales > UBA2268 > CAYVTD01. Next base: position 18,091 of record CAZOBD010000043.1, read on the forward strand.
AAAAATGCAGTCTGAAATAGCCGGACAAATAGTAAGCGAACTGAAGAGGCGCCTGCAGCTCCTTGTTGATATCGGATTGGAGTATCTTACCTTGGGAAGACTTCAGCATACACTTTCAGGCGGAGAAGCACAAAGGATAAATCTTTCGACTGCGCTGGGATCCTCACTCGTTGGTTCGCTGTATGTTTTAGATGAGCCGAGCATCGGCTTGCATCCGAGAGATACCGGAAGGCTTATTAAGATTCTCTATAAACTTCGCGACTTAGGAAATACAATTTTAGTAGTAGAGCATGATCCAGATATAATAAAAAAAGCAGACAGAATAATAGACATGGGACCTAAAGCCGGCGAACTCGGAGGAGAAATTGTTTTTGACGGAACTTTTGAAGAGATAATGAAATCCGAAAAGTCAATCACAGGCTTATATCTCTCAGGAAAGAAAGAAATACAGATACCCAAAAAGCGAAGCCAAGGAAACGGTAATGTCATTACCATTAGAAATGCGAGAAAACACAATTTAAAAATAGAAAGAGCTGTTTTCCCGCTGGGATGTATGGTTGTTGTTACGGGTGTTTCAGGTTCGGGTAAAAGTACTCTCGTACATGACTTGCTTTACATGGGATATAAGAAGCAAAAACTCGGACATGCAGTTTCGGCAGGCAGCTTTGACGAGATTAACGGCGCAGAAAACATCGGTTTTATCGAAATGGTTGACCAGTCGCCCATAGGAAAGTCTTCCCGCTCCACTCCTGCCACCTATACAAAGGCATTCGATGCAATTAGAGAGCTTTTCTCATCAACTCAGGAGGCAAAACAGTTGGGTCTGAAACCGGGATACTTCTCTTTTAACGTACCGGGGGGAAGATGCGAGGTATGTGAGGGCGAAGGTATCATAAAAGTTGATATGCAATTCCTGCCGGACGTGCATCTTGAGTGCGAAGCATGCAAAGGAACGCGTTACAAGAGAGAAGCAAAGAATATTTTATACAATGGAAAGTCGATTGTCCATGTGCTGAACATGACTATCAACGAAGCAGCGCTATTCTTCCGAGATATACCGAAAGTTGTCAATAAACTTACCATTTTACAGGATGTCGGGCTCGGTTATCTTCGTCTCGGACAGCCAAGCGCAATGCTTTCAGGCGGAGAATCACAAAGGATTAAGCTGGCGGGGCATCTCGAAACAAAATCCACCACTGATACGATCTTTATCTTCGATGAACCAACCACAGGACTGCATCTTGATGACATTTCACGCCTCCTCGATTGTTTCAAAAAGCTCGTTGAAAAGGGAAACTCCGTCGTTATTATCGAACACAACATTCACGTAATTGCATCGGCAGACCATATAATTGATTTAGGACCAGAAGCAGGCGAAAAAGGGGGAAAGATAATCGCTGAGGGAATACCCGAAGCCATAGCAAAGGTAGAAAAATCATATACGGGTAAGGCGCTTCGCGAATTTTTTTGAAGAAGTACAGCACTTATTTGTTTATTTAATATAGGGTTGCTTTAGAAATACTCCTATTAATACTTGTGTACGTAATTTAATTTTAATTGGAACGATACAAAGCATATTTTTAACCGGTTTCTTCTTCATTTTTCTTCTTTTTCTCTCTATTTTTATAAATCACATAAAGTTTATAACGCGAAGGATTTATATCTTCCCAGATCAATCTTCCTATTTTCGCATATTTTATGCAGTATGAATAAAGCTCATTTATTTTTTCCTTTCTTTCTATCGTTTTTGATGCTCTCAAAGCTTTTGCGTCAGCTGCCGCATCTACTTTTGTTTCAAACAATTCAAGTTTTGAAGCAATCGAATCAAGAAATGATTGAGTCAAACCAATATCTGTCAGGTCCGGAAGATAGATTTGAAGAATTCTAAGAATTTCTGAAGCATTTATAATAAAATTATTGTCTGTTGAATTATATATTGAACTAATTTGTAAACGTTTGTACTCATTAGAATTAATTCCGTACTTCTGGTCTGCATATCCTGCCGCCTTTTTTATATCTTTAGTAATAGTTTTTTTTAGATTATTTTTATGAGTAACAGCAATCATAACAAGTCCTGAGTATTCTTCATCAGCCGGCACTACTTTTGATTCATTTACAAGATTAATAAAGGCATTAATTTCAATATCTGACACTCCTCTATCATTAAAATATACTCTGTCAGTATCAATATTATCAGCTAAATTTTCTGCTGTCATAAGCATATCAAAATATGACATTTTAAATTTGGGCTTTATATTTTTCATAATAATACTCTAACAATTAATATTTATACTCTAACAATTAATATTTATAAAGATACTATTATTTTTTATAATATACAAATTAATATTTATGCTCTATCAATTAATATTTATACTCTACTAATTAATATCATTAATCTAATTATTAGAATATAAAAATAAATTAGTCAAATATAAATATTAACAGGTAGAATGTAGAATAAAATTAATAGAATATAAATATTAATTATTAAGGTATTATAATAAAATGATAATTTATAAATATTAATTGTATAACTTATAATATCAAAGCGAAATATAAATAATAAATATAGATTTATATTATAAAATATAGATAAAATATTTCTTTTATTTGATTGAATCCTTTAGCATTACAATCAAATAAAAGATGGATAAGTTAATTAGAATAAATAAGTTGATTAGGAAGGGAAATGATATGTTCAGCAATAGATTTGATGGCTTACTTTTTATATTCTCTTTCGCCAAAAACAGCAGTGCCGACGCGTATAATAGTTGCGCCCTCGTCAATAGCCGTTTCGAAGTCGTGAGTCATGCCCATGGAAAGCTCAGTAAGGGGTTTGGCGGGTTCAGCGGCGTTAATCTTTTCCTTCAAAGACCTTAGGAGGCTGAATTCTTTTCGCTGCTGAGCTTCAGAATCCGTAAAAGTTCCGATAGTCATAAGTCCGATTACGTTCAAATGGGTTTTGACGGCGGCAGCAGCATATAAATCAGGCACAGCTGAAGGATCGGCTCCGTATTTAGAGTCTTCGCAGCTTGTATTTGCCTGCAAAAGTATGTTCAAAGTCCTTTCGGCGGCTTTAGCACGCTTTTCGAGCTCATTAATAAGCCTTTCGCTGTCAACAGCATGGATATAATGAACGTAAGGAGCTAAGTTCTTGGCTTTATTGCGCTGTAAATGCCCTATATAGTGCCATTCGATTTCCTTATTTGCAGAAAAATGAGCGTACTTTTCATCTAATTCCTGCACATAATTCTCTCCGAAGCGTTCAATACCCGCTTCGAGGGCGTTCTCGAGCATTTCGACAGGGTGAGTTTTGCTTACGGCAACTATTTTTATAGAATTGAAGTCTCTATCAGCCTTTTTTGCAGCTTCCTTAGCTCTATCTACAACGCTTAAATAGTTGTCTTTTAATTCATTTACAGTTAAGATACGGCTCATAGTAGTTTTATCCAGTTATAAATCTAAAAATTCTTTGACAGTAAGACCCATCTGCCTGATAATATCTCTTAAAAGACCTTTAGGCAAGGGTTTATTGTGCTTAGGTATAATAGAAGTTTTCTTATTTTCAGGATTGAACCAGACTTCATGGCTTCCGCTGCTGCTTCTTTTTAAAAAATAGCCGGCTTTATTCAATTTTTTTGTTAAAGCTTTGTATTTGAACTCCGGCAAACGTGTCATAGCGATACCATTACAGGAATTGTGCGCTTCAGCTTCCGATTTTTCGAGTCAAGCTGCTTTTGAATTTTCGGCGGCAGAGGGATATTTTCTTCTTTGTAATGCTCAATCAGTATTTGCGCCATTTCCTGAGCGTATTGAACGGCTTTTTCCTCTGTTTCCCCTTGTACCAAAAGGTCGGGCATGTCTTTTGAGGCCGCCTTGAAGGTTCCGTCCTCAAGCGGCTCGACTAAAATATCGATTGTTATGTTTTTCATTTGGTTAATCTGCATAATTTATTAGTTATAAATCTAAAAAATCTTTGACGGTAAGCCCCATGTGCCTGATTACTGCTCTTAAAGTTCCTTTAGCCATAGGTTTAGCATGGCAAGATATAGTAACGTATTTGTTGTTTTTTGAATTATACCAAACTTCATGGCTTCCTTTTCCAGCATCATAGAATTCAAACCCGGCTTTTTTCAATTTTTTAACTAAAGCTTTGTATTTGTATTGTGGAAGACGTGTCATCAGGCTGACGGAACAGGAATTTTGAACTTTGTTTTCTTCGGATTATTGTCTATTTGCTGTTTGATACGCTCTGGCAGAGGAATATTCTTGTCTGAATGCAGTTTCAAAATGATTCGAGCAAGATCCTGTGCTGTTTCAAGGGTTTGCTCAACCGTTTCACCTTCTGCAATCAAGCCCGGCAGGTCTTTCGACGTAGCAAGGAATACCCCCTCCTCAAGCGGCTCGACTGAAATATCTATTGTTATGTTTTTCAT
>CAZOBD010000043.1:22629-26191 GCA_964577665.1 uncultured Hyphomicrobiales bacterium
GGATCAGCATCTTCAGGTTCGCGGCAGCTTACTCCAAAGACTTTTACGGGCATGTCTTTTGTTGCTTCGTAGATGTTTTGAATCTTTGGCATGGCGACAATGCACCAAACGCACCATGTCCCCCAGAAATCGAGAACGACAACATTGCCGCGTAAGCTGCTCAATGTTACTTTATTGCCGTCTCCGTCAGTTAAAGTCCAGTCAGGAGCTGTTTCGCCGGCTTTAATAAGCTCAGGTTTTTCTTTAGGAGCTTCTTCTTTTTCCTCACCGTAATATTCAATTTCGTAAGTTGTCGGAACAGCTTCTGTAAACATGCTTTCGTCTATGTCAACATTTGTTTGGACGTCTTTTAATATTTCTTCGTTTTCCTGAATTAGCAGTCCGTTAGCATAAAGCTTAGTATGTGTTTTCCAAGTGAAACCGTCGTTAATGCCTTTGTAGGTTTCGGCTATCCATTCTGAGTTAGGCTGGAAAGCAGGGGAGCGGAAATTAAGTATTTCGCAGTGCTGACCGTAAACATTGCCTTCTCCGTTGTATTTGTAGCCGCGCATTTGATAGATTTTTGCAAGAGCGTCTTTCTTATCGGCAGTTTCCATCACTCTTCCGATGATGCTGTTTACTCTGGATGCAAATTTTTCGGGCTTATGTTCTTTTTTAACAATAAAAGCAGTTTTTTCTTCGCGGTCAATCGAGACGAATTTATTACCGTCGAAAGCAGAAATCCTTTTTCCTCCTGCTTCTTCGATTCTAAATTTGAAGGGTGTTTCGGGAGTTTGTTCATTCCTTTCTACATATATTCTTGATTCATTTTTAACATACTTGCTGCCTTTAAGACCTACGCTGATTAATGTAAAGACCGCTGAGTTTACTTCAAGCCGCTTTTCCATGGCTTCTGCAAGAACTGCTTTCGGATCTTTTTGAAGTGTGCATGAAAAAAGGATTGATGCTGTGATTGCTAACATTAAAAAAATTGAAATTTTCTTTGCTGTCATTTTTTTCTCCATGTTAATTTTTAAATAATACTTTTTTATTTTGTCAGTTTTTCTTCAGTTTTCAATATTTGATTCACATCTTGAGTGGAAAAATTGTACGTCCTTATCAGTAATGAGATTCTGAGAAGTTCTTAAACCTTTAACTCTCAGAGGTTTTTATCAATTTTTTCCATGAACCTTGGAATAGCATTTTCATACTCTTTGGTTATTTTATCAAAATTTGTTTTTAATACGTGCTTAATTTCAAATCTTTCTTTTACAACTCTGCCGATTTTTTTTAAAGCAACTTCATTCTCAACACAAATTTTTTCAAGAGCGTTAACTTTATTCGGATTTAAGCTGACAATTATTCTGGAATGAGATTCTCCGAAAAGATTTTCCACGCTTGTATCTCCGATTTCGATTTCAGCTCCCAGTTTGTAATCGGAAAAGATTGATTTTTCCGCCAGACAGATCGCCATTCCTCCGTCTGCGCAGTCATGTGCAGAATTTAAGACATTTTCTTTAATTGCTTTTAAAACTACCTTTTGAAGCCGGATTTCTTCCTGTATATCAATTTCAGGCGCCATGCCTGCGGTTTTTCCAGTGTAAACCTTTACCAGTTCCGTGCCGCCTGTTTCTATTCTGTCATTGCCGAGTAAAAATATTTCATCGCCCTCATTTTTAAATCCGGCACCGGTGATTTTGCTTATGTCATCTATAACACCCAGCATTCCTATAGTTGGGGTGGGGTTGACCGCTCTGTCGCGGGATTCGTTATGGAAAGAAACATTTCCTCCGGTAACCGGAGTGTCCAGCGCTCTGCAGGCATCTCCCATGCCGCGAACTGCCTCCTTAAAGGTCCAGTAAACTTCCGGGTCATAGGGATTGCCGAAGTTAAGACAGTTTGTAATTGCAACGGGCTGAGCGCCGGTGCAGACAACATTTCTCGCGGCTTCGGCTACGGCTGCCATTGCTCCTTTGTAGGGATCGAGATAGACATATCTGCCGTTGCAGTCCGTGCATACAGCAATACCTTTTCCGGGAAGTTCCTTCAATCTTAATACTGCTGCATCACCTTTTATGTTGACAGTGTTGGTTCGTACCTGCGAGTCATACTGCTCGAAGACCCATCTTTTTGATGCAATATTCGGCGAAGTAAGGATTTTCCAGAAAGCTTCCTCAGGATCAATATTCATTTTCAAAGCTGAGAAGTCGAAGTTCCTTACAGATTTTAAATACTCCGGCTCTTTTGTTTCTCTGTAATACTGAGGGGCGCCGCCTCCTAAAACGAGAGATTCGGCAGGCATCTCGCAGACAAATTCGCGGTTTCTGAAAATCTGAAGCGTTCCTCCTTCTGTTACTTCTGCAATTTGAGTAATGGGTACCTCCCATTTCCTGCAGATTTCCTTTGCTTTATCAACTTTATTTTTATCAATTACAAAAAGCATTCTTTCCTGCGATTCGGAAAGCATTATTTCATAAGCGGTCATGTCTTGTTCGCGCAGCGGAACTTTGTCGAGATCAACTCTCATACCCGAGCCTGTTTTGGCGCTCATTTCGGAAGTGCAGCATGAAATACCGGCAGCGCCCATGTCCTGTACACCTACTACGACGCCTGCATCAATTAATTCCAAAGTAGCTTCAAGTAAAAGTTTTTCTGCAAAAGGATCACCTACCTGCACTGTGGGACGCATCTCGGCGGTTTTGTCGTCGAATTCCCGCGAAGCAAGCAGAGAAGCACCGTGAATGCCGTCCCTGCCTGTTCTGCTGCCAACAATGAATACTGGATTTCCTGCCGGTCCTGCCGCCGCCGAGGCTGTTTTATTAACATCAACTATTCCCACAGCCATGGCGTTTATAAGAGGATTGTCGAAGTAGCAGTCTTCAAAAATAACTTCCCCGCCAACAGTCGGCACGCCGAAAGAATTTCCGTAATGTCCTATTCCTTCGACGACTCCTCTGAGGAGAAACTGTGTCCTTTCCGAATCGAGATTTCCAAAATGAAGTGAGTTTAAGGCGGCAATCGGGCGTGCTCCCATCGAAAAAATATCTCTTAATATGCCTCCTACGCCGGTAGCGGCGCCTTGAAAGGGTTCAATAGCCGAAGGGTGGTTGTGGCTTTCAATTTTGAAGCATATAGCATAGCCGCCGCCAATATCTACAAGCCCAGCATTTTCTTCGCCGGCTTCTACCAGAAGTCTTCCCCCTGAACGGGGCAGTGTTTTGAGCTGTTTGATAGAATTCTTATATGAGCAGTGTTCGCTCCACATCACTCCGTAAACGCCGAGTTCCGTATAGGTCGGGGTTCTGCCTAAAACTTCGCAAACTTTGCGGTATTCTTCAATTGTAAGCCCTACCTCAAGGGCAGTTTCTTCGCTTATTTCTATTTCACTGAAAAGTCTTTTGTCTTTGGAATAATTCTTCATTATAGTATTTCATTCCTCGTTTTTAAAATAGCAAAAATAACTTATTTTGATTTATCTGAAAAATATTCAAAATAAAAAAGTCGGGATTTCGTAAAACTATTTTAGTTTTTTGAGTACCGTGAAAATGAAATCAGTTTTAAACAAAAGTCATTCCGGCTGGAG
>CAZOBD010000044.1:0-25454 GCA_964577665.1 uncultured Hyphomicrobiales bacterium
CTTCGCGCTGCTCGCAATGACATTTAATTTTCAAAAATAATCATCCCCTTCTGTGATTTTCTAAAGCATGTGTGTTTCATAGATAAAATAATAGCAATTTGACTTCAAAATCATAAATCATACCTCCAAATAACTCTCTCTCCTTTGGAAATGAGATAATACTCATCATCTTTCCAGACCTCAGCGGCACCGCTCCTGAAACTTCTGACAAAATCATAAGTCGGCTGTATTGCAAATTCATTATTCTTATTAATAAATCCCCATTTACCGTTAACGAATACTGCCGCCAAACCTTCGCTGAAAGCTTGTGCGTTTGCATATTCCGGCTGAATCACCAGAAAGCCTCGCCGGTTAATCCAGCCGAACAGCCCGTCTATCTTCACGAGAGCTAGTCCTTCGGAAAAATCTTCCGCGTCATCGTAAAAGCCGGGAAAAATCTCTCCGTCTTTATCTATATAAAAGAAGTATTTTCCGTCGCTGATTCGTGCAGCTCCGTCGTGAAAGCTCCAGGCATGTTTGAACTGCGGCTGAATTACATAATCCCCATCAGTATTAATGTATCCGTAAAGACTGTCTTCCTTTACCGGAGCCAGTCCCTCGGAAAAAGCCCAGGCATAGCGGCAGGGCTTTGTATTGATTTTATTATTGTTTTTATCAATAAAATAGAAGGAAGAATCTTCCTCCATAACCAATGCTCTGCCGTTTGAAAAATGACCTGCATATTTATAGAGGGTGTCAATAACCAGGTCTCCCTCAATGTTAGTATAGCCCCAGTTGCTGTGATATGCTGCAAAGAACGTTTTTTGGGTAAACATTACCGGAGCCAGCCCTTCGCTGAAACGTTTCAGCCTGTCGTAAACCGGAGGAGTCAGTTCGGCGCCGGCGCTGTCAATAACAAAAAATTTGTCATAAAGCCAGATAAAATACCAGTAAAATCTTTCCATGACAATTGCCTTGCCCTCCGAAAACCGGCAGTATTCAGGTATTTTCCAACCTTTATAGTTTTTATTATAAACTTTATAAACTATTTCTTTGAACTCAGCATCATAAACAGGCGGTATCCTCATGCCGTTAGTGTCAATATAACCAATTTTGCCTTCCTTTACCACCGGAATAAGATCATCCCCGGCAAAAGAACCTGATATTCCGTAAAGGAAAGTAAAAAGATATATGACAATATATATGGCATATCTTTTCATAAATTTGCTTTTTTAAGCTAATTCCTCAAGCGCCTTTACAGCCTGCTCTTCGTTAGGCGGGATGCCGTGCCATGTGTATTGATCGTGCATAAAAGAAACACCTTTGCCCATAAATGTTTTTGCTATTATACAAAATGGTTTCCCTGAGCCTTTTTTGTGATGCTCTGTAAAAGCATTATACGCATCAACTATCTGTTCAAAATCATGACCGTCTATTTCGGTTACTTCAAATCCGAAAGCACGAAACTTATCAGCTAAGGGATAGATACTCATCACATCTTTCACTCTTCCGTCTATCTGACAGTCATTGTTATCGACTATCCAGCAAAGATTGTCCAGTCCGTAACTGCCTGCGGTCATTGCTGCTTCCCAGCACGAACCTTCCTGAAGTTCACCGTCGCCGGTCAGTGAAAAAACTTTTTTATCGGTTTTATCAACGAGTTTATCGCTGATTGCCATTCCCACGGCAATTGAAATTCCCTGTCCTAATGAACCGGTAGCAGCTTCAATTCCGGGCAGATTAACATCCAGAGCGGGATGTCCCTGCAGACGGCTGCCGTATTTCCTTAAGGTAGAAAGTTCTTCGGTCGGAAAATATCCTGCCCTTGCAAGCACCGAGTAAAGAACCGGACAAAGATGACCTGCGCTCAAAAGAAAACGGTCTCTTCCGCTCCATTTCGGATCTTCGGGGTTATAGCGCATGTAACCCCCGAAAAAGAGTACGGCAAGAAGATCTGAAACTCCAAGCGGTCCGCCGCTGTGTCCCGATTTGGCAAGAACAAGGCTTTTTATAATATCTCTTCTAATTACATCCGCTATTTCCTTGTATTCGGCAGGAGAACGCTTTTTGTTTCCGAAAATAGTTTCGTCAAATTCAATGTTCAATGTCATAATCAATTCTGTTTTTTAATGAACGTTTTAGTTTAAAAACCAAAATTACGAAAAAGTTTTTACATAAATAACAGCTTTCAAACCTTAAAATTAAATAATGTAAAGTTTATGTTTCATTAAGGAAAATTTATCAATTTATTTATTATTTAACCGTCGGTAAACATAAACTAAAATTTTGTTAGTACTTTTTACACTTTTTTTATTTTTGATTGTGATTAATTCCCTTTTTTTTTGTTATTATATTGTGAATAGGATATTGTTGCTGTTCTTACAGGTTTCTGAATAAATACATATAATATTATTTCCTGTCAGAATAGAAAAAAACTAAAAAGATGTTGTTTTTATTGAAATAATTCATAAATTTGAAAAATTATACATAATTGCAATTGTAGTAAAAAAAACAAAACTGATGTAATAGTATTTACTACAATAGTAAAAAATTGAATTAAAATTAACTTAAATATATTTTTACATAAGATATTAGGAGATTTTATGAAACGCTTCTTTTTCTACTTTACTGCTGTATTTTTTATGCTGCTTCTTTCAGGAACGGCTCTGCAGGCACAGAAAGGCAAAAAAATCACTGCCGAAAAAATGCTTTTTAACAGTTCCCAGGGACGCGAGTTCTGGATAGCCATACCTGCAAACGAGGTTCCGACTTTTTCAACAAATGACCTTGAGATATATGTTACATCGGCAAAAAACACTACAGTTAAGCTGGAGCTGCCCACAGGAAAGATATTGAATAAAAAAGTTACGGCATTTAAAATCACCACTTTTTCCACAGCTACCAACGATATCGGCTGGGATTTAGAGGTGCGTGACAGCGAAAGAGTTACCGAACAGGGCATTCATTTAACCGCAGATCAGCCCTTATCGGTATATGTCCTCAATGCAAAACCTACTTCATCGGAAGGCTATCTGGCTCTTCCTGTAAATGCCCTCGGAACAGAATACATTCACAATTCATATCCCGATTTCAGCGAATCTCGAGACTGGGCTACAGGTTTTGTTATCGTTGCCACCGAAGATTACACGAGAATTCAGATTGAATTAAAAGGCAAGGGCAAAGGTTTTGCCACTACTGACAAAGGCAGTGAAATCGGCGACGTAATAAGAGAACAGCTCATGGAAGGACAAACATATTACGTCCGCGGAGACGGTAAAACACGCGGCAGATTCGACCTTTCCGGCACGAGAATCACTTCAAACAAACCTATCGGCTTAATTTCCACCCACATGAGGACGATTATTCCGCATCACATTATAAACAACGGGCGAGACCATCTTGCAGAAATGATGCCTCCGGTTACGGCATGGGGCAAGAAATACAGCACAGTCGAATATGTGCGAAATTCCGGCATGGGCGATTATTTTAGAATTATTGCTTCGGAAGACAATACTACATGGAACGTAAAATGGTACGACAGAAACACTCAGGAAATGATTGGACAGACAGGCGGTCAGCTCGATGCTTATGAGTTTGCAGAATATCTTAACATTGTTGCAGAAAACAACACTCCCCACGAACCGTCGATTACCGGCACCAGCATCTGGACTGCGGACAAACCTGTTTTAGTCATGCAGTACTCTTACTCTGCTAACTGGGACGGCAATCCGGTTTTTGATCCATTTATGATACTTGTGGTGCCTGTAGAGCAGTTTGTTCCCAAAACGGTTTTCCAGACACCTGCAAATTCTGCTTTCCAAGATAACTATTTTAATATTATTGCCATCGGCGATACATCTGATCCTACCAAAGAAGACCTTAAATCCGTCGAAATGGACGGACAGGCTATTTATCTGAAAGATCCGAGATTTTTGTATAACCAGATACCCGGTACTAATCTTTTCTGGGCGAAGCTGAATGTAGCTCCCGGCGCCCACGTTGTCGAAGGCGACACTAAATTCGGCGGATATATTTACGGATTCAGCCGGTTTGACTCTTACGGCTGGCCCGCGGCTATGGCTATTAATAAACTTGACGAAACCGACACCGTACCCCCGCCTATTACAAAAGAAGGATACTGCGGCGATTATGTGCTGCATTCAACTGAAATTGTATTCGGTAACGAAGGCGACGACCCTCGCCAGATTGACCAGGGGATAAGCGAAATAGAATTTTTGGAAGTGGATAACTACGAGTTTTTCTTCCCCGAAGAATTAAAGCCATGGCCCGCACTGAGAGAATTTGATTATGAGCTCCACGTTATCGACAAGACTGAAGACGCTTACGCAAAATTTTACTGCATGGACAGAGCAGGAAATGCCACAATCGACAGTGTGTTTTATTACGCCGATAAGCTCGCACTTGATCCCGATTCATTAGGTTTCGGCGATGTGAGGGTTAATACCACCAAAGAACTTAATGCTCTTCTTAAAAACGTGGGTGAAGACAGCGTAGAAATAAAAGAAATATATCTGCAGTTCGGAGAAGTTTTTGAAATTGTAGAAGGCAAAGTGCCGCCCGAAGTAATGATTGCCAGCGGTGAAGATCATAAATTAACAATAGCTTATACACCCAAAAAAGAAGGCTTGACAGCAAAAGACAGAGACCGAGACTCAATAATAGTGAAAACAGAATGCACCCGCTATTCCTGGCCTCTCGACGGCAGAGGGGTCGTTCCGAGGATACTCGTGCAGGACTGGGATGCAGGCGCAGTGGTTGTCAACAATCAGGTTTGCCATACCGACCAGTTCAGCAGAGGACTTGAAGTACGCAGCATCGGCACAATGCCTGTATTCATAGAAGATGTAGTGAATGCAGCCGATGACACTAAAGATTTTAAGGAGTTTTCATTAACGGATATTAAATTTAATGTCAACGGAGAGGAAAAATCATTGCCTCTAACATTGAAGCCGAACGAAAGAGCCTATATGACCAGTCTTTGCTTCTCACCGCCAGATATATTAAATTACAGAGTAGTTGCAAAATTCGTTTGCGACAACGAAGGTATCAAAGACACTTCAGTATGGACAGGCAGAGGCATCGTACCCGGTCCCAAACTGACAAGTTATGACTGGCGCGAGCGCAGGGTACTTACTGAAAACGACAGCGTTCTCGTACTTACAAATGAAGGAAACACCCCGACATGGGTTACCGGATTCAGCAAGAGCGACCCGGGAGATACTCATTTTGAAATAACCGGTACGGTTCCGCCTTTAAACAACCCCGTACAGCTTTACCCGAAGGAAGCTCCTAACGGTACCAAGGAAATTCTCGTAAATGTCCGCTTCACTCCTCAGGACGAAGGACAGAAAGAAGTAGAAGTTATAGCAGAATTTGATGATGATAATATAGAACCAGGTTCTGTAAGAGGCTCGCTGAGAGGCTTCGGCGTACTGCCCAAGATAGAAGTTATAGGCTATGAATTTGAAAATCCGATTCTGGTCGGCTCAAATTATGATGATGCAAACAATTATCCAAACGAAGAAACTTATGTAACGATAGTTTCCACCAGCGAAACGGCAGACCTGCATATTTACGAAATACTGCCTGTCGCCAAAGGGCCGAATCCTGCTGATTTCACTTGGAAAGAAGCAACTCCGGTAGATTTGACCCTCCCCCGCGGAGATACCCTCAAAGTTCCGGTACGCTTTACAGCAGGCGGCATTAACGAGCGAAGAGCAACGGTGGAAGTAGTTTCCGATGCGGCTCCCGGTCCGGAAGTGAATCCGAGAGTAACCACAGAAGCAGACGTAATCGGATACGGCGTGGAAACAGGTATTGAAAACGATTCAATTAACTACGGAGAAGTAATACTCTGCGACGAGCCGGTTCAAACTTTTGAAATACGCAACACCAGCCGCACAACAAAGGCTGTTATTGAAAACGTGGAACTGACAAACGGCGACATATCATTTTTTGAAATAGTTACTACTTTCCCGCAAGAAATAGGACCGGAAGGTACACTTGACGTTCAGGTTCGCTTTATGCCGGACGATTTGAGAGCATACAACGCTTATGCAACAATTACTGTAGAGGGCAGCAGTGATACATATTTAGCAAGAGTGCAGGGAGTCGGCTATGACGTACCGGTTACTCTAAGCCTGCATAAATACAAAGCATCGGATAACATTACTCCGGGCGACATTAAGCCGATGAGAGTATATGCCGAATGCGCCGACTGGGCAGACGCTTTCATTACCGAAATTACTTTCGACATCGTTTACGAACGCAAGTGGATGAAATTTAATCAATCTGCCGGCAAAGGACCTCTTCTTAAAGGAAGCTGGCTTATCACAGCCGATGAAATTTACGATCCGAGCGAACCCGAAATAGCCCGTTTGAGAGTTACACTTAAAAATCCGGACGGAAATAACCCGATTGATCTGACATTCAATGATAAAAAAGAACTGCTTACCGACCCAAGTTTCGTTATGATGCTTTCTGATGTCGTTGAGTTCCAGCCTTGGATTGAGAATATCAGTTTCGGCACAAGAGACGACTGCGTCGTGCCTTTCAGCGATCCCGGAAATGTAGTGATGAACGCCTGCGTTATCAATCTCAGGGTAGTTGACGACATTCAGGGGCAGTACATGATGCAGTCAATTGACCCTAATCCTTCGGACGGATATACCGATACGAAAGTCATTTACAGCGTAGCTCTGGAGGACCATACTACTCTTAAAGTCTTCAACAACAACGGTGAAGAAGTGATGACACTGGTTGACGAAGTGCAGAAACCAGGCAAGTACGAAGCAAAAATTCCCGTAACACATATGAACTCCGGCGTTTATTACATACGTATGAATTCTGGTCCTTTTAAGGAAGTTAAGAGCTTCGTAGTTACTAAGTAAAATCAATTTATTGATTGTTAAATATAAATGTCCGGTATCACCAAAGATGCCGGACATTTTTTTTCTATTGATAGATGCCCGGCGCTTTGAAAGTATTGGACATCTGAACATTGAAAGTTATCCAATACTGCATACTCAAAAGTTTCATTTTATTTTTTTTCAATGTCATATTCCATATATTGTTTTTCTTAATTTTTCAAAATTCAAAAAACAATAATTATGGCGTTGAAATTAGTAAAAGATAAGAATAAATCTTCTGTTGAAGAAATAACCCGGGGATTAAATCCTCCGCAGCTCGAAGCAGTTACTCACGGCAAGGGTCCCCTTTTGATTATTGCAGGTGCCGGCAGCGGAAAAACCCGCGCGCTGACCCACCGCATAGCATATCTGCTGGCAGACGGTGTAGAGCCTGGGAATCTGCTTGCTTTGACATTTACGAATAAAGCTGCAAACGAAATGAAGGAGCGTATTGCCCGGCTGATAGGTTCTGAGAGAGCCTCATCGCTATGGGCAGGCACTTTTCATTCTGTTTTTGCAAGGATTTTGCGATTTGAAGCTGAAGCTCTCGGCTATACCTCAGGTTTTTCAATTTACGATACTGATGATTCTCTGAGGATTGTCAAATCGAGTATGGATTCGCTGAATATTTCTATGAAAGATATGCCGCCGCAGGGAATGCGAAACCGCATTTCCTGGGCAAAAAATCACAATATGAGCTGGCAGTCTTATGCTGAAAATGTTAGTTCAGCCCTTGAGGAGCAGACGGCAAAAGTGTTCGAAGCTTATGAAAAAACGCTTAAGAATAATAATGCTATGGACTTCGACGATCTGCTGCTGAATTTTATTAAAGTACTCAAACTGAATCCTGCAACACTTGAGAAATATCAGGAAAGATTCCGCTACATTCTGGTTGACGAATATCAGGATACAAACAGAGCTCAGTATATCGCCGTTAGTCTTTTAGGACAGAAATACCGCAATGTATGCGTTGTAGGTGATGATGCACAAAGCATTTACCGATGGCGCGGCGCCGAAATAAAAAACATTCTCGATTTTAAAAAAGAGTATCCCGAAGCAAAAATTGTCCGTCTTGAGCAAAACTACCGCTCCACTAAAACAATTTTGAATGCTGCTGCTTCCGTTATTGTGAAAAATTCTAATCAGATACCCAAAAAGCTCTGGACAGAAAATCCTGACGGAAATAGAATCACAGTGATTAAAGCAGACAGCGACAGCAATGAAGCAGAGAAAATTGCGGACGGCATTGAAAACGGCGTTAAAAAAGACTATGAATATGGTGATTTTGCTGTTTTATACAGAACCAATGCGCAAAGTCTTGCCCTCGAGAAATCTCTGAGGACAAAAAAAATTCCTTATATTGTCATCGGCGGCATCTCATTTTATCAGAGAAAAGAAATAAAGGATGCGCTTGCATATCTGCGTCTGCTCGTTAATCAGAGCGATTCAGAGGCTCTGATGAGAATTGTCAACGAGCCGCCGCGGGGCTTAGGAGCGGTTTCTCTTAAGCATATACGTGATTTTGCACTCGAAAAGAAAATTAGCTTATATGATGCTTTTATAAACGCCGGTGAAATACATTCTTTGCAGCCAAGAGCGAAAAACTCCGCTAAAAAATTTATAGAACTCATTGAAAAATACCTTCTCGTTAAAGACAGCATGAATCCTTCAGAGCTAGCCATGGAATATATCGAAGAATCGGGACTGCTTTCAATGTATAAGGAAATCGGCACCGATGAAGCTCTTGACCGCTGGAACAACATACAGCAGCTCTTGTCGGATATTTCATCATTTTTCAAAGCGAATAATGAACAGACGCTTGAGGACTATCTTCAGCAGATGACATTGATAACCAATATTGACGAGTCTGACATATCGAGGGGACAGGTTAAGCTGATGACTCTGCATACTGCGAAAGGACTGGAGTTTCCGGTGGTTTACATCAGCGGCATCGAGCATGGTTTGTTTCCTCTTGCAAGGGTGGAAAGCGCCCCGGAGGAGGAAGAAGAAGAAAGGCGGCTTTTTTACGTCGGCATTACCCGTGCACGGGAAAGGCTTTATCTCTGCTGCGCAAGGAGAAGAATGCGTTTCGGAGAATATATGCCCTCGGCGCCTTCAAAATTTTTATCGGAGGTCGATCCTGTATATTTGGAATACGAAAAACAGAGCAGACGGAAACCTCCCGTGCAAGAATCTTCTAAAAAGCCGTCATATAAAAGGGCAGGCGGTTTCTTTGACGATATTCCGCAGAAGAAAGATTCTTATTCACAGATACCCGAACCCGATATGAATTTTCAAATCGGAGATAAGGTATCTCATTCCAAATTTGGTAACGGAAAAATAGTTGCTCTTGCCGGCGAAGGAAAAAATGCAAAAGCTCTTGTGGATTTTCACGGATTCGGAAGAAAAAGACTCATGCTTTTTTATGCTAAACTGGTTAGGATATAGGAAAAGTAAGTACTTTACCTGTATATTTTTGATCCCTCCCCGTCCCTCCCTTACAAGTAAGGGAGAGGGGAAGTATTGTTAAAGCCAATTAATTATTGATTAATGATTTTTCAATTGATTCGAGTAAGGGAGGGGGAAGTATTGTTAAAACCCCCTTATTTATAAGGGGGTTTGGGGGATCACTTCCTTCTTTTTCATTTTTTATTTCAAAAATAATCATCCCCTTGAATGATTTCCATTATCAAGGACGTTTTATCCTTTCAAAATCTCTCAGAAGCCGCAGAATATTACAAATTATTTTTTATCAGCCCGCTCAATAATATCTTCTGAGCATTTATCCATAAATACTTCGTATTCGGCACGCAGAAGCTCTTTTGTATTGTAAAATTTCTCAAAAGCTGAGAGATTGCCGGATAAAACTGCATCAACCCGGTTTTTTATTTTATTGAAAACTGCATTTCCTTCGAGGTTGATGTTCCAATCCTGCATTTCAAATGTTTCGGAGAAGCCGAGACCCCGGGAGTCAAGGTTGACATTAACGAAAGGTTTGCCCATAGCTGAAGCTAAGATAGTCGCGTGAAGCCGTGTTCCGATTACTAAAGAAGCATCTTCATAGACAGGAAAGTAGTCTCGTGCATAGTTAGAAAAGAAAATTTGTTCAGCCGGAAAAAGCTCCTGAGCGGGGGGGACGTCGCGGTCATCATGGCAAGAAATAACGGGTGTCAACCCTTTCTTTTTAAAAAAATCAATAAGCTGTTTTGTGAGTTCAATTATTTCACGGAATTTTTCATTGTCGCTTCCCCTGACAACAGGAAAAGGAAAAGTTAGAAGCACGGGACCATCCTTTTTCAATTCAAATTTTCGGTTAAAAAGGAATGTAGCCGGGCACCCGGTTATAACATGTTTTTTTACTCCGACAGCCGATAAAAAATCATAGGTTCTGTTATCGCGCACTGAAGACATTGAGGCATGTTCATTTGCCGCTATAATATCCTCAAGGTACTCCTTTTTTGGAATGTTGGGTTCATGCGTAAGTCCTTTAGAAGAAATACCTAATCCGATAAGATAAAAGGGAGGTTCCAGCAGTGATATTTCATCTTTCCTGATGCGGAGCGACCAGCCGTTGTACTGGTCGGAGCCTCCGATAATGACTGCGTCTGCATAGCGGGAACTGAATGTAATATTTCTGCCTGTAAGACGGGCCGGTTTACCCCATCCGCGGTTTACAGCGCAGGGTTTGGGAATGAATACCGCATTGGGTATGCGCTCTCTTATGCTTTTTCTGATTGAATGGATTACAAAGTGATCACCTGCATTATATGTATGAGGGCAATAGTGATGAATTATGATGGATTTTTTTTTAACAGGGAGGTTTACCCTGCAATGCCCGGGATTTATTCTTTCAGCTTTTTCTTTTTTACATATTTTAAACATAATTTTGAATTTAAGTGATTCTTCAAGAAAATTATATGAGAATATATCAATCTAATTTGTCAAAGATGTTGAACAGTAAAAACAGCCTTTGTCTAATTTATGAATTTTTAGGGAGATGCACTCTGAAAACCGAGCCTTTGTTTTTCTCACTGCTAACAGAAATGCTGCCCTTGTGCTTATCGATGAATTCTTTACAGAGAATAAGTCCCAAGCCGGAGCCTTGTTCGTCATCAGTTCCGGGACTGCTTTGAGTTTCACCCAGTTTAAAAAGTCCCTGCATTTCTTTTTCGTCCATACCTCTTCCGTTATCACTAACGCATATCATATATTCCGAATCTTTTTCTTCCACCTTTACGTTAACTCTTCCGCCTTTGGGAGTAAATTTTACGGCATTGGAAATCAGATTTCTCAGCACGGTATCAAGCATCTTATAGTCAAATTGCAATTCAAGTATTTCGGGAGTATCGATTACTATTTCGATGTTCTTTTTCTCCGCAGCCGGCAGCTGAAGTACGACCAATGAATCTATAAGAGAAGATATGTTATATATA
This sequence comes from uncultured Hyphomicrobiales bacterium, assembly GCA_964577665.1. Taxonomy (GTDB): domain Bacteria; phylum Bacteroidota; class Ignavibacteria; order Kapaibacteriales; family UBA2268; genus CAYVTD01. The sequence continues at coordinate 11,342 of CAZOBD010000044.1, forward strand.
TCCGGTTCAAATTCGATAATACCCCTTTGCGATTTTGACCAGTCCACCAAATTGTTAAGCAGTTTTAGCAGAAGCTCGGCGGAATGGTACATATCAGATGATATTGATTTGATTTCCTGAAGAGACAGCATCTTAAAATTTCTTGTGAGCTGCTCGCAGTACATCAAAAATCCGCTGAGCGGAGAGCGCAAATCGTGGGAAATAATCGAGAAAAATTTATCTTTTGTTATGTTTAGTTCTTTCAGTTCTTCAAGATAATTCTGAAGGCGGTTCTCAGTAAATTTTCTTTCGGAAATGTCATTAACTATACAGACGAAAAAATTTCCCGGCAAAAGAGAAAGAGATATTTCCTGATCGAATATTTCGCCTGATTTTTTCTTTCCTGCTGCTTCTCCTTTCCAGTTCCCACGGGAATAGAATAGGGGAATAATCTCTTTTTCAAAACGCTTTAACTCATCTTGAGTATAAAGGATATGCCATTTTTTACTGACTAATTCTCCGGGACTTGTGTATCCATATATCTTTGCATGTGCATTATTTACATATATAAATCTTTCTTCCTCGTTTAATATCGCTATTCCTTCATTTGCTTTGTCAACAGCCATTTGAAAAATTTTGAGTGATTCTTCTGCTTTTTTTCGCGGAGTAATATCTCTAAAATTCATCAAAATTCCGTTAATAACCGTATTTCCGGTCAGGTTTCGGGCGGCTGTTTCAATGTTCCTTATCCTGCCTTTTGAATCCTTCAGACGGAATTCCCAAACTCCGGAATAAGAAACATCATCACGGAGTTTTTCCCACTTTTTCTTAAAATTTTCAGTATCCTGAGGATAAAGAATTTGCTCGATGCTTGTACTGATTATTTCTTCTGATTTATATCCAAGGATATTTTCCATTGAAGGCGAGATATAGGTGAAGCAAAGGTCATCGTTGAGTATTGCTATAATATCTCCGGTGTTTTCTATAAGGGTTCGATAATATTCTTCTTTTACTCTAAGAGTTTCCTGTACCCATTTACGCTGCGTAATATCAGTTATAATACCATAAACAGATATATGTCCGGATGAATCCCTTTCTATATAAGCAGAGTCTTTAATCCATCTTATGGTGTCATCACTTAATATGATTCTGAACTCAATTTCTTCGAAAAATGTTGTTGTTTCCTGAATTGTATTTTGTAAAATTTCTATTTTTTCTTTATCTGCGGGGTGAACAATCTCATATAAAAAAAAGGGCTTTTCGAGAAATTCTTCCACTGTATAACCGGTTATTTTCTGAATGACGGGAGAGAAGTACATATCAAGGATATTTCCTGAATTGTCCATTTTCATTTTCCAGATACAGTCAGGTATTGAATATATAACTCTTTCAAGTTCGGCTTTTGCCTGCCTGCTTTCGTCTTCCAGTATTTTGATATCTGTCAAGTCTTTGATGAAACAAAGTATTCCAGCCATCATAGCGCCGGTGCCAGGAAGTGGTATCGCTTCTATTTCAAAAAAACACTCTCCTTTTTTTGTAAGACTATATGTGAAAAATTTCTCTGTCTGCTTGTAAATAATGACTCTTTTGCAGGCAATATTGAGCTTTCGTATAAGTTCGGAAGGAAACTTAAGCTCTGAAAAATGCTTGCTTGCCGCTTCATCCGGTGATATATCAAAGTAAGACGAAACTTTGGAGTTAATCATAGATACTTTTTCGTAAATATCAATTTTCAGTATGATTTCAGGAGAGTATTCAGCTAATTTTTTATATTCGTTTTCGTTCTTTTTCAGTCTTTCTGTTATTAGTTTGTAATTTTCTGATTCACTTAAAAGAACGGAGTTCTCACCTTCCAGTTTCAAGGCATATTTTTCGAGATTTGCATTTTGATTTTCAAGATTCTTGATTCTTTCGGCGAGCTTAATAAAAATATTAATTCGTCTCTTAAAAGCAGGTTCCTCAGGACTGCTCGAAAAAAAATCAACGTCTTGAAGGTCATTATTTTTAGAAAGTTCTTTAAGCCTTCTTTCGTATGGACAAATAATAATGCAGGGAATATACTCCCTGCCGGAACTTGTTCTAATATCCTCGATAAGCCTTTGTAAGTCTTTTTGATATTCTGAATTAATAACTACAATATCAGGTTTTTTCTCCCTTGCTGTATTGACAGCTTCAGATTCTGAAAAGGCAAAAATCAGATATGCTTCCGATTCATCAAAAACTCTTGCGATTTCACAGACGCTGCTTTGAAGTTCTTCAACAAAAAGTATTGCGGGTATAAAAGACATAAAATACTCTAAAAAATTTTCAATTTATAGATATAATCATATATATATTCTTTCAACACGCGGCGAAACAGCCGTAGTGATTTCATAAGGGATGCTTCCTGTCAGGCGGGCAAGCTCATATTGTGAAATTGATTCCCCGCCGTCTGTTCCTATAAGTGTAACATCTTCGCCAAGTGAAAAATTTTCATCTTTTATATCAATCATTATTTCATCCATGCACACTGAACCGGCAAGCGGAAATTTTTTTCCTCTGACGATGCAGCTTGCCTTACCTGTCAGTATTTTGAAATAACCGTCGGCATAACCTATGCCTGCTGTTGCAATACGGGTTTTTTTATCAGCTGTGAAAAGCCTGTCATAGCCGACACTGTCGCCGGCTTCAATATCTCTTATAAGTGTGATTTTCGATTTAAGAGTCATGATTGGCTCTATACCTAAGACGCGGGCGGTTTTTTCGTCTGGACCTCCGCCGTATAAAGCAATGCCGGGGCGGATCATATTGAGATATGATTCCGGCAGATGTGCCACAGCCCCCGTGTTGGCAGTGTGTAAAAAATGAAACTCGTAACCTGCTTTCTTTAAATTGTCTATTGTTTTGTTAAAAACTCCTAACTGTCTGCGGGCGAAATCGACATCAGTGGCAGAAGTTGCGAAATGAGTGTAAGCCCCGATGATTTCAATCCCGGGCAAAGAGGATACCTTTTCCATAAAGTTCACGGCATCTTCAGCCTGTACACCGTCGCGATTCATGCCGGTGTTAATAAACAGATGGCATTTCACCGCTTCTTCGGCATCACGGCAAAGATTTGATAATCCTTCGGCAAATTCAATTGTGCAGAGACTTGCCTGAAGATTGTATTTACAAAAATATTCTGCCTGATCAGGCAGAACAGGGTAGATAACAAGTATTTCGCCTTGAATACCAGCTTCGCGGAGCTTAATTGCTTCTTCGGGTATTGCGACTCCAAAATACCGGCATCCTTCTTCTTCTAAAGTTTTAGAGCATTCCGTGATACCGTGTCCGTAGGCATTGGCTTTGACAATAGCCATGACTTCGGAATCAGGCGCTTTCTTCTTTATGGTATGATAATTGTTTCTTAATTTTTGAGTATCTATTATTGCTCGAGCCGGTCTCATATATGTATTATTGAAAGCTATTAGTTTTTAGAAAATAATAAAGTTAAAAAAACTAAAATAAGAATATTTATGAGATTTATAAAAGAATAATATAAAAATTTAATATCATTGGCTAATATTGTGCAATAAGAATGATGTTTTATGAATAAAAATAATGCAATGAAAATATTAATAGTTACACTATTGTCTGCACTGGTGTTTTCGCTTTTTGGATGTAAAAGCGTAGATCCGTGCCCCGAGAATCCTGCAATAGGTAATATCGGTTCGGTAATAAATACCGAACGTGATGACCGTCTGCCTTCTATTGTTAACGATACCATGTTTTTTACATCTCTCAGGGAAGACATCAGCGATGAGGAACAGATATACAAATCTCTGTTGAAGAAGGATGAAATGGATTGGCCCCTTTTGGATACGAGCCTTCCCCTGCTGGATTACCCCAAAACCGGGTCTCCTTCGTTTCACTATGACGATAATGCTGTTAAAGAAATATTTTTCGCATCAGCCGCTCCGGGTGACGAAAGAGGCAACAGGCAAATATTCTCAGCGGTTTACAACGATGGAAAATGGAGCACTCCCATTGAAATAGATGAAATAAATACAGAGAGTTATGAATCACATCCGTCTATTAGCAGGGACGGTACGACGCTGGTGTTTTCCTCCGACAGACCCGGGGGTTTCGGGCAGACAGATTTGTATGTAAGCCGGCGAAACAATGACGGTACTTGGTCTGAACCTCAGAATCTGGGTGAAAAAATCAATACTCCCATGGCTGAAATCTCACCATTGATAGATCCTGACGGCAATCTTTATTATGCTTCAAAAGGCTATCGGAGAAGAACCGGCTATGACATAGTAAAAGCACGTCCCGAGGGTGATTTATGGGCAAATCCGGAAGTATTTCCTTTTCCGGTAAATACTGAATTTGATGAAACGGGACCTGCCGTTTGGCGAGACATGATGATAATTTCGTCAGACAGGCGCGGCGGCTGCGGAGGATATGATATATATTGGTTTGATAACTGCGGACCAGTTTTCCTCGAAGGAAAAATCGAACGCGAAGACTCACCGGTATCAATGGAAGGCAGGATTGAAGTTTTAAATGAATCGGGCAGCACAGCAGAGTCCTATCCGGTTGATGAAAATGGCGGCTTTAGATTTACTCTTATTCCTTACGAAGATTACTCTTTAAGATACGTAAATGAGTGTATGCCGGACATTAACATTACACAGCAGCTTACCGCGCCCTGCTCTGACAGCAGTACTGTGAAAATGATACTTAATATTCCTGCGCCTGCTGAACTGAATGTTTTTTATCTGGAAAAGAAGAATGTTCCTTTTTTTGTGACCGGGTACTATCTCCCTAATACTTCCGAAAATTTGGAAGCATTGAGGTTGAAATTCAGTTATAACTTGATAGGAAAAAGCGACTCAACCAAATATATTGAAAAACCCGGACCCGAATATGATAATTATGCAAAAGTAGTTGACAGGGTTATGAAAGACGCTGAAAGGTTTATTTTGAAAAAAATTGATTATCTTATTGGCGGCTGCCTCAGTGAGGGGACTGAATTAAATATAAATGTTACCGGATTTGCTGACCCGAGGCCAATATCGAAATCCGGTAAATATGACGGAGTAGAGATTGACGATCCCGATTTTGACCTGAGGATTTCCAGAGGTGCCCAAATGAACAATGAACTTCTCTCGACACTAAGAGCATATTTCACGGCAAAAGAACTTCAAAGCCGCATCAGAAAATATGATGAATACAGCAGTGTCAGAAATTTAATTAACTGGTCTGTATCAGGAAGCGGCGTTGACGAACGCGAAGCTTTGTCCAATGATTTAAAGCGGCGCGTCAGCATAGAAGCGGGTATTGACGAATGACGAAAGTAATCCTATGAATAACAATAAAGTTCTGGCGGGAATGTCTGGCGGAGTGGATTCTTCCGTTGCCGCAGCCATTCTTCTCGAAAGGGGATACGATGTCATAGGCGCTACCATTGCTCCGTTTGTTACCGGAGCGGCAGAAAATCCCGAAAAAGTCGTTTCCCGCGTTAAAACAAGCATAGATGACGCTGCCGAAGTTTGTTCCAAGCTTGGAATACCTCATTATGTCTTTGATTTCAGCGAATTTTTCCGCAGGAAAGTGGTAGATTACTTTGCCGCGGAGTATTTAAAAGGCAGAACTCCCAATCCATGCGTTCACTGCAACCCAATCATTAAGTGGGGACTCCTTTTGAAAGAAGCTGATTCCTTAGGCGCCGCTTTCATCGCTACGGGACATTATGCAAATGTTATATTTAATGAAGAATCCGGCAGATTTTTCATTCGTAAAGGAGCTGACAATAAAAAAGATCAGTCATATTTTCTTTGGAAACTAACACAAAATAATCTCAAAAGAACAATCTTTCCTCTCGGAGGCATGACCAAGGAAGAAACACGCAAAAAGGCAAAAAATATAGGCTTAGACATACATCAAAAAGCCGATTCCCAGGAAGTCTGCTTTATACCTGAGGATGATTACCGCAATTTTTTAAGGAAAATACTGCCGGACATTGATGAAAATATCGGAAAGGGTAAAATCATTTTCCAAGGAAAGGAAGCTGGAACGCATTCGGGCTTTCCCTTTTACACAATTGGGCAAAGAAAAGGGCTGGGCATTACTCACAAATGCCCGCTTTATGTTGAAAAAATTATATCCGAAGAAAACATTGTGGAAGTAAATGAAGAAATTCACCTTTTTAAAGAAAAATTAACCGCATCCAATGTAAATATTCAAAAGTTTGCCTCTCCCCCGCAAAAAACTGAATTCACCGCAAAGATAAGATATAGAGACAAAGGGACACCTGCCTTTTGTAAATTTATGGAAAATGGCAGGATAGAAGTAAAGTTCGCCAGTCCGGTCAGGGCTGTAACTCCCGGACAGTCGGTTGTGCTTTACGACGGCAAAGATATAGCTGCCGGCGGCATAATAGACTAAGTTTATTTGATTTTCTTTCCTAATTAATTTAAATTCCTTTAAACATCACACCTCATCAATTTCCTTATTTGTTAATTTATTATTGAATACTGCATAAAACGCGGTAATATATTTTATTGTAATTATGATAATTATATTTACAATATTATATTATTTACAATCTATATAAAAATAATTGTAAAATAAGCTGAAATAATTATAAACTTATCTGAAATAATTATAAACTTATCTGAAATAATTGTTAATGATTTTGAAATAAATAATATATAATATAGTTAATAAAAGATAAATAATGAATATTATATAATATAGACAGAAGCATTTATAATAACTGGTAAGATATATTTATGAATAAGTGATTTATATTTAATCATAATAGAATTATTTACATTAAAAGGTGAAATCATTGTATAAAGAGGCAATATATTTATAAGAATAGATGAAATATATATAAAAATATATATGCATAAACATGCTTCGGCTCTTCTTGTAAATGCCTCACCCATTCTTATATATGCTTCGGCTCTTCCTGTGTGTGCTTCACTCTTTCTTGAGCGTGCTTCACCCTTTCTTGAGCGTGCTTCACCCTTTCTTGAGCGTGCTTCACCCTTAATTTTACGTACTACTGCTCTTAAAATATATGTTTCTGTTTTTTATTAATATAAATTTATTATTATTACAGATTATACATTAAAAAATATTTAATAAACAGGAATAAAATAATGAATATTTATTTTAGAAATAAATATGAAAGATATGAAATTATATTATTTTTATCTATATAATTATAAAACAGTATTAATGATGTGTATATATATAAATATTTAAGATAAAACAGTAAGTATTATAGAGAGGGAAGCATTATATTTATGTATAATTGCTTATAATATAAATAATTCTGTAATAATAATATAATTAATAATGATTAAAAGGAGATAGGATGGATTGGGTATGCTTATTACAACTATTCATTATTAAAAGTTCATCCATTTCGGCTTTTCGGAATCTTTATTTTCCACGAAGACGGCGCCGTCTGTTTCTAAAACTCCGGTAACCGTAAGTCCTTTTTTACCATGTGTGTTCTCGCCGGTTTCCAAAAGGAATGCCCAGCCGTGCATCGGGCATACGACTTTATTGTTTTCGAGAAAACCTTTGTATATTTTGGCTTCGTGTTTGTGGGGACAGACGTTGGAAAGGCAATAAATCCTTCCGTTTTTGCGGAACAGAGCTAAATCACGGTCAAAATCTATTTCGACACGGATGGACTGCCCTTCGGCAAGCTCGGAAGAGCGGCAGACTTCAAAATATTCTTTTCCTTCTATGTATTTTGTTTTCAAGGACATTATAAAAATCAGATTCCTTTTTCCTTTGCCTTGTCCCACAGCTTATCAAGTTCGGCAAGCGTCATTTCAGAAAGTTTTTTATCCGCCAGATGTACCTTTTCTTCTATATATTTAAAGCGATTCACGAATTTTGAATTGGTCTTCTGCAAGGCTTCCTCGGCAACTATCTTTTCAAACCGGGCAGCGTTCACCAGAGAAAAGAGAAGATCGCCGAATTCCTGCTCCGCCTTCTCGTTATTTCCGCTCTGAAGCTCGGTTTTCAGCTCCTTCAACTCTTCTTCCACTTTTTGCCAAGGACCGGAGTTGTCCTCCCAGTCGAAACCCGCGTTTGACGCCTTGTGCTGGACGCGCTGCGCCCTCAATAGCGAAGGAAGTGTCGCGGGAACGCCCTCGAGAACCGATTTTCGCCCCTCTTTCATCTTCAAATCTTCCCAATTCTGCAAAACCTGCCGCTCTCCCTCCACGGCAGTCTCGCCAAACACGTGCGGATGGCGGTGCACCAGCTTTGCATGTATCCTTTTTATCACGTCAATCAGGTTAAACGCGCCCCGCTCCTCCGCCATGACCGCGTGCATCACGACATGCAGGAGCAAATCGCCGAGTTCCTTTGAAAATTCCTTGTCGTCGCCCTTTTGGACAGCTTCAATCATCTCGTAAGATTCCTCAATCAACAAGTGTGCAATGGATTCGTTGGTCTGCTTTCTGTCCCACGGGCATTTACGCCGCAAAACTCTCACGAGCTGTTCAAATGCGGTGATATTATCTGCTAAACTGTCTGGATTCTGAGGCTTGGGGATTTCGTTTTTTCGGTTTATCATTTTTCGATATAGGATTATTTTCAAAAAAAACAGCGGGGTAATGATATTTTATGTGTCGGTCAGCAAAAAACAGCGGTGCAGCATTGATTTTTTTCGGTAAAGAAAGATAATTTTCAGCTTTTCCTTCAAAAGACCATCAACAAAAAATCCGGCAAAAGCCGGATTCTAAAAGAGATAATCTTATTGTCCCGGTGGAGGCACCTGCGGCTGCTGCGGCTGCGTGGGCGGAGGCTCCATGGGAAGCTCCGTGCCTTCGGTTACGGGAATCGGCATGTTGCTCTGCACTTCCTGTGAAAGGAAAAATTTGTTAGTAATCAAGGAAACCAGAAGGATTCCCCCTGCAAGGTAGATGGTGAATTTGGTAAGGAAGTCCATCGTCCTCCTCATACCGAACATGGTGCCGAACTGCCCGCTGATGCCGCCGAAACTAGCGGAAAGGTCGCCCTTTCCCGGCTGAAGCAGCACCACGGCAATAAGCAGTATGGATGCCAGAATCAAAATAATGGATAGAATAACGTACATAATAGTTCCAAAAATATTTCAATAAAATCGATTTACAATATTACAAGCTGCAAAGTTATTAAAATTCTGCTCAATATCAAATTTATTTTATAAATAGATAGTATAAAACGAATAAATATTTCAAAAATTATAAATATTTTCTTAAATTATAAATTCTTTTTGAGCCAAATTAATTATTGTTGTACTTTAAATAAGAAGCAAGTATGAACGGAAAGACATATTTATTTACCTCGGAATCGGTATCGGAAGGTCATCCCGATAAAATTTGCGATCAGGTATCAGACGCAGTGCTTGATGCCATGCTCAAAGACGATCCCCTCAGCCGCGTAGCATGCGAATGTTTTGCCACCACGGGTTTAATATTAGTAGGGGGGGAAATATCCACTGAAACATATATTGACCTTCAGAACTTGGTCCGTGGAGTGATAAAAGACATAGGTTATACCGAACCCGGTTACCGCTTTGACTCCAACTCATGCAGCGTGCTTAATGTAATCAATCATCAATCGCCCGATATAGATGCCGGGGTAAAAACGGGCGGCGCAGGCGACCAGGGCATGATGTTCGGTTATGCCTGCAGCGAGACGAAAGAACTTATGCCTGCTCCAATTATGTATGCGCACAAAATTGTAAAAAGAATTGCCGAACTGCGTAAAGAAGACAAAATAATGCGCTATCTGCGTCCGGATTCAAAATCGCAGATAACAATCGAATACAGCGAAACAGGCGAAATACTCCGAATAGACACGGTAGTTATTTCTGCACAGCATGATCCGGAAGCTACTCAGGTTCAGATTAAAGAAGACCTTATTGAAAACGTTATCAAAAAAGTAATTCCCGATGAATATTTAGACGAAAAAACCAAATATCATATCAATCCCACAGGAATTTTCGTAATCGGAGGACCTCACGGAGATACGGGATTGACCGGAAGGAAGATAATCGTTGACACATACGGCGGAAGGGCTCCTCACGGCGGCGGCGCTTTTTCCGGGAAAGACCCTACAAAAGTTGACCGTTCTGCGGCTTATGCCGCAAGGCACCTCGCTAAAAATATTGTAGCGGCAAAAGTTGCCGATGAATGTACAATACAGCTTTCCTATGCTATCGGCGTGCCGGAACCTGTTTCAATTTTTGTGGATACTCATAGTATGTCTAAAATACGCGACAGGGAAATAGCAGATTACATAATGAAAGAATTCGATCTCTCTCCTGCAGGTATTATTAAAAGTCTTAACCTGAGGCGTCCGATTTACAGAACCACATCCGCTTACGGGCATTTCGGCAGAGAAGGCTTTACATGGGAAGAAATAAATCTTGCCGATAAATTCAAGCATTTTGCATAATTTTTGGTATTATAAACAAGAAATTTTAAATCATAAATATAGGATTTTATTATGGCAGAAAAGAACTTACCACCAAAGAAAGCACAGGGAAAATTCGACGAAAAGCCGGGACTGTACTGTGTCAGAGACCTTGGTCTTGCCGATGAAGGCAGAAGGCTGATAGACTGGGCTGAAGCCAGAATGCCCGTTTTGATGCACCTTCGCGAAAAGTATTCCGAAACAAAACCTTTTAAAGGATATAAAGTGGCAGGATGCCTCCACGTTACAAAAGAAACAGCAGTGCTTATACGCACTTTTCAGGCAGCAGGAGCCGAAGTTTCATGGTCGGGCTGTAATCCTCTTTCAACAAATGACGCCGTTGCAGCCGCTCTTGCAGATGAAGGAATATCCATTTTCGCTTGGTATGATAACGGACCTGATTTTTACTGGTGTATTGAAAGAACAATAGACGAACCTCCGCATCTTACGCTCGACGACGGCTGCGATCTTATAAATACCGTTCACGAAAAACATATTGATATGGCACAGAATTTTGTACTCGGCGGCACGGAAGAAACAACCACCGGCATTCAAAGACTTCGCGCCAGAGCTAAAGAGAACAAACTTTATTACCCGGTTTATGCAGTAAATGACGCCGAAACAAAATGGGATTTCGACAATGTTTACGGAACCGGTCAGTCCACTCTCGATGGTATTTTAAGAGCTACCTCAGTACTTCTCGCCGGTAAAAACGTTGTTGTGGCAGGACACGGACACTGCGGCTCGGGCGTTGCAAAAAGAGCCAAAGGCATGGGAGCAAATACTATTATTACGGAAGTAAAGCCGACTGCTGCCCTGAAAGGAACTTTGGAGGGACATGAAGTAATGAAAATGGACGAAGCGTCAAAAGTCGGCGACATTTTCGTAACTGCGACGGGAGTTAAAGACATCATCAGAAAATGGCACTTTGAGTCGATGAGAGACGGTGCTATCGTCTGCAATACCGGTCATTACGACGCTGAGATTAATATCCCCGAGCTGGAAGAAATTACTGAAAGCAAACGCACAATTCGTCCGAATTGCGAAGAATACACTCTTAAAAACGGCAAGAAGATTTTCCTGCTCGCTCAGGGCAGACTTGTCAATCTGGCTGCTGCTGAAGGACATCCCTCGGAAGTTATGGATATGTCTTTTGCAAACCAGTTTATGTCCCATCTCCGCTTGGTGGAATTCAACAAAAAAGGCGAAAAACTGCCTCTGAAAGTTCTCGACCTTCCCGTAGAGCAGGACCAGTTCATTGCAAAAACAAAACTGCACATGATGAACACAGCAATAGACGAGCTTACTCCTGAGCAGATAGCCTACATTGACGACTATAATGCAGGAACTTAAAAAATTTATTCTTATTTTTTCCAAAAAACCTTCCGAAAAATCTAAACCTTCGGAAGGTTTTGTTTTTTATAGGGAATTTTCTTATTTTCCAAAAATGATATAACAGAAAAAATTCATATATTCAGTTTATAAACAAATCAGGCTGACCCGAAATGAAAAGATTCAAGAGCAAAATTTCAACAAAAACACCGGATTACAAGCAAAATTATGATAATTCAGTTTCCATAGTGAAAGAACTGAAGGAACGGCTCGCTGAAGTAAAAAAAGGCGGACATGAAAAAGCAAGACAGAAGCATTTAGAAAGAAATAAATTATTAGTCCGCGACCGCATAGCAAAACTATGTGATAAAGATACTCCTTTTCTAGAGCTTTCCTCTTTCGCCGCCTATGATATGTATGAAAATATGGCTCCAAGTGCGGGCATGGTAACGGGAGTCGGCGTTATTAAAGGCAGAGAGTGCATGATTGTTGCAAACGACGCAACCGTAAAAGGCGGAACTTATTTTCCGATGACTATCAAGAAGCATGTCCGCGCTCAGGAAATTGCTATGGAAAACCGCCTGCCCTGCATTTATCTGGTGGATTCGGGAGGGATCTTTCTGCCATACCAGTCTGAAACATTTCCCGACAGAGATCACTTCGGAAAGATTTTTTACAATCAAGCCCGTCTTTCAGCGGAAAACATCCCTCAGGTAGCAGTCGTTATGGGCTCCTGCACGGCAGGCGGCGCCTATGTGCCTGCAATGAGCGACGAAACAATCATGGTGCGCAATCAGGCGACTATTTTCATAGGAGGTCCGCCACTCGTTAAAGCCGCTACGGGTGAAGAAGTAACGGATGAGGAACTCGGAGGCGCCGATGTGCACTGCAAAATTTCCGGTGTATCCGACCACTATGCCCAGAATGACGAACATGCACTTGACATCACAAGAAATATAGTAGAAAATTTCGGACTGGAGAAAAAATTTGAACTCGAAAGAAGGGAACCTGAAGATCCTTATTACGACCCTGAAGAACTCTACGGTATTATGCCCAAAAACGTGCGCACACCTTTCGACATACGGGAAATCATAGCCCGCATCGTTGACGGCAGCCGCTTTCAGGAATTTAAAGAGCTTTACGCCAAGAGCATCGTTACAGGTTTTGCGCACATAATGGGCTATCCGGTCGGAATTTTGGCAAACAACGGTGTTTTATTCTCAGAATCAAGCCTGAAAGGGGCGCATTTCATTGAGCTTTGCACAATACGCAAAATACCGCTGATTTTCTTTCAAAACATAACCGGATTCATTGTCGGTAAAAAATATGAACACGGCGGCATTGCACGCGACGGAGCAAAGCTTGTTCACGCCGTAGCAAATGCCGATGTGCCAAAGTTCACCGTAATAGCCGGCGGCAGCTACGGCGCAGGCAACTATGCCATGTGCGGACGCGGCTACGATCCCCGCCTGCTCTGGATGTGGCCTCACGGCAGAATATCAGTCATGGGCGGCGAGCAGGCAGCGGACGTACTCGCCACGGTTAAGATAAAATCCCTTGAAAAGAGCGGCAAGACTTTGACTCAAGATGACATTGACGCTATACGCAAGCCCATAATCGAAAAATACGAACATGAGGCTACTCCGTACTACAGCAGCGCCCGCCTGTGGGACGACGGCATAATAGACCCTCTCGATACCAGAACGGCTTTAGCGCTCGGCATCTCAATGGCTTTGAACGAGCCCATACCCGATCAGAAATACGGTGTGTTTAGGATGTAGTTTTATTCAAAACTTAATAAAATATATGCCAAAGAAAAAGACAGTGGAAGAGCGGCTTGAAGAGCTGGAAGAAATCGTAGAGAAACTGGATGAGGGTGATGCGCCCATTGAAGAGCTTTTGAAAGAGTTTGAAGTCGGGATGAAGCTTATCGCAGGGATCCGCGATTTTTTGGAGAAAGCCGAATTGAAAATTCAGGAGATTACGAAAGAAACTTCACCGGAAAGTATTCAGGAAGATTAATGTTTTCTTTGAAGAAATAAAATAAACAGATGAAACATACATGATTAGGTAAAACGCTTAAGGGGATGATCATTTGAGAGTTGATGCAAAACGGAGTTTTGAAAGAAAAGTACATTCCCAAATCGGAGTTTGGGAATGAGATGTAATCTCTAAAAATATACTGATGGCTGGAGATTGCTTCGTCTCTTCGTTCCTCGCAATGACGAAACAGGAGGAAAAAGATGTCCAACATCTGACAGATGTTGGACATCTGAAGAGGAGAGTATAAAAATAAACAGATGAAACATACATGATTAGGTAAAACGCTTAAGGGGATGATCAT
>CAZOBD010000045.1:0-9878 GCA_964577665.1 uncultured Hyphomicrobiales bacterium
CTTGGGGAGGGCCGGGGTGGGGTCTCTTCAGGTTTTTCATTTACATTACGTTTTTACATCTCATTCCCAAACTCCGATTTGGGAATGTGCATTTCTAATCATTCCCTTGTATGATTTCCCGAATCATGGGTGTTTCAATTAATATTTTGAAAAGTTTTTTGAAACTATTCTCTTTTTTTGTATTATTGGAATTATTTACATCTCCTTACTAAGCTTCGCTTGGTAAGGAAATTTTCAAAGGAAGTTTAACTTCTCTAGATAATTGCAATCCCAGGCACAGCTTAGGATTGAGGGAAAAATTATTTCAGAAATCATGTCAGATGAAACAAAAATATTAAAAATGGCAAAGCTGGCTTTACTGTTAGCCGGATTGTACTTGTTTGCTTTCGTCTTACTTCCCTTAGGAGCCGAAATTCCTTTACTCAGAAAGGTATTAGAGCATAATGAGAAGCTGGGAATACAACCGCAGACACTTTTTTACAGCGAGACCCCTCTTTTCCAAGAAGCAGATAACTTTATGAAAAATTCACGGAAATTTCCTTCAAAGGATAAAAAAATAAATGAATAGGTTTTAACCACTAAATCATGAAAGGCATGATATGAATCTGATTTTTTTAGGACCTCCCGGCGCCGGAAAAGGAACGCAGAGTGAGTATATTGTTCGTGATTACGGAGTTGTACAGCTTTCCACCGGCGACATCCTGCGGGCAAACCGCAAAGACAGCACGCAGCTCGGCAATAAAGCACAGAAGTACATGGATGCAGGAGAGCTTGTTCCCGACGGGATAATAATCGACATGATACGCGAAGAGCTGAAAAAGCCCGAATTAAAAAACGGATATATTCTGGACGGATTTCCCCGTACTGTTCCTCAGGCGGAAGCTTTAGACGAGCTGCTGAAAGACATGGGGCAAAAGCTCGATACGGTACTCGTGCTGGAAGTACCTAAAGATGAACTGGTAAAAAGACTTACGGGCAGACGCACATGCCGCAAAACAGGCAAAACATTCCACATGGTTTTCAATCCTCCGCCTGAAAATCATAATTACGACCTTTACCAGAGGGAAGATGATAAGGAGGAAGCAGTGCTGAACCGCCTGAAAGTTTATGAAAATCAGACCAAACCTCTGATAGATTATTACGGCAAAAAAGACATGGTTGATAAAATAGACGGTACGGGAAAAATAGATGAAATATATGCAAGAATAAAACAAGTACTGGATAAGTATAAATAATTGCAAAAGCTCTTCGGGAAGGGGAGTATAATTCATTATTATAAATGGCATTAGCCAAATATTAATATTTTCTCTTTATCCCCGCCTTTTATTTTAAGG
The DNA here is from genome assembly GCA_964577665.1 of uncultured Hyphomicrobiales bacterium. Taxonomy (GTDB): domain Bacteria; phylum Bacteroidota; class Ignavibacteria; order Kapaibacteriales; family UBA2268; genus CAYVTD01. Next base: position 1,335 of record CAZOBD010000045.1, read on the forward strand.
CGGGGCCGTTTTTTTGCATTTTCGGCAGCCTGCCCTTCAGGGCAGTGAGTATCATCCATCAAATAATTTCTTTACTGTTGTAGGCGAGCTGCACAAGCTCGGCAACGTCTATAATCATTATTACGCTTCCGTCACCTAAAATTGTCGAGCCTGCAATACCGTTTATCTGACCGAGATATTTCCCGAGAGATTTTATTACTATTTCCTGCTGTCCGAGCAGTTCATCCACTACAAGCCCTATTCTCTGCAAGCCTATACCGACTACCACAATATACCGTTCTTCAAGATTGTCCTTTGAAGTAGGAGTATGCAGCGTTCTGTCGAGACGCAACAGTGGATGAACTTCATTTCTCAGGCGGACTACCTCCTGCCTGCTTATAGATTTAATACTTGAGAGGTCAACAGCCACGACTTCCACGACATTGCTTAACGGAATTGCGTAAATTTCTCCCTGAACGTTTACCAGCAGTCCCTGAATAATAGCAAGAGTCAGCGGCAGTTTTATAATAAATGTAGAGCCTTTTCCAATCTCGGATTCAATGTCTATCATGCCTTTCAGTTTCTGAATGTTAGTACGGACAACATCCATACCCACCCCTCTGCCGGAAACGCTCGATACCTTAACGGCAGTGGAAAAACCGGGCTGGAATATCAACTGCAGAGCTTCCCTCTTTGACATCTGAGATGCTGCTTCTTCCGTTAAAACTCCCCTTTCAACGGCTTTGGCTTTTAACTTTTCGGGATCCATGCCCTTGCCGTCGTCAGAAATTTTCAGCACGATAGCGTTGCCTTCCTGCTCGGCATCAAGTGTAATTGTGCCGTTCGGATGTTTGCCGAGTTCTTTTCTAGTCTCGGGGTCTTCTATCCCGTGGTCGCAGGAATTACGTATCATGTGCACTAAAGGGTCGTTCAATTCTTCAATAATGCCCCTGTCAATTTCTGTCTCCTCGCCTTTAACTACCAAGTGCATTTTTTTACCGAATTCTTTTGAAAGATCACGGACAATTCTGGGTGCTTTTTGATAAAGTTTGCCCACAGGCACCATCCTCATTCTCATAACGGCAGCCTGTATTTCCGAGGTAACGAAATCGACCTGAGCCGTAGTCTCTATCAAATCGCGAATTTTGCTTTTGTCTTCAAATTCGGATGCTAATGTCTCAGTCAGCTGAGCCAGCCTGTTTCTGCCGAGGACAAGTTCTCCGGAAAGGTCCATCAGAGATTCCACTCTGGAAACATCTACGCGGATGGTTTCCGTAGTCATTTTCGGTTTTTTACCGGAAGATGCCGGGGTTTTAGCTTTATCTTCGGGAACTTTACCGGGAACGGTGTCAGAAGGATGCGGCTCCTCTTTGGGAGTAACAGGTATTGATTTTTTTGACTCGTCAGGTCTTTCTTCGCTTTTTTCGGTTGCTTCAGGTTCATCCTTCTTCTCTTTTTGCCCGGATACTTCCTTTGAATCAGAAGTCTGCTTTTCCTTGACAAATTCGGTATTTACTTCTGCAAAGGCATCCTGAATGAGCTTCAGTTCGTCTTCGGTAAAATCACCCGGCTTGGAGACAATATCCTGATTAGAAAGAACAGATTCGACAGCGCTTTTACCTTCTTCCCGGGCTGTCTGGGTATCTGCCGTGTCAGTATCCTCTATACCGGCAGCGGGTTCTTCTTCAGAAACTTCAAGAGCTTCTTCTTCTTCAACTGCGGGCTGCTCTTCTTCGGTTTTTTCTTCGGAACTTGTCACTTCTTCGGGAGGGGATGAGACAGGATTGCGTAATGTATCAATTTTTGCAATTGTACCGCTGAAATCGGAGTGGCTTTCGTCGCCCTCCTGTATTTTTTCGATGAGGTCTTCTATCCAGTCGTGCACTTCAAGAAGAACATCGACAATGGGCAGCGAAACTTTTAGTTCCGAACGCCTGAGTTTATTTAAAAGGTCTTCGGCATGATGGGTTATTTCGGCGATTTCGTCGAATCCCATAAATGAGGAAGTGCCTTTGATGGTGTGGAAACTTCTGAAAATACGATTTAAAAGTTCCATATCGCTGCCCTGGTTTTCAAGGTCAACGAGGTCTTGTGAGAGGCTGTCGAGCAATTCGCGTGTTTCTATCAAAAATCCTTCAAAAATCTCCTGCATATCAGGATCGCTGAAGTTTGGAGCCATGGTACCCTCCGTTTGAAATATTATCTTAATTCCCTGCTGTCAGCTCTATTATTTATCGTCGTTTCCGCCCGAAAACAATGCGTCAATATCGTCCTGAGAAAACTCGGTCAAATCGTCTTCTTCGCCGGAGCTTTCTTCGGAGGCGCCCTCAGGTTCGGATTCAGAATCTGTTTTTTCATCAGATTCATCACTTGTTTCTTCTCCCCCTGTTTCTTCCTGCAAATCGAATCCTCCGCCCGCAAAAAGAGCGTCAATATCGTCTTCGCTAACGACTTCACTGCCTTCCTGCTCTTCTTCTTCTTCTTCTTCTTCCTTGTCATTGATGTCTTTCATGTAGTCATCAACTTCTCCCTGGCGGGTATGTTTGCCTTTAATAGACTCGACTGCATCGGGATCGAAAGCGATTTTTCTGTGGAGCCGGCTTACATTTGTTCTCTCATATCCTTTTTCTTCGGAAATTATTTCGTTCATGCCGGAACTTTGGAACCTCCCGATAATGCCCGACAGTTTGTCCTGGATGGTTTCCAGCAAATGATTGACCGCTGCAATCTGCTGAGAAGTAATGTCCTGCACCTGCAGAGACATCATAATATTGTTGGAATCATCCTTAATGCTTTCAAGAAGTTTTTCGTTTTCTTTAAAAGCTTTGCGGTAATCTCTGCCGTGGGATCCTTTCAGATCGTGAATAACCTTTTCAATTTTATTGTTTTGAGTTTGGATATCCTCATCATTGTCAGCGGCGTCCTGCAGTATCTCCAAAGCTTTCAGGGGGCTTTGACGTCGTTTCTTTTCAAGATCACTCATCAGCTTAAGATTATTGGAAATAAGGTCTGCCTTGTATATCAAACCGTCCACGATGTCCATAATCTCAGTAGTGGCTACTTCGGTTGCCTCTGTAACTTTAGAAAGCTGCTTGGATGCGTTAGGCATTTTTTTCAGATTTTCTTCTATGCTGCTGTTTATATCGTCAAGCAGAGGTTTTATATCTTTTACAAAAATGAATATCTCTTCCAAAAAGGGTATCACCCTCTGCCCTAAGGTAAATAAAGCTTTCAGTTCTTCTGCTTTTGCAAGCAAAACGTCTATGTCCATATCTTTCATTAATAAAATCTCCGTATATGTTCTTGTCTGTTAAATCTGTTCCATACCGACTGCTTTGAGGACTGCATTGAGCTTCTCTTTCAGCACGGGAGGGGTAAAAGGCTTGACAATATAGTTGTTTACTTTTGCCTTCAGCGCTTCGATAATATCCTGCTTAAGTCCGCGTGTCGTAACCATTAAAATAGGCAGATGCTTCAGTTTGTCGGAAGCCCGTATAGCTTTGGTAAGCTCAAGACCGGTCATGTTTGGCATATTCCAGTCGGTTATTACAAAATCCACCTCGTTAGAACCCAGTTTGCTCAGAGCCTCTTGTCCGTCTTCAGCTTCGATTACATCGGTAAAGCCGAAAGTCTTCAGCGCATTGATCACTATGCGTCTCATTGTCGGGGAGTCATCTACTACTAAAAAACGCATATATTTATCCTTACATTATTTGTGAATTATTTTCTTTTTCAACTAACTGCCCTTACAGCAGGCAAAAACTATTCCATATTCTAACCGAGATATTTGGCTACTTCGTATTGTATTCTTTTAGTATTGAATGGTTTTATCAAATAAGAATCGGCTCCCGAGTCCAGCCCCTGATGCACATCTTCATCTTTAGACAGGGAAGATAATATAATAATAGGCAGATCAGCATATTCAGGATCGCTTCTAATGGTTCTAATTAGCTTGAAACCGTCTATATTTGGCATATTTAGGTCTGTAATCAAGAGATCAATTTTCTGCTGAGGCAGCTTTTCTAAAGCCTCCATTCCGTCTTCGGCAGGAATCACTTTATATCCGGCAAGTTTGAGAGCCAGAGTAATGAATTTCCTTACGGATGAAGAATCTTCCGCAATTAAAACAGTTTTCGATTTTTGTTGTGCGTCCATGGTTTTTCCCGCTAATCTTTTTTATAAGCCATTGCTTTTGGCAAATGTATAAGTTTAAATGCTTTAGATATACCGTGAAGCGATTCGGAATATCCTATGAACAGGTATCCCCCCGGATTAAGTGCATCGTAAAGATAAGAAACAACCTGCTGCTTCGAGGGTATATCAAAATAGATAAGCACGTTGCAGCAAAAAATCACATCGCAGCCGCTGATGGATTTCATGGCTATCTGATCGTAAAGATTTATATTCATAAATTTTACTAATTTTTTAACTTCCGGACTTAGCTGATATGTACCGCCGGACTGTTTGAAGTATTTTTTAAGATAATGCGCAGGTACGTTTCTTACGGCATATTCCTTATAAACACCTCTTTTGGCAGATTCGATCACGGCGTTGTTAATGTCGCTTGCTATTATCTGAAAGCTGACATTGGGAAACATTGGTTTCAGCTTTTCGAGAATGAGTATGCCTAAGGTATAAGATTCTTCTCCGGTGGATGATGCAGCGCTCCAGATGCGGAACACAGGTCTTGCAATGCCCCTGCGGTTCTTTATTATCTCGGGGACGATTATTTTTTCAAAAGCATCGAACTGCTGCTCCGCCCGAAAAAAATAGGTCTCATTTATTGTTATTACTTCAAAAAGCTGATTGAGTTCGTCGCGGTTATAAGGTGATTGAATATAATCCACATATTCTTCAAAAGTTTCGAGATTGCGGGACTGAAGTCTTTTTGCGATTCTTCCCTCGAGAAGATACTTTTTGCTGTCGGAAAAATAGATGCCGCACTTACCGTAAATAGCATCTCTCAACCGTGCAAATGTATCATCCGACATAGACTGCTGCCCCTGGTAATTTTTCTGTCCCAAACCGGGCTGAGTCTGACCGGTCTTTCCGAATTTGAATTTAAATAAGTCTGAACTCATAATTTATTCCTGTCCGGCATAATTAGTCTGTGCCTTATCTGTCATTATCTTATTATTCCATATCGTTTTCATTCATTTAGCCATTATCATCTGTATCTGCTCTGTAAAAGCCGGATTTGAAGACCCGAGTCTCATCAAATCGTCTTCAAATTCGTCCTGCAGTGAAAGATTATCTATCAAATCGAGCGCTTCCTTTATCTGTCCTGTTTTTCCGGTATAAAGAGACTCTCTGATTTTATCCAGTACGTTGGGTCTTTCAAGTCTCATCAGTACTTCCACGATTAGAGACGAGTTTTCTTTTGGTTGTTCAAATATTATATCAATAATAGAGTTCACTGCTGCAACAGCATTCTGAGCCCTGGCATTGGGCCAAAGCATAGGCAGATAGTTCACCATTTCAAACATAGAGCCGTCTTCATCTACCTGCTGATAAAACTCACGAAAAAAAACGCTGCATGCTTCCGGTTTTGAAAAAGCAAGCAGGTTGTTGATAATAAGCTGCTGAGTGTCGGGGTTATTATATGATGCTTCGTTTACAAGTCCCGGGACGTCATCTTCGATGTATTTACTGCCTATTGCCAGCAGACCCGACATACGAATATCGCTGTCGTCTTCAAGCAAAGCTTTTCTGGCGATATATTTCAAATCGTCAGGCAGTTCCATCGGATGACCTTTGCGGAAAGAAATGGCAAAAATTGTCTTTAAAAGAATCAGCTTCAGTTCTTCAGGCACATTGGGCAGCTCTTCCATAAGGTCTCTGCTGATAGAAACGTCTTCTCCGCATAAAGCAAGAGCATCAATAGCTGCAGTTTTGAGAAACAGTTCCTCTTCTTTTTTAACCAGATTTATTAAAAACTGCTGTGCTTCCTCACCGCCTATCTTACCCATCGAATCAATAACAATGGGGCGCAGTTCTTCATAATTGTCATATACTTCCCTTAGTTTGGGTATTGCTCCGGGGTCCTTCAGATTGCCGGCGGCTTCGGCAGATGAAGATACGACGTTTTCATCATCGTCTTCCATCAGATGATAAATAAATCTACCGTGCTCGGGCAGACATACCAAGCCTATTATATCGCAGGCAAATTTTCTGTTATCCGCGTCTTCATCTTCGAGAAAAGGCAGAAGGCAGTCTATGGAAAATGTTCCGAGCCGGGTCAGGATATCTCCCGCAAGGTTTCTTATTTCTATATTTTTACTGGTAATAAAAGGCGCTAAGTAAGAAGCTGCGTCGGGTTTCCATTTATCAGGAAGATTAATGACAGCTCTCGAGCAAAGATCCTTCATACCCCCGTCAAAATCGGTAAGCCCCGATACCAGAGCTTCCACTACGGGGCGGCTAATTTCGCCGGTTTCGGTAAGTTCTTCTACTGCTCTCCGCCGCGAATAAGCATCCGGCGAATTTTTCATCTTGAAAATAAGCTCTTCTGTTTCCATAGTATTAAGCCCCTGCAAAAAATGCTCCTTTATTCCTTTCAACTATGCAATATATAAATTTAATTTATTCTAAGCAATTGAAAAGAAATAAATTTCTAAAAAAGCAGCATGAAATATATATTCTTATACAGTAAAATTAACTTAAGTAAATCGCTGCTCAAATAAAGATAAGCCCTTCAAACAAGATATGCAAGTAAAAAAAATGAATTCCCGGTTTTTTTGTTTCAAAACCTGATATTTAGGAGATATTTCTTCCCGAAATACTAATATTAAGCTGTTCAATCCTGTAGCGCAGCTTAGCTCTTGAAATACCCATAAGCTTTGCGGCTTTAATCTGATTGCCTCCCGTTATTTTCAATGTTTTCACTATCAAATCCCTTAAAACGTCTGCCATCGTAACTCCCTCGGCAGAGATTTCAAGAAAATGCTCGCCCGGCTTCAAGCCCGGTATCTCTCTGCCTCCGGCTTTTGAAACGGCAGTGGGTTTCAAAAAGTTCAGAGATTCTCTTGATATAATTTCTTCGGATTCAAGCAGCACGACCCTTTCAATTACATTTCTAAGCTCTCTGATATTGCCTCTCCATCTGTAATTCTTTAACAATTCGACCGCATCGGGTGTAAAGCCGCTGATATTTTTTCCGAATTTTTTATTGAAGTCCTGCACAAAATTCGTCGCAAGCAAAATTATGTCATTCCCTCGCTCGCGCAAGGGCGGCAGCGTAATACGTGCGACATTCAACCTGTAGAAAAGGTCTTCACGAAATTTTTCTTCTTCCACCAGCTTTTCTATGTCTCTGTTAGTGGATGCAATAACTCTTACATCTACTGATATTTCTTTAGTGCCTCCCAGCCTGTAGTACTTTCTTTCCTGTAGTACTCTCAGAAGCTTTACCTGAAGCTCCATGCTCAGCTCTGCTATTTCGTCGAAAAGAATGGTGCCGCGATGAGCCAGTTCAAATTTTCCCTGTTTTATTTTCTCGGTTGCCCCCGTAAAAGCGCCTCTTTCATAACCGAACAGCTCGTTTTCTGCCAGTTCGCGGGGAATAGCGCCGCAGTTAATAGTGATAAAAGGCCCCTTTGCCCTTCTTGAATTTTCGTGTATATATCTTGCAAGCAGTTCTTTGCCGGTGCCCGATTCTCCGAGTATCAGAACGGTTGTATCGGTTGGAGCAGCTATTTTACCTATTTCCAGAGCTTTTTTCACTCCTGCCGATTCGCCTATTATTTCACTTGGCTGTTCCTCCCGTAATTTTTCGGAAAGTATATCTACCTGCCGCCGAAGATTATAGTTTTGCAAAGCCCTGTCCACTGCTACTTCGAGCTGCTCGAGGTCCAGCGGTTTAACGATGAAATCCTCGGCGCCGAGCTTCATGGCGCGTACTGCCATTTTTATATCGGAAAAAGCGGTCATCATTATAACCGGCACGGTATAGCCTTCCTTGCGAAGTTTCTCAAGAATGTCTAAGCCGTTGTCATGTCCGAGGAAAATATCCAGCAAAATCAAATCGGGACTTACGGAAGACAATTCATCCTGAGCAGCTCCCGCATCGGTGTAAGTTAGCACTTTTTCGTACTTTTCGGAAAGTATCCCTTTAACAGTTGTATTGACAAGGGGATCATCTTCGATTACTACTATTGTGTAATTTTGCTTTGCCATAAATATTTATATTATATTTAAATTGTATAACAGTGATTCTGACTATGAACAATAATAACCAAAATAATTGAAAAATTCAAAAAATATGAAAGAATAATTAATATTTTTAAAAAAATATCCATAATCTAAAAAAATACTTTTGAAATAGTTGAAGAATTTAATTAGAAATCATGCCTGTTATTCTGTCCAAAGCGAAGCGGAATGCCGCAATCTCACGTTAGGGGAACACACCACTTTATTCTCTCTCAAGAGCGGATGATCTCCGTGAGGTTCCATGTACAAGTGCAGAATGACGAAATATTCGCGGAAAAAGATGTCCGACATCTGAAACTAAGAAATAAACAGATGAAACACCCATGATTGGGGAAAACACACAATGGGATGATTTTT
>CAZOBD010000045.1:9978-25372 GCA_964577665.1 uncultured Hyphomicrobiales bacterium
CCCCAAGGGGAGGGTGAAAAAAATATGATTTCCCTCCCTTTGCGGAGGGTCAGGGTGGGGCAAAAAATAAACAGATGAAACACCCATGATTGGGGAAAACACACAATGGGATGATTTTTTTAGGTAGATTTGCCATATATTGAAGAAAAAAACGTATTGTAAATGAAAAACCGTATGAGACCCCACCCCAGCCCTCCCCAAGGGGAGGGTGAAAAAAATATGATTTCCCTCCCTTTGCGGAGGGTCAGGGCGGGGCTAAAATAAACAGATTAAACATCACCTAATAATTACGATTGTTAAGTGCGCCTAAGAGCCATTCCAGCACTTCTTTGTGTTCGCCGGGAGAGATTATTTCTAAGCTTTCGTGTGCTTTGTCGAAATATTCCGAAGCTGTCCGGCGGGCGTCTTCCAAAATGCCGTACTTTTCAAAAAGCTTAAGGAAACGAGGGACATATTCCCCGCCTAAGCCTTTTTTTTGATTGAATTTATCCAGAAGTTCCCTGTTTGGTCCGTCTTTTATTTTTTCGAGAGCTTTTATTATCAAAAATGTCTTTTTCCCCTCTATTATGTCCTGACCGACTTTCTTGCCGAGTTTTGCTTCGTCTGCGGCGATGTCTAACAGATCGTCCTGCACCTGAAAGGCAATGCCGAGTGCATTGGCATAGTTAAACAGCGCATATATAGTATTTTCATCTGCTTCGGCGCTGTGTCCGCCGATTAGCGCACAGGTTTCAAGCAGGCGGGATGTCTTTTTTTCTATCATCATGAAATATTCCTCGAGGGATATCTCTTCCCTTTCGTCAAACTGAGTGTCATAAGCCTGTCCTTCACAAACTTCTATGAGCCCCCTTGTGAAAGCTTTAAGAATTTCTCCGCTGCGGGGATGCCCGTTTGCCGAGGGCAGGAGATTGTAAGCCGCCCCGACCATAACGTCGCCGGTCAAGATGCCGGCTGATTCGTTCCATTTTGTGTGGACGGTCTCTCTGCCGCGCCTGAGAGGAGATGCATCCATGATGTCGTCGTGCACAAGCGTAAAATTGTGCAGTATCTCTATGGCAGCGGCGGGTTTCAGAGCGTCTTCCGGCTTTCCGCCTGCCGCTCCGCAGCAAAGCATTGTCAGAACAGGGCGGATGCGCTTGCCGCCTCCCGAAATAATATAGCGGAAAGGTTCGTACAGCGAAAAAGGGCTTTTCGGCTCGGTATATTCAAGCAGGAAATCCTCAATCTGCCGAAGGTATTTGTCGTAAATGCCGCGGTAATCTTTTGTGTTCATATATTTAGTAATGATATATTGTTAAGTGCGCCAATATCATTTTACAAAGATTAATCTATTTAGACTTTCATTTGTTTATTTTCATTTCCGATTCAGATGTCCGACATCTGCCAGATGCTGGACATCTTTTTCGTTCTGCTGTTACGTCATTGCGAACTTGCACAAGAAACCTTACAGATTGCATCCCCTCTTGAGAGGGGATTAAGGGGTGTGTATCCCTAACGCGAGATTTTTCTCAATCCTAAGCTTTGCTTGGGATTGCAATTTTCTCGAGAAGTTAAACTTCCTTTGAAAATTTCCTTACCAAGCGCAGCTTAGTAAGGAGATGTAAAATAATCATTCCATTATGTGTTTTTATGAATCATAGTTTTTCATAATATTTTAAACGAACAAATACAAGGTTTAATATTTAAAAAATGTTGAAAAAAATATTTTGTCGAAAAAAAAATACTTATATTCACAAAAAGAAATGGTAAAAAGTAGTACTATACTGACACACTGCAAGGTAAAAGGACTAAATTTAAGCGAGGGTTTGTGAAAAAGAATACGGTTGCATATTCATAAGAATGTAATCACATATTCAACTGCAGAGGACTGCCCTGATCCCGGGCACTATGATTGTCTTCAAAATCTGCCGGTGCCTTGCGAAAGTGATTGTGAATAAATATAAAGGTGTTTAAAATGAAAAAAGTAATTCTTTTCTTAAGTGTCTTTTTCTTTTGTGCAAATATGCTTGCTGTGGATATTGAAATAGATGATTACTCTTTCGAGACCAGTAGTATAGTAAGTATGACAGAAAAAGACGATAATGTGACAGTGCTTCTTGTAAAAGACTTCCGCAAAGGCGTATTTTTCGAACCCGCCATCAGGCAGTGGAACTGCAAAGAATGGCTCGACCTCCCCGTTAAAATATTTTATAAGGACTCTACGGAGCCGCTTGCTCCTACACATGATTCTAACTTAGCTTATGACTCAAGCGGAGCTCTGTGGCTGGGTGGATTCTCTCTGTACAAATACGAAAACGGTAAGTGGACAGACGATTACATTGACGACGAGAACAGGTTTCACAGAATCTATAAACAAATATGCGTTGACAAATTCAATAACCTTTGGATAACCACGGAAGTCTATAATGATGAAGACAGTATCTATAAAGCCGAGCTTCTGAAATATGACAGAAATGAATTTAAAGTAATTATGCAGACAAATGCACATTATTCTTTTATGCAGTATGGTAGGAATACGTGGTCAAAAATTATTTCCGCGGCGCCGGACGGAAAAATCTTTGTATTCAGAAAAATGAATATAAATGATGATGATTTCGATCCCGACGGCGAGAATCCAGAGATTTTCGTTTTTGAAAATGACACTTTGAAAGATAGACTTATGCTGAAAACATATTCAGGACCAAAATATGACGGCTGGTCGAAAGCAGTTCAGTACGTCTATGCGGAAACTCCTGAAAAAATATGGTTCGGCTTAACGGAAAGAACATTGTTTAATATGGAAGATCCGTTTAAAAGCGAAGACTGCTGTTCCGGTCTAAGTCTTTACGAAAACGCGAAATGGACTATTTTTGGTCCCTCAAGAGGATTGGATACTAATGTTTTCGGCTTAACCAGACCTGTGTTCAGAGTTTATAAAACTGACAGCGGTAAATACATCGTTATAGGTTTGAAAAAAATTTGGGAAATGTATGAGGATTATATACTAAGACCCTTAGATTGGTCCGAATTATTAAGAAAATCAAAGTTTATCAGAACAGCCTCGGTTTATAGCGGAGAAAAACTTGATGCATATTTCGATCATTTAACAAATCCAGATAATACTGATTATGCTCCAAGAATAGGAAGCCCAATTGAATTGAAAAATAGAGAATTATGGTTTCCAACTTCAAAAGGAATATTGATTATACCAAAGGATATAATTGCCGGCAAAGAAGAACGGATTTATGACGAGGAAATATCCATACATCCTAATCCTGCCGGTTCTTATCTTCATGTAAAAAACAGCATAGATATTGAAAAATATAAAATATTATCATTAACCGGCAGAATGCTGAAAAATGGCAGCTTGAAAGAAGACAAAATAGATATTAGTTCTCTTGCCTCAGGGGCTTATTACCTGATTTTATCAAAAAACAATCATATCATTCGAACCATTGGTTTTATAAAATTGTAAAAAAAAACGTGAGTCTTATCATGTATAAATTATTTTTATTGTTAATTATTGTTTTCCTTGTAAATTCAAATTCTTCAGTTGCTCAAGCTCCTCCTTATCCCGGCTGTCCTCCAGGATCGGGTAATTGGGCACAGGAAAACAGTGTTCTCACTTCGAGCAACTACGGTTTTCTGGGAAGCGCCCAGTATTATGAAAGAAATACTTCAGGAAGCTTAGGAAAACAGCTTGTAGTAGATTGGTCTTCCCTTAACAATAATTAGCTTTTAATTTCAGAAAAAGCGATAAAAAAAAGTGCTTGAAAGAATAGCTGTTAAGCAAGCGGCTGATTATTTTAAATCATACCCAGACGGTACAGAATTTAATATTGACGTTTATTATACTATCCTATGCACTGCCAGAGTCAAAACGGTACTCAAACTTGACAACACTCAACAGGTTGCATGCTGCGATCATGGGATGAGCGCAGCACAATATGTTTACAATCATTATGACGGACAGGAAACTCATAAATGTTTCAATGTATATGAAGAAATTGTATGTGGCGATAAGTGCTGCTACAAAAGTTATTTATTTGAAGTTTTTTCATATCGGGATATGAACCAGCAATGGCATAAATCAACAAGGATATTGAATGTTAACACTTATCAAGAAACAACATGCGGCGGAGATTCCGATTATGAAGACTGTCTCACAGGCAGCCCGGTACCTTGTCAGGAAGCTGACTGTGAACAAGATTGATAAATAGTATTTTGATGATTAGCCTGCTTATACTCCTTAAGCAGGCTTTTTTATTTTCTATCTAAAGTAATATAAAAAGTAAGGAATATAACATTTTAAAATAATGACTAATAAAGTAAAATTCATATCTTTGTAAGTTAAGTTGAATTATATGTCAACATAAGTATATATGAGCGATAGAGAGCAATGGGGCAGCAGAATAGGATTGATCTTCGCTATGGCAGGAAATGCCGTAGGTCTGGGAAATTTCCTTCGTTTCCCCGTACAGGCGGCGCAGAACGGCGGCGGCGCTTTTATGATTCCTTATTTTGTAGCTTTTATTTTACTTGCAATACCCCTTATGTGGGTGGAATGGACCATCGGCAGAAACGGCGGTAAATACAACCACGGCTCGCTGCCCGGCATGTTTGACGTACTTTGGAACAACCCTATCGCAAAATACCTCGGTGTCATTGGCTTGTGGGTTTCAACCTGCATACTCATATATTATACATATATCGAATCATGGTCGCTCGGCTTCAGCTTTTTCTCCATAACGAAAACGTACTTCGGCATGGACACATTCGACCAGATGAACGGTTTCCTGAAAAGCTACCAGGGAGCCGGGGAAGGCTATTTTGAAAGCCTTTGGCCCGCTTACATCTTCCTTTTGATAACAATGGCGCTTAATTTTTATATTCTCGGCAAAGGTATTTCCAAAGGTATCGAGTTGTTTGCAAAAATCGCCATGCCGCTTTTGCTTTTGTTTGCCGCAGGTCTGGCTGTATGGGTTTTTATGGTAGGCACCCCCGATCCGGTAAATCATCCGGACTGGAGCGTGGAAGCAGGCCTGGCATTTATCTGGAATCCAAAAGTGGAAATGCTCTCCGATGCAAATATATGGCTCGCCGCGGCGGGACAGGTGTTTTTCACGCTCAGCGTCGGAATGGGCACTTTGCAGGCTTACGCAAGCTACCTCCACGAAGAAAACGACATTGTTCTAAGCGGTCTGGCAACTGCTTCTGTAAATGAATTTTCCGAAGTCATTCTCGGAGCGTCCATCGCGATTCCCGTAGCAGTTGCATTTTTCGGACTTACACAAACTCAAATTGTCGCAGAAGGAGGCTCTTACGACCTCGGATTCGTTTCTATGCCTCTGATATTCAAGCAGATACAATTCGGTGAAATTTTCGGTTTCATCTGGTTTTTCCTGCTTTTCTTTGCAGGCATAACCTCATCTGTCGCAATGGCACAGCCTCTTATTTCCTTCTTAAAAGAGCAATTCGGTCTGTCTCACAGAAGGGCTACTTATGTAATTGGCGGACTGATTTTCGTAAGCATACACTTCGTAGTCTTTTTCCACAAATTTGATTTTCTGGACGAGATGGACTACTGGGCAGGTACTTTCATGCTCGTAGTAGTCGCTCTGGTGGAAGTAATAATTTTTGCATGGATACACGGAATGGACAAAGGGTGGGACGAACTTAACAGAGGCTCGGACATTAAAACGCCAAGGATTTTTTATTACGTCATAAAATATGTTACACCGCTCTATCTTCTTTTCATTCTGGTTTTCTGGACTGTTAAAGAAGCCATACCGACATTCAATCTGGTAGGAGTTGACCCTGAAAAAGTACCTTACATATGGGGAGCCCGTGCTTTTATGGCAGCAATTTTCATAGCTCTGCTTGTTATGGTGCATATTGCTTGGAGAAGAAACGGAAAGATAAGGAAAAAATGAAAAAAACGCTTAGCATATTTTTCATTGCCGGAATAATTTTCATTATTCCTGAATTTATTTTATCGGCTCCGCCCAAAATTGTACATATCTCTCCGACATTCGGCTACATAGGCACTGAGATAACCGTAGAAGCAAGAAGAATTCCCCCCGATGCTTCGCAGGTTGAAGTATTTATGAACGGAAAAAAAATGAAGATAGATACCATTTACAAGAAAAATCCGACAATATATGTGGTTTTTACAGTACCGGAAGATTCCGATGGAGGGCGCGTCTGCATTGTTACTTCCGACGGCAAAGGAGTGTCCGATACCGATTTTTATATGCTTTCACCTAAGCTTTCCTCTTTCGGAATGATATTTATGATACTGGGATGGATATTCGTTTTTACTCTTCTTGTTTACTGTATGACAAAAGTTCTTAGTACAGGTACAAAACTGGAAACTGATGAATACAGCAATTAGAATTTTTCCTTTGAGTTTAGCCAAGGCTGTGGCAGCCCTTCAATTCACGACAATAAGCATAATATCCGAATTCTTCTTTTTCTATAACTATTAATAATTTTCCAGCCATGTTCTTCACCATAATCATTTTTCTGAAATATACGAATTTTTGATGGACTATTTTGCCTCTCCCACAGCGGGTCAGTTCAGGTAAAGCTGCCCGTAAGCGACTCGTATTTGCGCACACCTAAGACCCCGATGCTGCTTTCCACGTCGTTCTCCTGGCAGGCTTTCATTTCAATTAACTTTCTTGCTTTTAGAAAATAAAGTTTCAGGATCAATATCAATGCCGTTTTGCCATGCAATAGAATCGAAACTTACTCTTACATTATTAAAAATTTCAGTGTCTCTCAATTCTTTAAACCTGCCAATGTTTAAATATGGATTTAAATCAAAAACTCTTATTTCATCATTGTCATATACAAGCTCTAAGTGATAATTTTCGATAGGTCTTACAGATTTCACATTTGGATACATTGTCTCTCCTATTTTAATGGTTCGATGTTATAAGGATTTTCGCCGTTCATAACCAATTCCCAGTTTGCAAGCAGCTCTTCCTGACGCAGTTCAGCCCATGCAGCAATCAGTTTATTATGTTTAGATTTCATATTGCTGTGTATTATTTCACAAGTGTTAATATTCACAGTTGCTTTAGTGTTCTGATAGTAAGCATGAAAATGGGGTGGATTATGCTCATCGGGAGCAAAATACATTCTGATAATAATTCCGTAAAACATTGAAATCGACGGCATATGTCATCTCCAAAATAGTATTTTCAACTACTCAAATATACGATTTTTTCAGATATGTATTTTAGCCGTTCCGGTCAAATAAAAAAAGGATTTGGAAGCATTATATTCAAAGAGCAAATCTATATTCGAAATATAAGCATGTTTTGAAAATTATTGCATTGGATATTTCTTAAAAAAAATACCATCCTTTCAAAACTTTCATCTTAAATATCCGATGTGTTCCTGAAAAGAGGGTAATAGCCGATTATATTGTTTTTTATAAACAATGAATATTTAAAAATAAAGAAATGTATCAATATAAAAAAGGAAAGATTAAAGAAATACAACTTTCAGCATGGAAAAGTCATCGTCGAGTTTGCCGTTTCCGCGTCTTTTCTTTACTTCCTCGTACAGTTCGCCGATGTCGAGCCTTACAAGCTCTTCAAATGAAAAGCGTCTCATGTAATCATTAAAGTTTTCTATGCCCCAAATTCTTCCGTCAGGCTCTTTCACTTCATACACCCCGTCGGAAAAAATATAAAGGCATGAAGGTTTTTCTACTTTTACTTCGCTTTGCCCGTAGTCCATGCCTTCCTTGCCGCCTATAACGTAATTTTTTACGCGGAGTTTCTTCAATTTCTCACCTTCTCCTGCACAGCACAGCAGGGCAGGCGGATGGCCCGCCGTTGAATATTTCATTTCAGAGGTCTCTGTGTTATACACGCCGTACCATATTGTAAAGAAAAGATTATTGTGCTGTTTCATCTGGAATGCGTCGTTCAGCCCTTTAAGTACCTGAGCGGGATTTTTAAAATCTGTTACGGGCAGAGTCTGAAAACGGAGCACGTTCAAAACCGAAACGGAATGCAGCGCAGAGCCGACTCCGTGCCCGGATACATCAATTAGGTAAATAGCAAAATTTTTTCCGTCTATCCAATGGTAGCCGAAAGAATCTCCTCCGATATGCTCGGAGGGAATAAACCGCCAGTCCGTCTGGAGAGAACCGCTCACAATAGGCAGGGGGAGCAGTGAGGTTACATATTTAGAGGCGCGGTCAATATCCGAGTTTATTATGGCAAGATAATTGTCCTTGGCTTCGTTCAGTTCTTTCAGGCGGTTTTCACTTTCGGAAAGCTTGGTATTCGCTTCTGTCAGCTTACGATTTATCCTGTTTTTCAAAACCAGTCCGCGGTAAACCATCACTGTTATTACAAGTATTAAAACTGCAATAATAACCAGCGCAATGATGATGATTCTCTGTCGGTACAACTCAAGCATTTTTATCTCATTCTCTTTCTTTAAAAGCTCGTTTTCTTTCTCCTGCTTTTCCATTTCGAAGTTTAGCTGCATTTCTGCCAGAGATGCTGTCTGCCTGCTGCTTTCCAGGCTGTCCTTTACGGTAGTATATTTTTTATTGTATTCAAAGGCTTTTTTGAAATCATTCTTTACAGAGTATATTTCGGAAAGGTGTTTATAGGCAGTTTTCAGTAATTCGGATTTTACATTCTGAGCCGCCGCCTCTATGACAAGTTCGAAATACTTTACCGCCTCATTATATTTTTTCAGCTTATGATATATCTTTCCCATTGAAAGATAATTATCGGCTTCCATAATACCCGAAAGAATCTCATTTGTTTCAGCAGCCTCGGTATGCAGACGAAGAGCTTCTTCGTAGTTGCCCAGCTTAAAATGAACATTGCCCATGAGCCCTTTTACATCGGCTTCGTTGGTAACAAGCCCGGCCTGTTTAAAAATTTTTAGCGCCTGAGAATATGAATTCAGGGCTTCTTCATACTGCTTGTTTTTTTCATATACTTCGGCTAATTTTTTCAGGTAATGTGCCGCAGCAGGTATATTTCCGGCTTTTTCGCGTTCCTTAAGTATTTTTTTATAATATTCAATTGATTTATCATACTTCCCCCACTCGTCGTAAAGTAGTGCATAATCTGCCAGATAAGCTGTTTTCCAGAAATCGTCGCCTTTTCTGTCAAGATATTCCGCCGCTTTGTTAAGATTTTCAAGGGCTTTCTTGTAGTTACCCCATGAGCGGTAAAGATTCACAATCGTAAAATAATACCATGCTTTATTTTCTTCCGTACTGGTCTCTTCGCGTATTCTGAGTTCTTTCAGATAATATTCCGAAGCCTTGTCAGTTCTGCCGAGCTGAGTATAAAGTCTTGCAAAAGCATTGTAAAACTGCGCAAGAATCCCCTTGCTTTCGAACTCGGAATATATTTCGAACGGTTTCTGAAGGTAATCTATTGCAGCCTGATAATCCTGATTATAGTATGCAAAATTGGCAAAGGAAACATATACTTCGGCGATACCCTCTTTATTTTCTATTTTTTTAAATAATCTGAGCGCTTTTTCAAGTTTCTCCCTGCCTTCGAGATGCTTTCCCTGAAAAAGATCCAGCATGGCAAGCATTCTGAGTGTGTGTCCTATGTGGATTTTATCTCCGGTTTCTTCCCATTTTTTCAGAGATTTATAGGCATATTTCCGCGCCTTCTCATAGTCGCCCAAAGCCCTGTAAACAGAGCTAAGACCGGTAAGACATTCAGCCTTTCCCGAATTGTACCCAATCTGCTCGCTGAGGGAAATGGACTTCCAGTAAACTTCTATTGATTTATCGTAATCGCCCCATATCAGATAAATAGTTGCAAGGTGCATTTTTGCCTTGGCAAGGCGCTTCTTATCATTCAGTTTTTCTGAAATTTTGATTGATTTGTTAATATGCTCGAAGCTTAGTTTAAAATCATTGAAATTCTTAAAAGCAGCGGCTAATATAATATGAGCATCTGCCATAGAAGCGCTGTCTTCTAACTTGGCTGCAAGTTCAAGCGTTTTTTTTCCGAACTCAATAGCTTTGTCCGAAAGAAGAGAATTATATTCCCATGAAAGAGATTTGAGGATATTAAGCCTGCTGCTGTCAGGTTCTGCATTTTTCAAAGCAGTCTCAAGACTGTCGGTTTTATCAGAAGCAGTCAGAGAAACCGTCAGAAAAATAAAAAGAATACTGTATATGAACCCCTTCATTTAAACCTTTATCAACAGCATTTTAAAATATAAATGAAATCTTTGCAACATATACTTTTAAACGAAGCTTATCCGTTAAAGTTTCGGAATATAAAAAAAATGAGAAAAAAAAGAAGGATTTTATTCTTCTTCCCAAACACCCATGGAATAAAATTTTTCTCTTCTTTTCTTGATCAGCTTATCGGGATTTGTTTTGGCAATATCTTTCAGGTTTTTTGCAAGAAATTCATGAAATATTTCATACATCTTTTTTGGATTTTTATGTGCGCCGCCAACGGGTTCGGGAATGATTTCGTCGATAATACCGTGCTTTTTCAAATCTACGGCAGTAAGCTGAAGAGCCTCGGCTGCCTGCTCTTTGAATTCCCAGCTTCTCCATAATATACTTGAGCACGATTCCGGAGCGATTACCGAATACCAGGCATTTTCGAGCATGAGTATTCTGTCGCCGACTCCCATGCCTATGGCTCCGCCGGAAGCGCCTTCCCCGATAATAATTACTAAAACAGGCACCTTTAGACCGGACATTTCCATCAAATTTCTGGCAATTGCTTCAGCCTGACCGCGTTCTTCCGCTTCAATACCCGGGAAAGCGCCGGGTGTATCCAGCAGGGTAATGACCGGCTTACCGTATTTTTCGGCTAATTTGAAAAGCCGGAGAGCTTTGCGGTATCCCTCCGGATGCGGCATTCCAAAGTTTCTGTAAAGATTAGACTTAGTATCCCTTCCTTTCTGATGGGCTGCTATCATTACAGGTTTGCCGTTAAAATGTGCCATGCCCCCGACAATAGAAGGATCATCGCGGAAGTTTCGGTCTCCGTGCAGCTCCATAAAATCAGTAAAGCAGTTTTCAATATAATCAAGCGACTGCGGACGCTCGGGATGGCGTGCTATTTGTACGCGCTGCCAGCGGGTTAAGCCCCGGTAAATATTTGTTCTCAAAGCGTCCACTTTTTTCTCCAGATTTTTTATTTCATTTTCCAGCTCAAACTCTCCTGAAAGAGAGCGCATTTCTTCTATTTTTGCTTCTAGTTCGAGCACAGGTTTTTCGAAATCAAGTGTAAAACTGTTTGCCATGTCAGTTCCTGATAAATAGTTTTAAAAATATTTCAAAGTCGAGGGATATGCTGTAATGCCTTATGTAGTAATTATTCAGATTTTTCAGAGCATCATGCGAAAGATTTTCGGGCTTGCTTATGTGTGCCAGTCCCGTAATGCCGGGTTTTCCGACGGCTTCTTCCTCTCCCTCAAGAGGATAAATACCTACAAGAGAATTAGTTCCCTTTATGACAGCGCCGAGTTTTTTCGGGATGCCGGGTACTTTCCTTTTTAACAAATATAACAATGGAAATCCAATAGACAAAAGAAAAACAGAAATTGTGATATCTGCGAGTCTTTTAGCGATACGGTAACGCAGCTTCAAAAGATTGCTTTCGGGCAGAGTATGCCTGCTGCCCGTGATGTCGCTTACTATCCTTGCGGCAATAAGCTCCTCGTACTCCTGAGCGGCATGAATGCGAACCTTTCCGGATATCCTTCCCGAAATGCTTTTCACAATATCCAGTGTTGACAGACCCTCGTCAGTAATAATCACTTCACGAATATTTTTTTCGTTAATAATAGTTGAAATATTTTCAAGAGTTCCGAGCACCGGCAGGTTCGCTATGGCTGATTTGTCTCCGCCTGGGGCTATTATGCCTGTTATCCTTGCGTTTACGGCGTCTGAGCGGGTCAGCTTCTCAATCAGAGCTTCCGTTTTTTTATTAGAACCGATTATTGCTATGCGTCTTTCGGATTTTCTGCCCGAGGATCTCTCAATCACATTGT
This sequence comes from uncultured Hyphomicrobiales bacterium, assembly GCA_964577665.1. Classification (GTDB taxonomy): domain Bacteria; phylum Bacteroidota; class Ignavibacteria; order Kapaibacteriales; family UBA2268; genus CAYVTD01. The sequence continues at coordinate 21,985 of CAZOBD010000045.1, forward strand.
ATGTAACTCTGGAAAGGAAAATCAGAACCGTCGTAAAGCCTGTTGTCATCAGTACGGCGCCGCGGCTGAAAGCATAGCTCTTGAAAAAATATGTAAGAGAAGACAACACAAAAAAGCTTATCATAAGTCCAAAAAAAGCTCGGCTGGCAGAGGGCTTGCCTTCGAAATATTCCCCTACGGAAACCATAGAAATAAAAAGCACTATGCTGACGGCAATAAATATCACGGGATAGGCATAGTCCGGAAATCCGAAAAAATCACCTGTTTTAATCTTAGTAGCCGCCAAAAGCGATAAATTTACCGCAGCAAGATCATTTACAATAAAAAATATTTCGCGTTTGTAATTACCTGCATAAGCAATCACAGAACGAATAAATATCCCCAATCGAAGGAACATCAGAAAGAAAGCAGACCCTGCGAAGTGTTTTTTTGCAAATATTTCCATTGCTTCGTAAAAATGCTTCACTTCGTTGATTTTGCTGCGGCGGGTGCTCTCGCCCTTGTAATGAATAATGGCAGTTTCGGGATAATATGCGGTCTTCCACCCGTTCATATTCATTCGATAGCATAGATCAAGGTCTTCGCCGTACATAAAAAAATCAGTGTCGAATCCGTTTGCTTCGTGCAGTGCATCAGCTCTGCAAAACATGAAAGCGCCCATTACGGCATCTACAAAATAGGTCTCGTCTTCGCTGCGAAAAGTCTGATTGTAAGAAGCAAAAAACTTTGACTTTGGGAGGAGCTTCTGCAGACCGAACAGTTTGCAGAAAGAAGCCCAGGGAGTCGGGAAGCCGCGGCGGGAGGAAATCTGAAAGCTGCCGTCGGGATTAAGCACTTTGCATCCGGCGCAGCCTGCTTCGGGAGTCCGCTCCATATAATCATACATCTTGCGCAGCGTATCTTTTTCCAAGAGGGTGTCAGGATTGAGTATCAGTATGTATTTGCCTTTTGCTTTTTCAATACCAATATTGTTTGCCTTTGAAAAGCCGAGATTTTCTTTTAATTTAATAAATTCCACATTGGGAAAAAGCGGGCGCAGATATTCGACAGAGCCGTCTTCGGAATTATTGTCCACAACGATAGTTTCCACCTTCATACCTTCCGAGGCAGTCTGCACTGAGCGCAGGCACTGCAAAAGGAAATCTTTCACGTTGTAATTAACGATAACTACCGTAATGTCCATTTTATTTTATTTTTTTAAAATGATCGGTTTTGGAAACTTAGCCATATACAGGTCTAACTGCCTGCTGTCCTCATCACCCCGGGCGGAAGTGTATATCATATAAGCGCCCCCGCCTGCCAGTGTAGGCATAAGCTCGTCATTGGAAGTGTTAACCGATTTACCGAGATTCTGCGGCTTTGACCAAGTGCCTGTTTTCGGATCATATCTAGTTACGTATAAATCCAGTCCCCCGTAATTAGGCTGATAATAATCGGATGCAAAAAGCAGAGTAACATTGTCTGCTGCAATACAGGGAGACATCTCTCTTCCTTCGGAATTGATAATCTCAAGATTTTCAGGTTTGCTCCATTCCTTGTCGTCGTAATTGTAACTGCTTACCCATATATCAATATTTTTATCGCTGATTTCCAGCAGTTTTTGATTGGGATTTTTCGGACGGGTTGACGAAAAATACATCTTCCCCTCATCATTTGTAAGCGAAGGTTGAGACTCCCAGTATTCTGAATTAATATTCTTAAGATTAACCGGCATCGTCCATTTACCTGAGATATTTTCAGTTACATAAATATCGCAGGCTCCCCTGTCGTCTTCCCTGCCGCAGCCTGTGAAATACATTTTATTGCCGTCGTAATTAAAAGCAATCGAGCCTTCATTGAAATGGGTGTTTATGCCTATTTCTTTGAAATTATCAAGTTTATCGGTATGAAAAGGCTCTCTGAACCGCATGTTTTCGATATTTTCTATCAATGATACCCATATATCGTCCGAAGGCGGAGCATTCTCGGCGGCTTTGCTGCCCTCGCGGTTTGAGACAAAAAACAGAGACTTACCGTCGGATTTGAAAAAGGGCCCGTAATCCTTAGCTTCGGAATTGATATTCAGTTTCTGTACCCGGACTTTTTTTGTGTCGAAGTTTATGACATCAACGGTATTAAATTGTGTGCACGAAACAAAAGCGGCAGCCGTCAAAAAAACAAATAAAAATCTTATCATATTAGCAGTTAGTTTTTAATTATACATCATTTCTTTTTCTTTTTAACACCGCAAAAACGCAGCTTCCAAACCATGAAGATAGCTTCCCAGACAATCTTTTTGTTCATTTTGGAAACGCCGCTGCGGCGGTCTATGAAAATTATTGGAATTTCTTTTATTCTTGCCCCGAGTTTCCACATGCGGTAGTTCATTTCAATCTGAAAACCGTATCCGTTCGAGTGTATGGTATCTAAGTCGATTTTTTTTAAGGCTTCCGCTCTGAAGCATTTAAATCCGCCCGTGGGGTCTTTTACGGGCATTCCGGTTATAACCCTTGTGTAAAGGCTTGCGCCGTAGCTGAGCAGCAGGCGGCTTAAGGGCCAATTAACGACATTTACGCCTGTGATATAGCGGGAGCCTATTACCAAGTCATTATTTTCCAATTCTTTGAGAAATGCAGGTATCTCTTTTGGATCGTGAGAAAAATCGGCGTCCATCTCGAAAACAGCATCAAATCCCTTTTCAATGGAATATGCAAAACCGTCGCAGTATGCTGTTCCCAAGCCCATCTTGCCCGGTCTTTCAATCAAATGAATCCGGACGTCGGATTTCATCATTTTTTTAACAATGGCGGCTGTGCCGTCGGGAGAATTGTCGTCCACCACAAGCACATTCATATCGTTTTTTTCAGCATGTATCTCGTGTATCAGCCTTTCGATATTGTCCGCTTCGTTGTAGGTCGGTATTACGATTATTGCTTTCATTTATATGTCCGTTTTACATAGCTAATATTTCCACCTGACTTCTTTTCTGCATTGCTTCTTCGGCTATTTTTTCCAATTACCTTCTTTTAAAACGCCGATAACTGTATTTTGTTTTATTTGTTTTTCGTCAAGTCTTTGAAGGACTTGTTTTCGCCAAAATACTCTGCCTTGTTCTGCCGCTATTTTTTTTACTCATTTCGCTTTCAGATGGACTCCACTTTGAAAGTGGAGTCCATCTTCACATCTCATTCTTTAGGTCATTCCGCACTTGTTGCGGAATCTCAAGTTAGGGGATCCTCATTCGTGAGATTCTGAAACCAGTTCAGAATGACACACCTGTCTTCTTTTCGCTTCTCATTCCCAAACTCCGATTTGGGAATGTGCTTTTCTTTCAAAACTCTGTTTTACATTAACTCTCAAATAATCATCCCCTTATGTGTTTTCCAAAATCATGTCCGTTTCATCTGTT
>CAZOBD010000046.1:0-6704 GCA_964577665.1 uncultured Hyphomicrobiales bacterium
AGAGTTTTGAAAGAAAAGCACATTCCCAAATCGGAGTTTGGGAATGAGATGCGAATAACCAATTGCTATTTTCTGATTTCACGTTCCAATATCGGAGTTTGGGAATGAGATGCGAATAACCAATTGCTATTTTCTGATTTCTAAATTCTAAATTCTGATTTCTAAAACCGACACACCCCTTAATTCCCTCTTGAGGAGGGGACGCACAGTATGGATGCAAAAGATGTCCAACATCTGCCAGATGTTGGACATCTGAAGCGGAAAGTAAAATAAACAGATGAATTAATGATTCTCAGAATTTTCCCTCAGCCGCTTTACCATCACAACACCGTAAATCACAAGGGAAACAATCATAGCAGCGGCTGTAAAATAAAGTATCCAGGGGTCAAGAAATTCTATTTCGAGGTACATGCCGATGAATGCAATTGCAATCAAAACTACCGTGATTTTTCCTGCCCAGTTTGACTGAAGCACATAGCCTAACTTCCGTGCGGAAAGCAGACCCGCCGTTAAGATGAGAAAATCCCGTCCGAGTACTATTATGCCGAACCACAGCGGAACGGTGCCGTTTAAAATCAGCACAAGGGCGGCGGTACCGACAAAGACTTTATCGGCAAGGGGGTCAATTATCTTGCCCGTTTCCGTTATCTGACCGAGCTTTCTGGCAGCAACGCCGTCAAGAAGATCGCTGATGTATGCTAGCGCAAAGCAGACCACCACTGCCGTTGTCATGCCGTTTACCAGAAAAACTGCCATAGGCACGGACAGCAGGAGTCGGAAAAAACTCAGCAGATTTGATGCTGTGAAGAACTCCTTAATGTGTATATTCAAGGTTTAATCCTCCGAATGTTAAAGATGCTGAGAAGAACAGATGCCAGCAGTCCTGCAAGCATCGGTTCAATGTTTAAAAAAGCTTCCCTCATGTAGAAAATCCTTGACTGTGCCAGCAGGGAAAGAGCCGTCCACAGCAAAGATACAGACGAAGAAACTGCCATAATAATGAAAGCGTTTTTTAGTTTGTATCTCTTGCTGTACGAGATGGTCAAAGGTATTAGAAGTCCCGGTACTGCTACAGAAGAGGTTTTATAAATTAAATCAACGGCGGAAGGCAGGGCGGCGGCGAGGAAAACCGCAGCCGCGGAACTAATTATCAAACCGTATTTGCTCAATTTTTCAATTTCACTACCTGCATTGTGTTTTTTTAAGAAAGAGAAAAACTTATTCAGCTTAAAGATATTACTTCGCTGTTTTGTTCTTGGTGATGACTGCCCATACAGCTTGCCTTTAAAAATTGAAAATTGGTCAGAGATTGCTTCGTCGCTTTGCTCCTCGCAATGACATTTGCTTTTATCGTTCTTTTCTGAATATGAAGTAAAACGGTCTCTCTTTTTTTGTCTGATTTTTTTTAAAAAGGGAGCTAAAATATCATTGCCTATTGTGGCGCCGCTTATGAAGGCATAGCTGTCAAGAGTTGACATTACGGTTGCGAGCAGAGCCGTTATAAAAAGCCCCCGCCAAAAAACGGGAAGCACTTCGGCAGCCATTGCGGGATATGCCATAAGAGGATTTTCTACCGGGAAATATGCACGTGCATACATTGCGGTTGTGATAGTCATAAAGTCGAATATCATCCAGAAAAGCACAGATAGAAAAATACCTCTTCTTGCAGTAGAAGGCGTTTTTGCGGCGGCGCATCTCTGGTGGAAGGACGGGTCAATAAACGTTTGAAGCGAAATTATAAACCAAACGGCTATAATCTGCCAAGAATAATTTCCGGTTAAAGACAAATGACTTTCGGGTAGGATATTACCACTGGTATTCAGGGCTTCTGCAGGCATTCCGAATTTCAAAATAGAAAAAATTAACAATGCGCCGAAACCTATATACATAAGAACAAACTGCGCCGAGTTCGTCAGTACATCGGCACGGAAACCGCCGTTGTAAAGATAGACAAGGGAAATAAAAGCTCCGGCTGTAATCGAAAGCCACAATGCCCAGCCTGTAAACATTTGCAGAAGTACCCCTAACATGAGAACATACGAAGCAGGAACGGTAATCACTAAAACAATCACCGAGGCAGTTATTGAAGATTTAATACCGTATTTTGATGCAATCTGTTCGGGAATTGTCTTTGAGGAGCTTTCTCTTATTTTTCCCGCAATGAAGTATGCAAAAAGCGCCGCCGCTATGTAATAAGGAAAACAAAAGCAGAGCCATGCCACCAGCCCGCTCCGATATACAAACTCGCCTATACCGAGTATGGAGCCGTACCATGTTGCAACCAATGTGCCGATAAAAATCGGCAGACTCAGTTTTCTGCCTGCCAGTAAATAATCCTCGACTGCACTTTCGCCTTTTGCCTGTTTCCTCGAAAGAAAAAAACCTATATAGAGAATTATACAGAAATAGACGGCAATAACGATGTAATCTGTCAGTGAAAGCTGCATGACAATAAATTACTCATGCTGATTTTTAAAAAATTCTACCGTTTTCTTCAAACCGTCGTCCAACTGAACTTGAGGGTGCCAGCCGTGCCGGGTTTTAAATTTTTCATAAGAGCAGACGCTGCGCCGCTGTTCTCCTTTTTTTGGCTCGCCGTGAATTTCTTTGCAGTCCGAAGCTGTCAGTTCCTTCAGCTTTCTAAAAATGTAATTTACATCATGCTCTTGAGCTGTTGCCACGTTGAAAATGCCGGAAATATCGTCTTTTATTGCAAGAAGATTTGCCCTGACAACATCTCCGACATACACATAGTCGCGGGTGTTTTTGCCGTCGCCGTTTATTACGGGCTGTTCGCCGGAAAGCATTTTATCGGCAAAAATAGCTACCACTCCGGCTTCACCGAGAGAGTTTTGCCGCGGTCCGTAGATATTTGCATACCTCAGGATTGTATGCTCCATGCCGAAAACTTCTTTGTAATAGAAAAGATATTTTTCATTGGCAAGCTTAGCAATACCGTAAGGAGAAAGCGGCTGCTGAGGATGCTTTTCGTCAGCGGGGAAATAATCCTGCTCTCCGTAAACGGCGCCTCCCGTGGAGGCAAAAACGACTTTTTTAACGCTGCTTTCCATTGCCGCCTGATAAAGATTCAGTCCGCCGATAATGTTGGTATGAGCGTCAAACTTCGGATCATCCACTGAAACTCTTACGTTCATCTGTGCGGCATGATGATTTAAAATATCAAATTTTTCTTCCGCTAAAAGCTCTTTTATTTTGTCGCTTGTTATGTCGATTTCAATAAATTTTGCTTTTGGATTTAGATTTTCTTTCTTCCCTGTTGAAAGATTGTCAAGAATGACAACTTCGTGTCCCGCTTCAATATATGCATCGGCTGCGTGTGATGCTATGAAACCCGCTCCTCCGGTAACAGCAATTTTCATTTATCTCTCCAATTTAATATTTTAATCTGCAAAAAAAAGTATTTCAAAAGTATCACTAAATTTCAAATTCATCAAAATTTCTTTAAATATTCCTGAAAATTTATTATTATATATTTTTAACATAATTATTTCGTACATTCGTAAATATTACTGAAGAGTATGACTAATTGCAAAACCTGAGAATTAAAGGATATGGAAGAAGAAAGGGAACCGAATTACAGAGAGAACTATCTGAAAAGTTTAAACGAATCTGCCGGGATTTTACTTCACTCGGAGGAGTTTGAAAGCGCTCTCCAAAAAGCTCTTGAAATTGTAGGGCATACCGTTTCGGTAGAAAGAATCACTATTTTCGAGAATTCAAAGGTTGAAGATAAAACCTTTATCAGCCTCAAAGAACAGTGGGCAAAACAACCCGAGTTTATGCTCCCGAAAGAAGAACTTCAGAATATACCTTACGATAATTACGGGAGCGAGTTTTATGAAATATCTTCAAGCAATAAGAACATCAATTCTTTGGTAAAAGACCTGCCCCGGTCTGCAAAAGAAATATTTACGGGCAGCGGAATTACCGCTATACTCATCGTGCCGATATTTGTTCAAAATAAATTTTGGGGTGTAATCGGTTTCGACCGTCTGAATTACGAAAAGAGATTTTCGGAAGATGACGAGTTCCTGCTTTCTGCTGTCGCCCAGAATATTTCCTCTGCCCTTTTAAGAGCCGAAAAGAACGCAGAGCAAAAAAAAATAAAAGAAGAGCTGTATCAGGCAAAGCAGGATCTGGAAAAAAGGATTGAAAGCCGCACAGAAGTTTTAAAGTTGATAAACGAGCAGCTACAGAAAGAAATTGAGCAGAAGGAAAAAATACGAAAGGACTTAGATGCCGAGCGAAGGCAGCTGCTTTCTATTTTTGACAGCATTGAAGAAATAATTTTCGTAAGCGACCTTGAAACCTTTGAGGTCTTATATGCTAACAAGCACACCAAAAAAGTGCTGAAAACCGATCCCGCAGGTATGAAATGCTATGAAGCTTTTCAAAATATCAGAACACCCTGCCTGCACTGTAAAAATGAAGAAATTCTGATAAATGGAGATAATACTCTTACGTGGAATTTCTATAATAACAATCTTAACCTTTACCAGCGGGTTTTTGATAAAGTTATTAACTGGCCCGGCGGTAGAAAAGTCAAGCTGGAATTTGCCATAAATGAAAATGAAATCATCAAGGCAAAAAAAGAGCTTGAGGAATCACTCTCCCTGAGCAGAGCCATTCTGGAGTCAATTAATGAAGGTGTTATTGCTTTTAATGAATATGAAATAATCACATCTTATAACGAGCAGTTCTGCAAGATGCTCGAATGCGAAGAGAAACTGCCCGCTGCTCTAAGTCAGGATAAATTCATAGATAATCTCTCAATGCAGGTAATGGACTCCGAAGGATTCAAAACTCTTATAAAAGAAAAAGTTAGAAATACAGGCGGGGAATTTTCAATAGTAGTGCATTTAAAAAACGGGAAAGTGCTGGAGCTTTCTTCCAAGGCAAAAATAACTCAGGGCAAATACTCCGGCAGGATATGGAGCTTTCACGATATTACTGAAAGAACCAAATCCGAAGATAAACTTCTGTGGTACACTCAAGACCTTGAACTTGCAAAACTCGATCTCGAACAGCAGAAGCTGAAACTTGAAGAAACCGTAACCGAACTTGGAAAAGCAAAAAATATTGCTGAGTCTGCCACAAGAGCAAAATCAGAATTTCTTGCCAATATGAGCCATGAGATTAGAACGCCCATGAATGCTATCTTAGGCTTTGCCGATATGGTCGGTGAATCAATCGAAGATGTAAGACTAAAAGGTTACGTCGATGCAATAAAATCCAGCGGAAACAACCTTTTAATGCTTATCAACGATATTTTGGATCTTTCTAAAATCGAAGCAGGCAGAATTGACCTGAATATTGAACCTGTTGACCTGAAAGCCCTTGTCGTAGAAGTAAGAAGTATTTTCCTTTTAAAAGCACAGGAAAAGGGATTAAAATTCGCTTTTCATGCGGATGCAAACATTCCGGAAAGACTTATGCTCGACCAGATAAGAATCCGGCAAATTTTATTTAACCTGATAGGAAATTCTATTAAATTCACGGAAAGCGGATATGTCAACGTAAACATAAAGCAAAAAGAATCTCAAAACAATAGTGAATACTTAGATTTAATGATTTTCGTTGAAGACAGCGGCATCGGCATTGCTCAGAACCAGCAGGCAAGGATTTTCGAGGCTTTCGTTCAGCAGAGCGGACAAAACACCCGTAAATTCGGAGGTACCGGCTTGGGGCTTGCCATTACCAAAAGACTGGTAGAAATGATGCATGGCTCTATCAATCTTTACAGTAAGCCGGGAGTAGGCACAACTTTCAAAATCACTATTCCTAATGTACAGATACCGGAGACTGAAGATATTCATCTTTTAAAAAATGATACTGCTCCGGCAACTTATACTTTCAAAAAAGCCGTCATTCTTGTCGTTGATGATATTGCGCTGAACCGAGAGCTTATTAAGGGGTATTTCAACGGCAGCAATATTGTCTGTTATGAAGCAGAAAACGGTTTTGATGCCGTGAAAGCAGTAGAAAATAATGATTTTACACTTGTGCTGATGGATATAAAAATGCCCGGAATCGACGGATACGAGGCTGCACGAAGAATAAAAATGAAAAAAAATATTCCGGTGATAGCTCTAACGGCTGCTGCCATAAAAGAAAAAAGAAATGAAGAAAGAAGAAAGATATTTGACGGTTTCATCACAAAGCCTATTATGAAGGATGAGCTTATTAACTATCTTGCAAAGTTTTTAGAAAAGGACTTTCCTGACGGAGAGGAGCCAATAATTACCCCGAAAATGCAGACAGAAACTAATGATGCCGTTTTAGAAACGGCACCTGCCGGGACAGGGACTGACATTGATGTTCAATCAGAATGCGATACTATATGCGAACAAGTGTTAATGAACCTCAATGGTGAATTAATGTCTGCCTGGGAAATAATTAGCGGCTCTGCCATCGTGGATGATATTAAAAGTTTTGCCGCTCAGATTAAAAATATAGGCAGGGAAAACAATATTTCCGAACTAACACTTTACGGGTCGAGATTGTATGATGAAGCCGATATGTTCGATTTTGAAAGACTACCCGGTACTCTGAAGCTGTATCCGGATATTGTAAAAGATATAAAAATGAAATATTTTAACACAAACCAATAAATTAATTTAGTGATTTTTCGTCTGATGAAACAGCCATGATTAAGGAAAATTACTCATGGAAATGATTATTTT
>CAZOBD010000046.1:6804-10804 GCA_964577665.1 uncultured Hyphomicrobiales bacterium
TTGGTAGATTTGCCATTTATTGAAGATAAAAACGTAACGTAAATGAAAAACAGGAAGAAACCCCACCCCAGCCCTCCCCAAGGGGAGGGAGCAAGATGCTTGAATTCCCTCCCCTTGGGGAAGGTTAGGGTGGGGCTTATATAAACAGATGAAACAGCCATCATTAAGGAAAATTACTCATGGAAATGATTATTTTTTGGTAGATTTGCCATTTATTGAAGATAAAAACGTAACGTAAATGAAAAACAGGAGGAAAAAGATGTCCAACATCTACCAGATGTTGGACATCTGAAACGTGGAGTTTAAATAAACAGATGATAATATTTTTAATAATATAAGAGATCACATGCAGGAAAACATAGCAAAATTTGACAAAAAACCACTTATTCTGATAGTTGACGATATTCCAAAAAATCTTCAGGTTTTAAGCAGTATTTTAAACAAAGAGGGCTATCAGATTTCTTTTGCCGCAAACGGCAGTCAGGCTCTTTCTGTAGTTAATACTACAGATCCCGATTTGATACTGCTTGATATAATGATGCCTGAGATGGACGGCTACGAAGTATGCAAGATTTTAAAGTCTCAGGAAGAAACAAGGGATATACCTGTTATATTTCTTACAGGAAAAGCAGAAACCGATGACATAATAGAGGGACTTAAAATAGGTGCTGTCGATTACATTACAAAGCCTTTTAATTCTACGGAACTGTTAACCCGCGTAAAAACTCATCTTGAACTGAAACTTTCAAGGGACGCTATTGTGCATTACAACAAGCAGCTTGAAGAAGCACAGGATGAATTGAAAGTTCTCAATGCCAACAAAGATAAATTTTTCTCGATAGTAGCCCATGATCTACGCGGACCTTTCAGCGGATTTATGGGCTTGTCCGAACTGCTTACCGAAGATTTCGACCAGCTTGAAAAAGAGGAGATTATGCAGATAGGCGACAGCCTTAACAAAGCGGCAAAAAGGCTTTTCTCTCTGATTGAAAACCTTCTTGAGTGGTCTCGCGCCCAAATGGGAAGAATTGAATACATACCTTCTAATGTCGATTTATATGACGCTGTTGAAAAGATCATTCAAATATTCAAAGATACTGCCGATAATAAGAATATCGAAATGCTGAATAACATTGAGAAAGATACTTACGTTTTTGCCGACAATGATATGCTCAGCACAATTTTGCGGAACCTGAGCTCCAATGCATTGAAATTTACACCCCGCGGGGGCAGCATAAATTATTCCACTGGCAAGAACGATAATTCATTTATTGAAATTAGTATTTCGGATTCCGGCGTAGGGATGAGTGAAGAAGTCATTGATAAGATATTTCGAATCGATACTAAGCACAGCACACCCGGAACCGAAAAAGAACAAGGAACGGGTTTAGGTCTGTTGCTCTGCAAAGAATTCGTAGAGAAAAACGGCGGAAAAATATCTGTAGAAAGTAAAATTAACGAAGGAACAACTTTCACTTTTACTCTGCCGGTTCCGGAAAAATAAATGACACCCGGGGTTTCCGCCGCCGGGTGTTAACAAACTATCATTTATATATATTCAATTTTTAGAATGTGAATGTAAGCCCTACTCTGTAAGTTTCATACATCAGCGGAGGAGCGGATTCTATAGGCCAGTTCATATAGCGCTTCCTAAGCTCAAACATACCGTAAGCAACACCGTTTTGCAAAATAAAATATACAATCGGCCCCGCAGCGGGTGAAGATTTCATTACAACTTTTGCAAATTTTCCTGCAAGACCTTTTGCGGCTGCTTCTATTATTTCACTTGCTGTCCAATACCAGAACATGTGGCGGGGAAATACAATATGTCTTTCAAAAGCGGCATTAATCGAAACGGGAGCAAATACCTGCATTTTCAAGCCGGCTTCCATGAAATCACCGAAACGGAACTCCCCTTCCATAAATTCCATACGGGACTGATCTGCAGCCGGCAATGCAGTATCTTTGAAGTCAACCTTTGTCCATACCAAACCGTCTCCGTGATATAAAGTAAGATCAAAATTATCACTGAATTTGTAGCCGTAGCCGCTCTGCCAGCCAAATCCAAACCGCCAGGCATCTGTTTCCAAATCATCCCCAACTTCCGAAGCTGTCATATAATCCGTAGATGTATTCCCTAAAAAGAAATAATTATACTCAAATCTCATTATATTATTTTCAGTAAAATTGAGTGATTTGCTTGTGTAACCTATTCTAAATTCTCCGGACATCGCATCGGAAAAATCATTGTCAAACTTGTCCTCATATATGGATAGCGAGCTCATACCATAGATAAACTCTAAAGTAGGCTGGTCAGTTGATATGAAGAAGTTTGTTTCACCGCTGCTTTTCCAGTCAAAAAAATCGTTTTCTTCATCATCCTGATAATTTACAAAGCCGGGATTTGTTTTCTGCTGAAAACTGATACTCTGGGCATACAGCCCCTGTGAAATTAATACTGTTGATAAGACAAAAACTGTCAAAATAATTTTCATAAAACTCTCCTTGCTTATTTGCCAAAATACTTTCTATCTTCATACGAAATCAAGGGTATTTTTGTTGCATTTTTTATAATAAAAAGATTTTAAAACAGCAAGAAATTATTCGCTATCTACACAGCAGGAGTCGGCTATCATTCTCCCATTATAATATTTAAGGTGTTTTACAACTACGAACAGCGTCCTAACGGTATCAAGATTGTAAAATGTGGAAAGCTTCTGCATTTTAGTATATTTCGGAAGATCAACACGGGCGCCTGCTTCGGCATATCTCGGCTGATTTTTTGAAGAGGGTGTGGACGGGTCAGTGTCATAGCCCTTTACCGCAATGATTATTCGGCTTTTTTCAATCATTTTTTCAATGATTTCTCTGTCCAAAAGCTTTCCATTTTCATCAATTAATTCGTCGGGTGTTAAAATTTCTTCTCCGCTGTATTTAGAAAAATTGTCATGCAGAGCAAGAGTTTCGATAATTTCCTTGAATCCGAAGAACGCCCTCAGCTTGGAAAGAGCGGTATTATACTCACCCAAAGGATCGCCGTTTTGTATCAAGACAGGTTTGAAAGCTGCCGCAGGGTTATCGCTGCTGCTGTAATTCGCAATATCTTCACATTCAGCGTATGCAATTCTGTCTTCATCTTCGGATTTGCTGAGATACCATCCTCTCGTAACAGGTCTGTAATCGCTCCACGCTTCTATCCTTATAATGAATTTTCTGTCGCTGCAATCTTTGCAACTGTCTTTATCTGCTATCGTTTCATAGGCGGGAAGAAGGTCATTGCCGATTATATCCCTCATCTGGCTGAGATTTTCGTCAACTGTCCGGGCAAAATTTCTGTACTGGTTTATCCGCATCTGTCTGCGCGAAGAAATTCCGCTGTCGGGAGTCTGCCAGTATCTGTTCATCTTGTGAAGTTCTATCCATTTGGCGCCGTGCCACCATGGCGACCAAGTCTCAGTGGGAGGAGGAATGCTGATGTCTTTCGGAGGAAAAGGTCTGTTGTAAATGGAATTACTTCTGTTCAGCCTAAAAATATCTCTTTTGAAATTGTCATAAGTATTGACTTCCCAGAAAGCGGTCTGAAAATAGGGCACCCTCCGGTGATACTCTTTCTGAATTTTTGTAAACTCATATCTGCAAAGAGGTTTTTCAAAAAATTCCGGGCAGACATATATTGTGTCATATATAGTTTCAGTGAAAGAAAAATCTTTGGTGTCAATAAATCCCCCGGAACGCGATATATTCGATACAACTGAATCTTCGGAAGCTCTAAGACATTTACCCTCTGAGGGATAGGCATCACATTCACAGTAGTACTCAAGTTGTTTTCTCGGAGAGTTTTTTCTGCAGGGATTTTCGAGCATATAGTCCGTACCGCCTGTTATGAAATACTTTTTTCCATATTTCAGGCGGTAAACAATATGACTGCCGGATTTTTCGATAATATTGTCATTCTGAAGGCTATCGGTGTCATTCTGAAGGCTATCGGTGTCATTCTGAA
>CAZOBD010000046.1:10904-25050 GCA_964577665.1 uncultured Hyphomicrobiales bacterium
GCTATCGGTGTCATTCTGAACTTGTTTCAGAATCTCACTGCTGTCAGAACACTCACTCAATTTTCCTTCGTTATACTCAAATAATCTGAATTTAATATTACCCAAAACGTCTGCCGATGGATTAATCCTATCTGCTATATCTACCCGGAGATCAATGCACCGTGTTGTATCCCTGACCGCTTTGAAAAAAACCGTATCTCTGATTACCGATCCAAGGTTGTCATTCTGAACTTGTTTCAGAATCTCACGATAGTTGTCATTCTGAACTTGTTTCAGAATCTCACGATGATTGTCATTCTGAACTTGTTTCAGAATCTCACGATAGTCTTTTATTCCATAAGTATATAGTCCGTCATTCAGTGTTTTCTCTGAGGGAACTTTTTTGAAATCTTCAATGTAATTTTCAAGACTAACGGCATTTTCAAAATGATCTTCTGCTGATAGTATTTTTTTATGTCCCTCAACGGAGACAATTCTTTGTCTTTTCAGTGTAACGAGGGCAAAATCTCTGCTTACGGTATCAGGCTTCTGCCACAGATATTCTTCTCTCTGTTCTATAACGGCATCGTATCTATATGTATCATAATAAAAATTTTCGTCGGTGAATGTCCTGCTTTTTCCTGCGCCGGTATATGCTCCGAGTTCTGAAATATGGACTCTCTTTGTTACTGTATCCACGATTTCCATTTGAAAGCTTTCGCTTACCTGTAACTTATCTGCAGGGATGTAATATTCCGTTATTCCTCCGCAGCTTGTATCGGTGTTTTTATAAAGACTCTCTGCAAAAACAGAATATCTTGCATTGCTGTCTATGCTGAATACTGCAGGATTTTTTTCTGCAGTGCTGTCGATTGAATTTTGCTTTCTGAGAGTAATTTTCAGGTCTCCCTTAACGGGCTTTTTTGTTTCGATATCGAGCACATCTACTATTAAGCTGATTTCAAATGGCTTTTGGGGAATCTCGGCACATGGTACGGGAAAAGGAAACCTGTAAATATCAAAACCGATTTTCCCCCCTTTGCTTTGAATTACAGAATCTTTTACGCCATAGACAGAAGTCGGATTAGGATTTCGGTTAGAAGAAAAATAAAGAAATCTTTCGTCTTTATCTCCGAAAGGATAAGCTATGTAAGGAAAGCGCTCATCAGAAAAAGTATTTATTGTCGAATCCTGTTTTGCAGAATCGTTTCGTGAGAAATAATCCTCTTTTCCCTTATTCAATGTTCCCGTTTTCCCTGCTCTGCTGATTGTTTTGTTTTTTAAATCTATCTCGATTCTTACGGAATCTATGTCGAAATCTTCCGAAGTTTCCTCTTCAATAAATCGTGGAGTAGGATCGTTTCTGTTGGATGCGAAAAGCAAGAGAGGATTTTTACAAAGGCAGTACACATAGGGACTAAGCTCTGAAATTCCGCTTTCGCTTACATCCAGCAATTTTGCATTGCTCCATTCACCTTCCGTTTTAACAGAGTAATACAAATCTGTTTCGCCTTTGTAGGATACGCTGCCGTCGAGATGCTGTTTTTTCAGGAAAGCATTTCTGCGGTCAGACGCCCACAGCAGAACTTCATATATCTTTCCTTCATGAATCATTTGAAAAGCAAACGGATGAGAATCCCAGAATTCCGTATTGAGGTCAGCCACAGAAGTCAGATTTTTAAAAACAACGCTGCCCGCACCTTTCGTTTCAAATTCAAAAATATCGGTGCCGCCTTTAATGCCTTTGAGATTCAACCTGGCTTTGTCTGCAAAAAAATCCGTGGGAGGATGTGAAAACGCTGCAAAACCATTGGAATCGCTCAAAAAAGTAACCGATTCAATATCGCGGGTCAGATTATAAACTGCATCTTCATTGAGCTCAAAGCCTTCTATTTTAAGGTCTAATCCCTGCTTAACAAAAAATGATGACTGCTTTACCGGACTGTATTCCGCTTTAAATTCTCGCACATAAGGTACAGAATAATCAAAGCCCGGTTTCGGAAGCTGAACCGGAGCAACATCATCGAATGGAGTGTTTAGAGTATCCTGTCCTTTAAAATATTTATCTGCATTTCCCGGCGGAAGTTCTTTTTTTACTTTGTCGCAGCAGGCAGGGGGCCAAGTGCAGTCCCTGTTAGTACTGCAGGAGAGCAGTATAAAAAAAGAAATAAGCAGTATAAACAAGATATTTTTCATATTAAAATGCGAATTTTATCAATCAGATATTATTAAAAATAATAGATATTCGTTTCTTGACTTTTTCAAACGGGTCTGGTCGTTCACTGATGTTGATTACTGCAAATATAAAGTCTCTTCCGTTAGAAGCCCTGTAAAAAAAGACATCTCCGATGGATACTCTGACCGTTACATAAAAGTCTATATCGTTTTCTTCAAGTTTTTCAAAAAGGTCTCCCCGCGCTTCTGAAACTGCATTGCTAAGTCTGTTCAGATTTGAAAGCAGTTTGTTGTATCCCTCGGGGTTACCCACAAAAGCATATTCATTTATTTGGGGTACTCCCGATGAAAAATCAACTACTATCTGCCCTTTTGAGTTAATTACATAAATGGGTAAATCAGTATAATTTGATTCCCTTGCAAAGCCGGAAATATCCCTGCCGTATTTGGATTCGTCGGCACGGTTTCTGTATTCGATTACTTTATCTTTGTCAATGCTTCCGTCTTCTGAAAATTCCGATTCTATCCATTCACAGAAATCCTTTGAGCTTTCGCTTGTAAAATCATTGTCAATTTTTATCATATTTCCGGTAATCATGATAGTGGCTGAAGAATTGGCAGCGTCTGCATTGTCGGAAAAAATATCTGTTACAAGTATGTCGCCTTCTATTTCGGAATTATGCGGCACATCGCTTAAAACAGCAAAGAAGTATGGCAGGTCAATATCATATTCCTTTACGCTGTAGGAAGCCAGCGGCATTTTACTTATGCCGTAATCCGAATCAAATGCTTCATTGTTGGGCAGTGAACCTGACGTTTTAGTATTAAAAGGAAATTCAAATGAATGAATGCTGTAGGAATCAACAGGGATATAAGTAACCTGACTTGCGGCAACTACCTCAGAGTCAGCGGGAAAGACTATTGGATCATCTTCTAAAGCAGGATTAAATTCCGTTATTGTTACTTCTTTCGGCGAGCAGGAATATTCATATACATCCTCCCGGTCGCAGGGACAGGATGTATCGCAGGCAGAAAAAAGGAGTGCCGCCAAAAAAAGAGCCGATGTATATAAGTATTTTTTCATATAGTTACACCAAATCTAAAAACAAACATATTTACCCTTCTTCTCTCCGGAGTGCTGACTCCGAAAACAGGAAAAGGACTTTTTTCCCCGAAACCAATGGAACGAAACCCGATATCGAAAGAAAAATCAAACATGCAGGCTATGGGCACATCCACCCCTATTCCCATGCCGAAAGACAAAGGCAAGCCAAGATCAAGCTCACCGGGCGCAGCCTCGAGCTTTCTTTTGCAGTCACTGCAGCCAAATTCTAAATTCGCCAAATCCAAAGATAAATCATCGATAGTCAATCCGAACTGACCATAAATAAATGGTCTGAGGCAGAATGTTTCTTCAAAAGCATATCTGCCGTGAAGCATCAGTGTGGGGCGGTAATCGGCAGAAGGTTCGCCGTTTTCGTCAAGATCAAGAATGTCATAAGTCTGCTTGGAATTGTAAAGGGGTACTCCCGAAGAAAGAACCAGACCGATCCCCCACTGCTTTCTGCCCCCGAATCTGACACCGGCGGCGATCTCTCCCATAAAAGCGGTTTTACCTGTTTCACCCAGTTCAGCAGGTTTTTTATCTGTATATGAGGCAAAACCTGCACGCAGCTCAATAAAATACCATTTATAATAGTTGTCCCTGCAATTTGCCCAGGGACACCGTATTTCCAGTCCGAACTCAAGCTGACTGCATTCGCAGATGTTTTCTCTGGCTGGTGGTGCGCTTCGCTCTTCGGGTTTACCGCAGTCTGCGTTTATTATGGTATCAACAGGTATCTCCCGAAGCGCCGGCGGATTAAGAGGATCGTTATAATGCTCAAACCAATTTTTCCCGGCGTCAACACCAGGCTTTTCCCCAATCAAATCAATATGTTCCAGAGGAATATTTTCAGGCAGAGCGCCCGGTTCTGAATCTTTGAATACCAAAAAAGACTCTTCTTTTAAAATTCTTTCCCTGCATTTAGTAATATAAGTTTCAATTCTGAGGGCTTTACCTTTCAGGGCGGCGCCGTTGCGGTATTTTAACTCTCCGCCTGCTCTTACGGTGTCGTATATTTTTTTCTGATATATTTCCTTTTTAATGCGGACTGCATCGTAACTCTCCGGCTCTTGTTTTAAAGTGGAGCAGGCTGCCGTTATGGTCAGAAAAAAAGAAAATAATATCAGTTTTTTTATTATCCGCATTGTGTTTTTTGATCGAAAATTTTAAAGTCTGAAACTCAGTGTCAAAGCTATGTCAATTGATTGGAGTACATCCCTGTCTTCATTTAGTAAAATCATATTCGGCGAATTGTAAAGGGCATTGAAATCTATCATCGAGCAGACATTCATAAAGGAAAAACTGAATGCAGCCCCAACGCCCGCGGCTGCTCCCAAACCTAGGGGGTCTAACTCATCAGTGCCAGTAATGGAACTTATTCTGAGCAATAGCTGTGCGTAGGGAACTATATCATACTTATAGCAGTCCTCACCTAAAAAATTGTAACGCAGTCCGGGAGAAATTGTAAACTCTGATTCAAATGAATCTGCGCCGATTTCAATGTCTTCCGCTTCCTGCAGGGAAAAATAATCTACGCGAAGTCCAAACCACCAAAGGCAGTACTGCCGCGACTCGAACTGGAAGTTTATTCCGAAAGCAGGTTTGTTTACATCGCTCATTGTGCCGATGGGATTTTTGTAAACGGCTCCGGCTCCGAAATAATACTGTGCTTTTAGTTTTTCTGTTGAAATAAAAAGAATTATGATTATACTTATAAATATTAATTTTCTCATATTATCAGATCCGTTTTGTTTTGACTAAGGCTAATATAAGAAAAATTATTGCGGGCTGCAATTTTTTTTTATAATTAATTAAGCCTCAAAGCTGCTGAAGCATCTTGCGGGCTTTAGGCAAAAATTCGCTGTCGGGGTGCTCATTTATAAGAGTCTGGTAATAAGTTCTTGCCTGCTCGGCGTTTCCTAATCGCAGGAGTGATTCCGCCATCATTATCTGAGCATTGTCAGCATAAGGTGAGTTTTTTATTCCGATTGTTTTTTTGTAATATTCCGCTGCTTTTGAGAAATTTTGACTGTGGTAGTGGGCTTCGCCTATCCAGTAATTACAATTGCTAATAAAAATAACATCTTTTGCAGTATTTTCTTTTGATAACGTGTTCAGAGCGGTCATCAACTTCTGTATTGTGCCGTTGTAGTCTTTTTTTTCAAATGACTGAACTGCTTCACGGTAAAGGGTTTCAGAGTATTCAGGGGCATCTGATGCCTGATTGTTTTCATTCTGAACTTGTTTCAGAATCTCAATGTCTGTTTCAGGTTTCTGAACAACCGGATTTTTTATGGTGAAACTGTTTTCCTTCGAAGCTGCATTTTCAGATTTGTTGGAGACACTGCGGCTGTCTTTCTGCACAGCTTCATCGGGCAGTATGATATTTTGGTTAGTGGAGCTCTTTTTAACAGGCTTGGTATCTTTTCTGCTTTTTCCTTTTACGGGATTATCCTGCTTAAAATCATCGAGAGTGTGCTTAATTTCGTAGAGAGTATTTTTGATTTCATCAACATCCTTTTGCAGATTATCGACTTTTTCATCGGTAGCAGTCTGTTTTTGGTCCAATTCTTTTATCTGTTCGTTAAGAGTAGGCATTCTTACTGTATTATCATCCTTTAGCGGCATGTTTTCACTGAAATCTTCAGGGGTGAGGCTGTCTTTGAAGATACTGTTTTTATCATTTTTTTCTAATAAATCGGCGAATTGGAGTATCTCGCTTTCATCGGCATTTTCATTTTTTTCCTGAATGCTTTCCAAATGGCTGTAATCAGTATTTTCTGCTTCCGAGGGTTTGGTGATTATTCGCTCATTTCTGTTTCTGACACTTCTCGGCATACAGGAATTGAATAATATTAAACATATAAGAGCGGCTAATATCAGCCAATTAAATGATATTGAAATTCCCGTCCGTTTTCTGTAAGCGGTAATTGATTTATTCATATTGCTTTATCCGCAATCAATATTTTTTACATAAATGTTTTTACTATTAGAAAGACAAGAGCTGTGCCAGAAAACCGAAGTGAGATTCTGAAACAAGTTCAGCACAGGGCCAGAATGACAATTATAAAAAAAATGTCCGGCTTTTGAGAAAACCGGACACTTTTATACTTAATTTAACAACTGCCTTATCCGCCTTTTTTCAGAGCATCTGCACCGGTTACGATTTCAAGCATTTCCGTAGTGATTTTCTCCTGGCGTTTTTTGTTGAAAATAAGATTGAGATGCTCGATGAGGTCTTTTGCGTTATTGGTGGCGTTTTCCATAGCCATCATACGTGCTGCATGCTCTGCGGCATGTGATTCCAAAAGAGCACGCCATACTTGAATGTCAAGATGCTTAGGCAGAAGATCGTCTAATATTTCTTCGCGGTTAGGCTCGAATATATAATCGATATTGATCTTAGCGGTATCCTGCGATGCTTCCTTTTTTGCAGTTTCCTGCTCGATTGGAAGCAAAACGGTATGCGCAGGTATCTGGGTCAGTACGTTTTTGAACTCATTGAAATAAATAATAACGCGGTCTATTTCGCCGTTTATGAATTTTGTCTGCACCTGTGCATTAATATCCTTAGCAAGAGAAAAATTGAGGTCGGCAAAAGCATCGGGGTACATTTTTAACACGTCATAGTCTCTTTTTTGGAAAAACTGCACAGTCCTTTTCCCAACGGGAATTATCTTAATAGCGGCATCGGGGTTGTCTTTTTTTACTTTGAATTCAAAATGCTCGATAGCGGCGCGAAAGAGATTATTGTTGAAACTGCCGCACAAGCCCCGGTCAGAAGCAATGATTATATACACATAATTTTTTGTTTCTTTTCGTTTTTGCACCAGAGGGTTGGTATATTCCTCCCCTACCGATTCTACCATATTGGCAAGTATGTCAGCCAGCTTCATGAAATAAGGCCTGGCAGATTCGATTGCTTTTTGGGCGCGTCTCAGCTTGGCGGCGGAGACCATACGCATAGCCTGCGTAATTTTTCTTGTATTTTTTACGCCTTCGATTCTATTCAATATGTCTTTTAAAGTAGCCATTCGATTTATCCCCGATTAAAAATATTTATCTTCTTTCAACAGATGGCTGCGAACATAATCCGCAGCGTTTTCTTCCAATGTTTTGAACTTAAGGCTTCCGACGGCTTTTTCCAGCTTAGTCATGTCAGCCTGAGTAAAGTTTTGATACTGATTTTTCAGAGATTCCGGCATTTCGATGTAATCTATCTTAGGTTTTTTATTCATGGCGGCAAAGACCGCATTTGCAAGATCATTCCAAGTCCTTGCCCTGCCTGTGCCGATATTGAAAATACCGTTAATGTTCCTGTTTCTGAAAAGTGTGAAAACAAATTCCAGAGTATCTTTTACATACACGAAATCACGCATTTGACCGCCGTCTTCAAACTCAGGCGTATTAGACTTAAAAAGCTTTATCCTGCCTGTTTCTTCTATCTGCCTGAAAGCTTTGTAAACCATGCTTGCCATTTCGCCTTTATGATATTCGTTCGGTCCGAAAACATTAAAGTATTTCAATCCGGCAAATATCTTGTCATAGCCGTTTTCTATAACCCACAAGTCGAAAATATGCTTTGAAAAGCCGTAAACATTCAACGGTTTCAGGCTGTCAAATACCTTGTCGGAATAGCCCTGCGAGCCGTTTCCGTAAGTGGCTGCGCTGCTGGCATATATAAAGCGGATATTGTTCTCCAGTGCGAAAAGAGCAAGTTCCTTGGAATACGTGAAGTTATTGTCTAAAACATAGTCCGCATTCTTTTCGGTCGTAGTACTGCACGCTCCGAAGTGAAAAACAGCTTCGATGCTTTTCGGGATTTCGCCCTTTCTCAGCTTTTCTCTGAAGTCAGTTTTATGAAAATAATCAAAGAACTTTTTTCCGTTTAAATTCTTCCATTTGGAGCTTTCTCCGAGGTGATCGACGACGATTATATCCGCGATACCTTCCTCGTTCAGCTTTTTTAAAAAGCAGGAGCCGATAAATCCGGCTCCTCCCGTTACGATAATCATTTTAGTCTATATAGTCTTTTTGAAATCTTCGACAAATTTATCGACGGCTTTGGTCATTTTTTCCGCCAGCTCGTCGCTGATGACTTTCTTATCGATTATCTCAATCAGTATTTCAGGATAATTGTTGTCGAAATAATCGAAGAATTCTTCTTCAAAACGCTTCAGAACGCCTACCGGCAGGTCGTCGAGATACCCCTTTGTAGCTGTCCATATCAGGGCAATCTGCTTCTGCACATCCACGGGTACGAACTGTCCCTGTTTCATTATTTCAGTAAGACGGGCGCCTCTGGTAAGCTGTCTTTGTGTAGCTTTATCCAAATCGGAACCAAACTTTGCAAAGGCTTCGAGAGCGCGGTACTGAGCCAAATCGAGCTTCAAGGGACCGGCTACTTTTTTCATAGCTTTTATCTGGGCATTGCCGCCCACACGAGAAACAGAGATACCGATGTTCAATGCTGGCCTGACGCCGGCATTGAAAAGATTAGGCTCAAGATATATCTGACCGTCTGTAATAGAAATCACGTTTGTCGGGATATATGCAGATACGTCGCCTGCCTGAGTTTCGATAATGGGAAGCGCCGTTAGTGAACCGCTGCCTTCCTTATCGGAAAATTTTGCAGCCCTCTCTAAAAGTCTGCTGTGCAGATAGAAAATATCGCCGGGGTATGCCTCGCGTCCGGGAGGACGGCGCAGCAACAGTGATACCTGCCTGTATGCGGCAGCCTGCTTGGAAAGGTCATCATAAATTACAAGCGAGTGCATACCGTTGTCGCGGAAATACTCGCCCATTGAGCAGCCGCAGTAAGGAGCAATAAACTGCAAAGGCGCCGGATCGGAAGCATTAGCTGCCACTATAATAGTATAATCCATAGCGCCGTATTCTTCTAAAATGGCTTTCACGTTTGCCACCGTAGAGCCTTTTTGTCCTACTGCAACATATATACAATAGACGGGTTCTATGCCGTATTTTTTGGCTTCTTCGGTATGAGTGAATTTCTGATTGATAATAGTGTCGAGCGCAACTGCGGTTTTTCCGGTCTGGCGGTCGCCGATAATAAGTTCGCGCTGTCCCCTGCCGATTGGTATAAGAGCGTCAATCATCTTTATACCGGTTTGAACCGGTTCCTTAACAGGCTGTCTGGCAATTACACCGGGCGCTTTTCTTTCAATTGGGTAAATTTTTTCTTCCTGAACAGGACCGCTGTCGTCGATGGGCTGCCCCAGGGGATTTACAACTCTGCCGAGAAGGTTTTTGCCTACGGGAACAGAGGCAATTCTGCCGGTTCTGCGTACAGTGTCTCCTTCTTTTACGAGACTGTCGTCGCCGAAAAGCATAACGCCTACATTATCCTCTTCAAGGTTAAGCACCATGCCGAACACATCATTTGGAAATTCCACCAGTTCGGAAGCCATTACTTTTGTCAACCCGTAAATACGGGCAACGCCGTCGCCTACCTGCAGTACGGTACCGACTTCGTAAATATCGGCTTCTTTTTCAAAACCTGAAAGCTGGCGGCGAAGTATCGCGGAAATTTCTTCCGGTCTTACGTCTATCATAAGTCTTTCCTTTATTTTAAATTAACGGATTATATCCATTTTTATCTGTCATTCCGAGCTTAATCAGCTTCGCTTGTCTCAGCTTCTTTCCGGCGCAAAATCCGTTTCTTCTGTAAATGTTCTCATTACGCAGCAGATTTTCGCCGGATAAGGTCCTTTCCAAATAGAATCTTGGGAAGGAATTAATATTTACACCTGACTTCATGCCTGCTTAAAGGAGGAAAAGTCAGGGTATATCCGTGCTCTGAATGACAAAATTCAAATATTATCAAATTAACACACGCTGTTAGCAGAAAAAAATCTATTTTTCAAAAAAACTGATAAATTTCAAATTAGTTAATGCTTCTGCCCTCTGAAAGCCTGAGATGTATCTGTTTAAGCTGATTCTTCACAGTAAAATCATATACCCAATCGTCAACTCTAACTAAAATCCCCCCTATCAAATTTCTGTTAATGCAGAAGTTAGGAAGTATTGTTTTCTTTGTCATAGCCGCAAGTTTTTCTGTTACCTCTTTTCTTTTATTATCGTCAAGCTCGACGGCTGAGGTAATATCAACAGGCAGCCTGTTATTCCTTACATCATACTGCTTTTTATACTGATGGGCTATGCTTAAGATAAGTTCTCCGCGGCGCTTATCTATCAGCAGCAGGAGAAAATCAAGCATTTCATCTGAAATATGTTCTGCCCTGAATATCTCCTGAAATATTTTTTTCTTTTTATTAAGCTGGAAAACCGGGCTGGCAGTCAGACTGCGCAGTTCGCGTGACATATTCAAAGTAAGGGAGACATTCTCGAATTCATCGTAAATGTCTTTAGCCATACCCTTATCCGCTGCCATGTCAAGCATGGCTTTTGCATATCTTGATGATACCCTGTGTTCAAACATTTTCTGTCCGGGCGTTTGTTTATAAAAATTCTCTTTCAGTTCATTCCGAATCAAACTTTTAGCACTTATTTTAAAAGAACTTAAAGAACCATATCCCTAAAACAAACATCACATAATATCCGAAATGAATTAATCACAATATTTCTTACCGAACATGCTTCAGCATATCGAGAAATCTTTATCACATCAGACATTATGATCCGCTGCAATTGCGGAATTAAAAAAAATTATTCTTTTCAAAGTGCCGCCTTGATTCTTTCAATAAGAATGACAGTAGTATTTGCATTAGTTGCTTGGCATATCTTTTATGGCTGCCTCAATTATTTTGTTGTGTTTACCCTTGTCGAGTTCCAAATCGAGAATTTTCCCTGCAGCCATCACAACGAGGTCTGCTACTTCGCCTCTAAGTTCTTTGATGGCATTTTCTTTGCTCAATTCTATATCTTTTTGAGCTTCTTCCACCTTTTGCTTTCTGAGGGCTTCTGCTTCCTGGCTTGCTTTCTGAATGATACTTTCTGCCTGCTCTCTGCCTTTACGTATGATATCGCTCATTTCGCTCTGGGCGCCTCTCAACTTAGCTTCTGCCTCTTCGAGAGATTTTGTTGCTTTTTCATTTGCCTCGCGTGCGCTGTCGATAGACTGCTGAATACCTTCTTCTCGTGATTTCAGTGCGTTTGCTATCGGCTTTACGCCTACTTTCAGCAAAATAAATAGAAATATTAAAAAGTTTATTACAGTCCAGATAATCAAACCGGGATCAACTTTCAATACTGCATCCATTGCTGCTCCTGTTCTAAATTAATCAATAATAAAAACCGGACCCGGCTTCCTGCCGCTTTGCAGGAAGCCTTGCCCTTTCAAGCCTTTACGACTATTTGGTCGCCATAATAATACAAATAACGCAGGAGAAAAATGCAATTCCTTCAATAAGAGCCGCTGCGATAATCATAGTTGTACGGCTGTCGCCTGCTACTTCAGGCTGACGTGCGATTGCTTCCAGCGCCGAGGCGGCAAGTTTGCCGATGCCGAGGCCTGCGCCCAAAACGGTTAAACCTGCGCCGAGTCCGGCTGCCAAATATCCTAGTGCAAGAGCTAATTCCATTATTTAATCCTCCAAAAAAATATAAAAGAAACAAATCTATTTACAGAAAACTTAATGTGCTCCGTGAGCAAGTTCATGGTCTTCGGCGTGACCGCCGAGAGCCAGTCCGACGAAAATTGCCGTCAAAACAGTGAAAATATATGCCTGCAAAAATCCTACAAATGTTTCCAAAAACAAAACAAAAATTGAAAACGGTGTCGATATAACGGATATTGCCGCAGTTTCAAAATAAAAAATAAGGCCTACAAGAGAAAGAAGCACCACGTGCCCCGCCGTCATATTGGCAAAAAGACGTATGGTAAGTGCAAAAGGCTTGATAAACATAGATAGTATCTCGATAGGTATCATAATCGGAGCCATCCACCAAGGAGCTCCGCCCAAAAGATGTTTGAGATAATTAATTAAGCCTATTTCTTTTATAGACGTAATGTTTATGACGATAAAAGCTGTTATAGCAAGTCCGGTACAGGTGCCGATTGCTCCGGTTGCAGTATGCGCCCCCGGTATAAGTCCCAAAAGATTGACAACCAAGATAAAAAAGAAAAGACTTACGAAATAGGGCAGTAAACTGTGGGCAAGTTTTTTTGTGCCGACATTTGGCAGCACCATTTCGTCGCGGACGTAAATAAAGATGCTTTCAAGCATATTCTGAAAGCCCGAAGGAGCTTTCTTTTCCTGTTTTTTGTATTTTCCGCCAATGCGCGCAAATGCAAAGAAAAGAAGAAGCATTGCGAGCCACTGGTAAACCACCAGCGATGTAACGGACATATCTATCGTAGGCGGCTCGTGTGTATCGGCTTTTACTGCCTGATGATGATGCATGGTGTAAACTCCTGCTTCTTCCATTGCCTGAGGTGAGGAATAAAAGTTGAATCCCTCCTTGCTGTCGTAAAAAATCATTGGCATGTCTATGTGAACCGGTCCCCAAACGATGCCGTAGTGGTTGGCAAGATGGTCAAAAAGCTGACTGAACTGAAAACCGTCTGCTTCTCCGTGTGCTTCACCTTCGCGGGTTTCTGCGGCGGCTGTTTCTCCGGCATGGTTATCGGTTTGATTTCCGTGCTCATCCGTGCTGATACTCACTTCCGCGAGAGCAAACTGTTCCTGATCGATAATTTCTTTATTTGCCATAGTATTTTAAATATTTATTTTTTATAATGATTTTCTTTTTCGGTATTAATGCTTTGTTCAATTTTAATGAATCTGAATTTGGAATTTATAAAAATGATTTCAATCATTATCAAAAGAAAGGTAGAAGAAGAAAAGGAAAGCGCCAAAGGCAGGCTGTCCATACTGAGAATGCTGATGCAGTACCACACCGCCGCGGCGAGGGCAAAGAATCTAACGGTTACCGAACCCACAACGAGTCGGCTGAACGTTCCCCATTGCTTATTGTAGGCATAAAAAATTACGGCAAAACCAATTGCCGTATTTACAGCGCTTATTCCAATTCCTGTCAGTATAGCCGTCAGCATCAGCCTTTTTTTCTTTTGTCCTTTTTTAGAACGGTTTTAAAAAAATTGTACATTCCTATTATAAAACCGAGCGATGAGCAGATAATTATCCAAGTGGAACCGCCTCCTGCCTTTTGGTCGAGCCACCATCCAATGAAAGCAAACAGCCCGAATGTTATGCCGAGCTGCCAGCCCAAAGTAAGGTAAGGAGCGAGTTTCCTAAGAACGTCCTGCCTGCTTCCGTTTTTTTGAGAACTATCGTTATTTCTATTGTCAATATTCAATTCAACTACAAAAATAAATTTTTAATTAAGAACTTACAAACTATTTGAAAAATAAATACAACAACAAAAATATTCTGTAATCATTGTATTGTCAAATTTATTTTATTATTTTTGTTTAATTAGAAATAATTAATTTTTTAAAAATTCTTTTATGAAGAAATGCTGCTTAATAAAATAGAGACTTTTTGAAGGATTGAAACAACAATGATTCGGGAAAACACCCGGGGATGATTATTTTAGAGTTAATGCAAAACAGAGTTTTGAAAGAAAAGCACATTCCCAAATCGGAGTTTGGAAATGAGATGCTAAATGTAATTCTGTCCCTGTGCCGAAAGCTTGTTTCAGTATTGTTTCAGAATCTCACGTATGAGGAACACACCCCTTAATCCCTTCTCAAGAGGGGACATAGTCCTTGAGATGCTGAAACAAGCTTTCGGCATGACAGAGAAAAAGATTATTTAAAAAAAATGAAAAAAATAAACAGATAAAACGTCTATGATTAGGGGAAAACACATAAGGGAATGATTATTTTGAAACTATGTTTCGTCATTGCGAGCAGAGCGAAGCAATCTCAGTATATAGTATCTT
>CAZOBD010000047.1:0-24670 GCA_964577665.1 uncultured Hyphomicrobiales bacterium
TCCTTCCCTTACCTGTAAGGGAGGGCCGGGGAGGGATCAAAATAAACAGATGAAAGGGTAAAAAAAGAAAAAAATTTGTATAAAAAAATTATTATCTATATACAAATAATTTTGTAAATTAGAATTATGGCAGAGGTCATATTGTTTTTTGTATCTCTTATTTCAGGATTTATCTATGAATATTTATGTTGGAAATCTTCCCTACAGCACAAGCGAGGAAGATATTAAGGATTTATTCTCCGAATACGGAGAAGTCAGTTCAGTTAAGTTTATAAAAGACCGCGACACAGGACGTTTCAGAGGTTTCGGATTCGTGGAAATGGAAGATGAAGGTGCTCAGCAGGCTATAGACAATTTAAACAATTCCGAATTCCATGAGCGCAATCTTGTTGTAAACGAAGCCAGAGAAAAAACGCAGCGACGCCGCGATAACCGCAAAAGATTTTAATCTGGAAAAACCGGGTTTTACCCCCCATTTCTCTGCCATGAAAACCACGGTTTACCACTTCTAAAAAATTTTGCTGTTTTCAGGCTGCGGCTGCAAAAAAAATACATTCATTTATGCTCATCCGGCGGCATAATGTCTCCGGATGAGTTATCATATTTATGCTTAAATGCCTGCTTTTATATTTTAATCAGTTTTCGGCACAATGTCTTTTTTCCGTTTATTACAATTCTGACGAAATATACTCCCTTATCGAATTCTGCTGCTTCTATTTCGTAAAAAGGCTGTCTGCCGTCTATTTTTTGGGCAAATACCGTTTTTCCTATGCTGTTAATAATTTCTATTGAATAATTAACGTAAAATTCCTCCTGCAGAGAAATGAAGAAATGCTCCCTAGCCGGATTTGGAAATATTTCCAACGCCGGAGCTTCAGATGCAATATTTTTTTCAGACGAGGAAATTTTATCAATAGTAAATCCTTTTGTTGCTGCAAGTATTTCGAAATTTGCACTATTTCTCAAGTATGCAGCCGCGGCACAATTTTCAAGCACAGCGTCTCCGGGTATGGTTATCATTGCGGTGCCGTGTTTTTCTGAAACCGGTATTCTCTTGTAAACTCTGACTACGTTATCATGTTTTAAAGTTTTACCTTTGTTTTCACCTGAAGTTACCTCATTTATCAGACTGCACTCATGTAGAATGAGTACCAAAGTTGTTCCCGAGAAAGAGCCTGCAATGTCATATTCTACAATTAGCCGGTTTTCTTCCATAGAAACTGGAGCTAACGCAATGCCCCTGACAGGCGCTGCTGAAAAAGCCGTATTTACATAACTGTTAAACTGTTCGTCGTTTTCGACGCTTGCTTCTCCGTTTAACACAAACTGAGGAGTGTAAGGACTGCTGATGCCCTGAAAATAACAGTAGTATGCCTGAAGAGTATCAAAGTATCTTTGTGAGTATTCATCCACCCAGTTATTGTGATGACCGTCTGCGGAACTGATTACTTTTTTGACTGCTTTATAACGGTTTGTTGTGTCAGTATTATTTTTAACATAAAAAATCAAATCTTTAACCTTATCCGAATCACCGGAGTATTTCAATGTGTCTAAATTGTTTACCGGTTTATTTTCATTTATGAGAATTACTTTTTGTCCATAGCCGAAGGCAAATGCAAAAACAAGAATTACTGGAAGAAAGAATTTAAAATTTTCATAGCAGAAAATAAAATTAATCAAATCTTAACATTCAAAAATATTTTTTAATAAAGTACAAAAATATAATGAATAACAGACAAAAAATAATATATTATTAATGTTAATCAACATCCGGAATAATCTTGAACACACACTCCGAATACAAAATTATTAATTAAGGAAAAATCAGATTGATGAAAGTAAGCTAAGTAATTATCTAAAAATTATTAGTAAAAGAGGGGAGAAAAAGAAAATAATGAAAGATACGGAAAATCAAATATCAACATCGTGATTACAAACCGCAACAAAGTAAAATTCACTGATTTTAAAAACAGCAATAATTCAATTCAGCAAAAAATTACCTGTCGGTATCCAGATTAGGTAAAGCTAATATAATTATTAGAATTAGATACTACAACAATGCGAATACAGATAACGGATTACATTTGGCATTAGACTTTTAATTCAATATTATAGCACTTCGACAAACGGCTTTAATTGTTCTTTTTTCAAAAATAAAATCAATCAGGAGTTACAAATGGGAAATTTAATCAGCCCTCACGGCAGCCCTGAGTTAGTAGAACTTTTACTAACCGGGCAGGAGCTTGAGGATGAAAAGAAAAAAGCGGAAGGTTTGAAAAAACTGAACCTTTCAAGCCGCGAAACCGGCGATCTCATAATGATGGGAATCGGCGGATTTACTCCTCTTACCGGTTTCATGGGTCATGACGACTGGAAGAGTGTCTGCGCGGAAATGAAAATGCCGAGCAAAGACGGTCTTTTCTGGCCAATCCCTGTTACACTTTCGGCAGACAAAGCCTTTGCCGATTCTTTAAGCGACGGCGAAGAAATTGCTCTTTATTCCGAAGAATTCGGCGAAATAATGGCGACAATGAAAGTCGAGGAAAAATACTCAATCGACAAGGATTTCGAGTGTCAGCACGTTTATAAAACCACAGAGGAAGATCATCCCGGCGTAAAAATGGTAAAAGAACAAAAGGACATCAACCTTGCTGGTCCCGTAAAAGTTCTTTCCGAAGGTCCGTTCCCGACGGAATTTAAAGGTATCTATCAGCGTCCCAGCGAATCGCGGGCTATTTTTGAAGAAAAAGGCTGGAAAACAATTGCTGCTCTTCAGCTCCGCAATCCAATGCACAGAAGCCATGAGTTCCTTGCAAAGATTGCTCTTGAAGTAAGCGACGGTCTTTACATTCATCAGCTTGTCGGAAAACTGAAACCCGGCGATATTCCCGCAGACGTGAGAGTAAAATGCATCAATACCTTAGTTGAGCATTATTTTGTAAAAGACAGCGTGTTAACAGGCGGCTATCCTCTTGACATGCGTTATGCAGGACCGAGAGAAGCTTTGCTGCACGCACTTTTCCGCCAGAATTTCGGCTGTACACACATGATCATCGGCCGCGACCATGCAGGCGTAGGTAACTATTACGGACCGTTCGAAGCACAGGATATTTTCGACGAGCTGTGGGAAGGCGCCCTTCTCTGCAGACCTTTGAAAATTGACTGGACTTTTTGGTGCTACAAATGCGGCGGCATGGCATCAATGAAAACATGCCCCCATACAAAAGAAGACAGACTTCTGTTAAGCGGCACAATGCTCCGCAAGTCTCTTTCCGAAAGCAAGGATATCCCCGCGGAATTCAGCCGTGCAGAAGTGCTTGCTATTCTAAGAGAGTACTACTCAGGATTGAAAACAGAAGAAAAAGTGGAAGTTAAACTTCACAAAGCCGCAACAGGCAATTAATTGTAAAAATAGTTTTTTTAAACTATAGATTCATAAACAAAATTTATTCACCAAACTTTATAGGAGATATTATAATGCCAAGTTTCGTGATAGTAGAAAAATGCGACGGCTGCAAAGCCCTCGATAAGACTGCTTGCCAGTACATCTGCCCCAATGACCTGATGGTTTTGGACAAAGAAGCCATGAAGGCATGGAACAATGAACCAGAAATGTGCTGGGAATGTTATAACTGTGTTAAGATTTGCCCTACACAGGCAATCGAAGTACGCGGTTATGCTGATTTTATGCCCATGGGCGGACAGGTAACCCCCATGAGAAGCTCCGATTCTATTCTCTGGACAGTGAAGTTCCGCAACGGAACTTTGAAACGCTTCAAGTTCCCCATCCGTACAACAGCAGAAGGTTCTGCAGTGCCGGACGGCGGCTGGACAACAGGAACAGACGACCTTTCGAGCCCGCTTCTTTTCACTGAACCCGAATCACTTCGCGGACCGGAATTATTCACTAAATAATTTATTTTAGCAATCATTAATTAATAGAATAAAAGGAGATATTAATTATGGCAAATTTTGATGTAGTAGAAGTCTCAACAGACTTTCTGATCATTGGCGGCGGTATGTCATCCTGCGGCGTTGCCGTAGAAGCAGCATACTGGGCAAAGAAACACAATGTAAAAATTACATTGGTAGATAAAGCAGCCGTTGACCGCTCAGGCGCAGTGGCTATGGGCCTTTCCGCAATCAACCAGTACGTTGACCTTCGCAGCGGAAAAAACACAATCAAAGACTATGTGGATTACGTACGCAACGACCTTATGGGCGTTACACGTGAAGACCTCGTGGCAAACATTGCACGCCACGTTGACTCCTCAGTCCACCTGTTTGAAAAATGGGGACTCCCCATCTGGAAAGACGAAGAAGGCAATTACGTACACGAAGGCCGCTGGCAGCTTATGATCAACGGCGAATCATACAAAGTAATCGTAGCCGAAGCAGCAAAGAACGCACTCGGTATCGACAATATTTACGAAAGAGTGTTCATCGTAGAACCTCTTATGGACGGCGACAAAGTTTCCGGCGCAGTCGGATTCAGCGTACGTGAAAACAAATTCTATATCTTCAAAGCCAAAGCCGTATATATCGGCGCAGGCGGCGCAGTACATGTATTCAAACCGCGTTCATCCGGCGAAGGTTTAGGCCGCGCATGGTATCCCCCGTGGAACTCTGGTTCATCTGCTTACTTTACAATCAAAGCAGGTGCAGAAATGACATGCCAGGAAGTGCGTTTCATTCCGGTACGTTTCAAAGATGCTTACGGTCCTGTCGGCGCATGGTTCCTTCTTTTCAAATCTCGTGCTGTTTCTGCCGCAGGCGGTGAATACATGGTCGAAAGAAGACCCGAACTCGAAAAATGGCTTCCTTACGGTAAAGTAAAACCCATGCCCGCAAACCTCCGCAACTGGCTCGGCATGTTAGACACAATGGACGGCTTAGGACCGGTTTACATGAAGACTGAAGAAGCTATCCAGAATCTTGCAGACAAATACAAAGACGATCCCAAGGGATACAAAAAGAAAATGAAAGAACTCGAAGAAGAAGCATGGGAAGACTTCCTCGATATGACCATCTCTCAGGCTCTGCTATGGGCATCCACAGACGTATTCCCCGAAAAAGAACCGTCTGAAATCGCCGCCGCAGAACCTTACTTCATCGGCTCTCACTCCGGCGCTTCAGGCGCTTGGGTATCTGGTCCGAAAGACCTTGCTCCCGACGAGTACTTCTGGGGCTATCCTCAGATGACAACCGTCAAAGGTCTCTTTGCAGCAGGCGACGCTTCGGGTGCATCGAGCCATAAATTCTCCTCCGGTTCACACGCCGAAGGCAGAATTGCAGGCAAAGCAGCCATCGAATACATCGTCAAGGAAAATCCGAGCCACAGCTATGACGAAGAACATATCAAAAAACTTCAGGATATAATCCTCAGACCTCTTGATCTCTTCGAAGAGCACAGCAAATATTCCACAGACCCCAACATTAATCCGAACTATATCCGCCCGAAACAGTTTATGTTCCGTCTCCAGAAGATCATGGACGAATACGCAGGCGGCGTATCGGCACAGTTCAAAACGAATCAGCACATGCTTGAAAAAGCATTGCAGCTTCTCAACTTCCTGAAAGAAGACTCAGAGAAACTTGCTGCAGCAGACCTGCATGAACTTTTAAGAGTCTGGGAAAACATACACAGAATGTGGCAGGCAGAAGCCCACGTCCGCACAATTCTCTTCCGCGAAGAGACACGCTGGCCCGGCTACTACTTCCGCGCAGACAAACCCAATCTCGACAACGAGAACTGGGAAAAATTCGTAAACCTGACTTACAACGAAAAAGAAGACAAATGGGATGTCTTTACAAAAGATATTCTCCACATCTTCGAGTAATCGTTTTTTTCGCTTCGGAAGCCCTTCAACGGGCTTCCGGGCGGGTTTTGTTCTTTGTGTTTTATCTTTTTTCTGAACACTGAGCTTGTGTGAAAAGGAGATTATGTCATGCTGAACTTGTTTCAGCATCTCGAAAAATGCCGAAAATCAATACTTGAGATTCTGAAACAATACTGAAACAAGTTCAGCACAGGGACAGAATGACAGTTTTCACTCAATCTCTCCGATTTGGAAAGAAAGATTTCAAAGGAAACATTCCCAAATCGGAGTTTGGGAATGAGATGTCAAGAAATAAGTAGTTTTGGAATGAGATGTCAAGAAATAAGTTATAAACATCAGAATGATAATTAGTGTAAAAACTGCCGACTGTGGAAAATTAAATTCAGGTGCAGAATTGAGGAGAAATCTGCAGTTGAATTCAGGTTTTCAACAAGGCAGGACAGATAAGTTTTGTTGAATTAATATTGAAAAAGGTAAATTATGACACCAGTATGTAAGTATTGCGGCAAAAAAATGGCAAAGGTCCTGCTGCCCCCCGACAATGACTGGGGAGTTGAATTTTTAATGATTTGCATGAACGACGAATGCTCCTATTATGTCCGCGGATGGAATTGGATGATGGAAAAATACAATGTGAAGGCATCTTACCGCTACAAACTGGATACGGCTACCGGCATTGACGGTCCTATCCCGGTGGTAACCCCTGATGATTTCAAAAACCAGATGGTTGTCAAATTCAGCGAACATGATAAGGAGAAATAAATTATGAACCAAATAAGCGAAAAACATAACAGCATACTGAAAGACTATCCGAGGCTTAAAGAATCGGATACTTTTACGTTTAGCTGCCACCCGGGCATTTCCTGCTTCAATAAATGTTGCAACGACGTTAACATTTTTTTGACGCCCTACGATATAATCAGGTTAAAAAATAAACTCGGCATCAGCTCCGGCGAATTTTTGGAGAAATACACAATTCTGCCTTTGGAGGAAAATCTGCGTCATCCTATTGTAATGCTGAGGATGACCGACGATTCGCTTGACTGCCCGTTTGTTTGCAGCGAAGGATGCTCGGTGTATGAAGACCGTCCTTGGTCTTGCAGAATGTTTCCCGTGGGGGTAGCTTCACCGAATGAACTGCCCGAAGACGACCGCGAGAGGTTTTATTTTCTTTTGCATGAGGATGTATGTAAAGGCTTCGAGCAGGGTAAAGAATGGACTGTGCTTGAATGGATGGATAATCAGGGAGTGCAGGATTATGCCGAGCTTGGCGAGATGTTCAAAGAAATATCTCTTCATCCTTTCTTTACAAATAACAAAGGGATACAGCCTGTAAAGCTGGAAATGTTTTACATGGTTTGCTATGACATCGACAAATTCCGCACTTTTATTTTCGGAAGTACTTTTATGAAGCGCTTCAAAGTATCCGACGAAGAAACTAAAGAGATGGAGCAGAATGACACAGCTCTTTTAAGATTTGGGTTCAAATGGCTGAAATTTTCCCTTTTCGGAGAAAAAACGCTTGAACTTAGCGACAAATACAAGGACTTTGAAAAACAAGAAGCATGAGACACTGCAAAGAAACTTATGTCAAAATAAATTCAGGGATAATATCTTGACAAACAGAGTAAAAGTAAATACAGACATCGACTTTATCCGCCACTTGAAAAAGCACGGCGGCGATACGATGAAAAAGTGCTTCCAATGCGCTACATGCTCAGTTTCGTGCGAGCTTTCTCCGAAAGAGTATGCTTTTCCGCGCAAGGAAATGATTCAGGCGGCTTTCGGAATGAAAGAGAAGCTTCTGAGCGATCCCGACGTTTGGCTGTGCCACGGATGTATGGACTGCAGCCTCCAGTGCCCGCGCAATGCAAAACCCGCTGATTTGATGGGAGCAGTGCGATCTTATGTTTACAGGGCTTATGCTGTGCCTAATTTTATGGGTAAAGCGCTTGCCGATCCAAAACAACTCCCCTGGCTTATGCTTTTTTCCGCAGCCTGCATTCTGGTACTCGTTTTGGCAACAAATATAATTTTTCACGACGGTGATATGAACTTCTTCGAAATACGAGAAGGCGTGCTGACGGAAGAAGCTGCCGCAAAAGAGGGAATTGAACTCAAAGAGGAAACATTTGCCAATGTGCAGCAGTCGGGTTTTATGACTTTTGACGAGTTTGAGCACAACGGCAATAAGCTTACCTTTGAAGAGTATAAAGCAATCGGCGGCATGATGGAGCAGGCAGCCTTTATTGAAAATTACGGCATAGTAAAATATGAAGATTTTGTTCATAAGCTGGTGATAGAAGCATTTTTCATACCGGGCAACTTACTAATATTTTTCCTTGCCTTTCTCGGGCTGCGCAATTACTGGCGTGACATGGAGAAAAATTCCAATTACGAAGTTAAAAGAGGATTTTGGAGCTCGGCATGGGCTGTGCTCGGTGATTTCCTCTCGCACAATAAATTTGAGAAATGCCCAACTAATTCTAACAGGCATTTCGGTCATCTATACGCATTTTACGGATTTTTACTGACAGCAATAGCCACGGGACTGGTTGTTGTAGGCGAGCTTTATCATTATCATATTTGGTATCTGCTGCATCTGCCGTATCCGATGAATCTGCTTCATCCGGTAAAAATACTTGGTATGATAGGCGGAGCATTGCTCTTTATCGGTTTGATGCTTCTCCTTATAAAAAGAGCTAAGACCGAAAAGGAAAAAGGCAAAAGCACATACAACGACTGGCTGTTTATATGGGTGATTTTTGGCGTTGCCGTAACAGGTATATCAAGTGTTTTCGTAAGAATGACACATCTGCCCGGCCTTTCCTTTATTGTTTATTTTATTCATCTTGTACTTGTGTTTTTCCTATTGTGGTACATGCCTTACTCAAAATTTGCACATATGATATACAGATACACCGGACTTATTTTCCTAAAGATGAGAGGAAGAGAAAACAGACCCGAAGTGTATTCGAAAAATTTTATAAAAACAAAAGAAGTTGCTGAACTAAGTAACTAATTTATTTTAACTAACTAAAATTTAAGGAGCTGAGATGGCACTAGAAAAAAAGTATGAAACCCCGATGCTTGACGAACTTGAAAAAGGGGAATGGCCAAGTTTCGTAAAAGAAATAAAATTGGCTGCAGAATCAAATGCCATGTCCAATGACCTCCTCGGACTGCTCGAACAGTCCTATAACGAGAGAATAGGTCACTGGAAACATGGAGGTATAGTAGGCGTAATGGGATACGGCGGCGGCGTTATTGGCCGTTACACTGATCTAGCCGAAAAATATCCTGATATTTCACATTTCCATACAATGCGTATTAACCAACCTGCTGGCTGGTACTACGATGCAGATACATTGAACAAAATATGCGATATTTGGGATAAACGCGGTTCCGGCTTGATGAATATGCACGGTTCGACCGGAGATATTATTCTTCTCGGCTGCCGTACAGAAGATCTCGAACCTACATTTGCAGACCTTACTGAAATAGGATTTGACCTTGGCGGTTCCGGTTCGGACGTACGTACACCGAGCTGCTGCTGCGGTGAATCACGCTGTGAATGGGCATGTTATGATACAATGGCTCTGACCCATTATATAACAAATAAATATCAGGATGAACTGCACAGACCGGCATTCCCATACAAAATGAAATTTAAAATGGCAGGCTGCCCCAACGACTGTGTAGCAGCCATTGCAAGAGCAGACTTTTCTATAGTCGGCACTTGGAGAGATGAAATTAAAATCAATCAGGAAGAAGTACGCAATGCAGCAAATAACGGCATCAACATGGTACAAGATGTCGTTTTGAAATGCCCCGGCAAATGCATTGACTGGGACGGCAAAGAATTGAAAATCGACGACAGCTCCTGCCGCCACTGCATGCACTGCATCAACGTAATGCCCAAAGCTTTGTCTCCCGGCGACGACCGCGGCGCAGTGATTCTGCTCGGTGCAAAGGCTCCCATCGTGGAAGGCGCCCTTCTTTCATCGGTTATCATTCCGTTTATGAAAATAGAAGGCAAAGACGGCAATTTTGACGATATGGAATTCGAACAGCCCAGCGGCGAAATGATGAATTTCTGGGATATGGTAGAAGAAATGTGGGACATTTGGTGTGAAGAAGGTAAAAACCGCGAAAGAATAGGTGAATTTATCCAGCGCGTAGGCCTTGGAAACTTCCTTGAAGAAGTTGGCGTTGAATTCCGTCCCGAAATGGTTGCCCATCCCCGCGAGAATCCTTACATCTTCTTTGAAGAATATTTTGAAGAAGGCGATGAAGAGGAATAAGAATAATTATTTCTTGATTTTTGTATATAATATTTTATAATTTTTAATAAATAAAGGAAAATAAAAATGGCAAATGACAAACCTAAAAGAGTAACAGACATAGGTCCGCCGCATTATGACAAGTTTTTGCCGCCCATTATTAAAGAAAACTACGGCAAATGGAAATATCATGAAGTAATCGACGGCGGCACAATGGTGCACGTTTCCGAAAGCGGAGCAAAGCTTTACACTGTAAGAGCAAGCTCACCCCGCCTTGTCAGCACAAAGAAAATCCGCATGTACGCAGATCTAGCAAAAAAATACTGCGGCGGCTACTTAAGATTTACATCACGCCACAATGTAGAATTTCTTCTGACAAAAGAAGAAAATATTAAACCGTTGAAAGCGGATCTCGCTGCACTGGGTCATCCCATCGGCGGCATCGGCAACGGCATATCAAGTATTGTCCACACACAGGGTTGGGTGCACTGCCACTCTGCCGCAACCGATGCTTCGGGTATCGTAAAATCTGTTATGGATGAAGTAATCGATCATTTCACAGGCACTGAGCTTCCCGCAAAAATTCGCATTGCTCTGGCATGCTGTCTGAATATGTGCGGCGCTGTTCACTGCTCGGATATTGCTATTCTCGGTGTCCACAGAAGACCTCCGAGAGTTGATCACAACAATATTCCCAAACAGTGCGAAATTCCTAATGTTGTAGCTTCATGCCCCACAGCGGCTATCCGTCCTGCAAATGTTGACGGAAAACAGTCCGTGGAAGTTCTGGAAGAAAACTGTATGTTCTGTGCAAACTGCTACACGGTATGCCCGGCTATGCCCTTGAACGATCCCTTGAACGACGGTATTTCAATCTGGGTAGGCGGTAAAGTTTCTAATGCAAGACACGAGCCGATGTTCTCCAAACTTGCGATTCCGTTTATTCCTAACAATCCGCCGCGCTGGCCCGAGGTTACCGATGCAATAAATAATATAGTCAATACATGGGCTGCAAATGCTCAAAAATTTGAAAGACTGGGCGAATGGATTGAAAGAATCGGCTGGCCTAAGTTCTTTGATATGACCGGAATTGAGTTCCAGAAAGAGCATATCGACGACTTTAAATATGCCGGATTGACTTACAAACGTTCAGCTCACTTAACTTATTAATCATCTAAAGCAAAAGGAGGCTATAATGGCTGTTCCTGTAGAACAAGTAAAAGAAAAGATGTACCAGTGGATAAAGGATACGGTAGGACAAAAAAAATGGAAAGCTACCGACCTCCACAAATCATGTGAAGAGCTTTGGGGAGACGAATACCAAAAAAGAAAAGAAGGCAAGCAGGCTATCAAAGAATTGATAGACGAAGAAAAACTTGTCTATACTTACTTTGGCGGAAGCTATCTCGAAGTTCCTCATAAAGAAGGTGCATCCAACGATTAATGATAGATTTCTCTCCCCGGTACTTTCTGCCGGGGAGGGAGATTTTTTAAATTATGAAAAGCATTCCAAGAGTGGTAATCGCGGGCTTAGGCGGCGATTCAGGTAAGACCTTTGTGTCTTGCGGCGTTCTGAGACATCTTAAAAACACAGGGTACTCTCCGGCTGCATTTAAAAAAGGACCGGACTATATTGACCCTGCATGGCTGACGGCAGCAGGCGGCGTTGCTGCAAGAAATCTTGATACATATCTTTTTGGAAGAAAGAAAACTTATGAGATTTTTTGCAGGTATGCCGAAAATGCCGAAATAGCGGTCATCGAAGGCAACCGTGGTATTTACGACGGGTTTGATGAAAAGGGAAGCCACAGCACTGCAGAGATGGCTAAGCTTTTAAAAGCGCCCGTCATTGTTTCTTTGACAGTGAAAAAAGTTACCCGCACGGCGGCGGCATTTATTCTCGGACTAAAAAAAATGGATCCTGGTGTAAACATTGCCGGAGTGATTATTAATCAGACTGCCGGGAAGAGACATCAGAATATCGTCTCTCGTGCCATAGAAGAGGAAACAGGAGTGCCGGTAATTGGTGCAATTCCAAAGCTGAAAAACAGCGGTATTCTCCCCTCCAGACATCTGGGACTTGTTACTCCTGCCGAGCATTTTTCTGCCGAAAGAGCGGTTGAAGAAGCTGCAAAAGCAGTCAGCGAAAATGTAGATTTTGCAAGGTTATTAAGAACAGCACAAGATGCCCCGCTCCTCGAGTTTGACATTATGCAAAAGCGGGCAGGCAGCAAAAAAATATGCAGGATAGGCGTTTTCAAAGACAGAGCTTTTTCTTTTTATTATCCTGAAAATCTTGAAGCGCTCGAAGACGGAGGAGCAGAACTTGTTTATATATCTTCGATTGATGATGAGCGGCTGCCCCGATGTGATGCGGTATATATCGGCGGAGGATTTCCGGAAACGAATATTTTGGAAATAAGCGCCAACAAGAAACTAATGAGTTCTTTGAAAGCAATGTGCGAAAAGGGAATGCCCGTATATGCAGAATGCGGAGGATTAATATACCTTTGCAGAAATATAGATCTCGAAGGGAAGACTTACCCTCTGGCAGGAATTTTTCCCGCAGCGATAAAAATGAATAAAAAACCTGCCGGACACGGCTATGCTGAGGCGCATGTCATAAAAAGCAATCCTTTTTACCCTAAGGGATTGGAACTATTAGGACATGAGTTTCACTATACAAATATTGAATCAGCATCAGGAGATCTGGAAGTGTGCCTTGAAACAACGCGGGGTGCAGGCGCCGTTAGAAAAATGGCAGGGGATGATTATAGAAATTTTGACGGCTTGGTTTATAAAAACGTATTTGCTTCCTATATGCACATTCACTCAGAAGGACTTCCGCAGTGGAGCGAAGGTTTAATTAACCGGGCTTTAGATTTTAAAAACAATATAATTAGCGGCGGCTAATTATTTTAAAATAAGCTAAATATTATTAATTACAAGTAATTACGATATATGCCCGAAAGATGTTATATAATATTTCAGCCGAATTATCGTTCTTAAAAAATGGCGGATAAAAAGGAAATACCTTTAATATAAAAAACTTGTTTTAAAAAATTTCGGAGGAAAAATGGCTACACAAAAAGAAGCTAACGAAAAACTGGTCAAGGTTTTAAAGAAATGGCAGAACCTTGAAGACGATTCTATCAAAAATACAACACAGATCATAAAGCAGACAGAGAATCCGCTTGTGCATTTGGTAATGGAAATTATCCGCCAGGACTCTGTGATGCACCGCAGAGTGCAGCAGCTTATAATCGACCATTTTGAAAAACAGTCTCTTACTCTCGATCCCGACGAACTGGCAAGCTTCTGGACAATGGTCGAAGAGCATGACGAACTTGAAAAAGAAACAATCAAACTCGCCAAGGAAGCTTTGGAAGGCACAAAATCGGCTTTCGCTCATTATCTTTTAAATTACTTGATGAAAGACGAGCAAAAGCACGACGAGCTTCTTGAAAATATGGATAAACTTAAGAAAAACATGTATCCTTACGGCGGTATGTAATATATATAACGATAATTAACTATTATTAACAGTTAACGTTTATGTAAAATTTACGAGGAAAGATTAAAACATCTTTCCGGAAGGAGTGAATAAATTGGCAATAGCAGTAAAGAAAAAGAAGAAAAAAGGCGGGAGCAGATTCGGCGGACGCGCATCCGGTTCGGCAGGTTCTTCGAGAGAACAATCGCCGCTGAGACCGGAGCACGTGGAGAAACTGCCGCCGTGCAGGTCTGCCTGTCCCAACGAAACGAAAATACGCGATATTATCACTACAATCGCACAGACAGAGGACAGAGGTAGAACGTATCCCGAATCATATAAACTTGCATACGATTTACTTATAGAACGCAATCCTCTTCCCTCAGTCTGCGGAAGAGTGTGTCCGCATCCCTGCGAAGGGGAGTGCAACAGGCAGTACAAAGACGGCTCGGTTGCCATTAATAACATCGAGCGTTTTGTGGGCGATTATGCCATAGAGCATGATTTTCCCATGCCGAAACTTACAGATGAAACTTATGATGAAAAAATTTCCATCATCGGTGCGGGGCCCGCAGGAATATCTGCTGCCTATCAGCTTGCAAGGTACGGATATAAAAACATTACGATTTACGAAGCTTTCAGCAAGCCCGGCGGTATGCTCCGCTACGGAATACCCGATTACAGACTTCCGCAGGACGTTTTGGACAAAGAAATCCAGAGAGTTCTCGACATGGGCATTGATCTGAAAACAAATACTATAATCGGAAAAGATATTCCTTACGAAAAACTGCAGGAAGAAAGCGACGCTATTTTTGTAGGCATTGGCGCCCACAAAGGCAAATCGCTCCGGCTTGAACACGAAGACGCAGAAAATGTTATGTCAGGGGTTTACTTCCTCAATATGATTAATAAAGGCAAACCCGTTGAAGTAGGCGATAAAGTGCTGGTAGTCGGCGGAGGCGATACGGCAATTGACGCAGCACGCATAAGCCGCAGACTCGGTGCAGAGGTAACAATAGTTTACCGCCGCACCCGCAACGAAATGCCTGCAATTGAAGAAGAAATAGTAGGCGCCGAAGAAGAAGGCGTAAAAATGGAATTCCTCGTTGCTCCAAACGAGCTGATTTTAGACGAAAACGGCAGAGTAAAAGCCATGAAATGCCAGAAGATGGAACTCGGCGAACCCGATGCAAGCGGCAGAAGAAGACCCGTACCCATTGATGAATACATAACTTACGACTGTTCCTTCGTAATCCCTGCTATCAGC
Organism: uncultured Hyphomicrobiales bacterium; assembly: GCA_964577665.1. Taxonomy (GTDB): domain Bacteria; phylum Bacteroidota; class Ignavibacteria; order Kapaibacteriales; family UBA2268; genus CAYVTD01. The sequence continues at coordinate 14,884 of CAZOBD010000047.1, forward strand.
CAGGAACCCGATTTTGACAATCTGGATATGCTGCATGAAGGCAAAGACTGGGTAAAAGTTGAAGAAGATTATCAGACAAAACTTGATAAGACTTTTGCAGGCGGCGATACAGTCGATCTCGGCCTTGTTACCATAGCCATATATCAGGGCAGAAAAGCTGCTGAAACTATACACTGCAATTTCCGCGGTATTGAGCCCGAAGAAGATCCTGAGCTTAAGGAAGACGTCCTCGAAAAGAACAGAATCGTTTTCGATTATTACGCAAACAAAGTCCGCAACGAACCAGAGCATCTCAGCTCCGAGGAAAGGCTTAAATCACTTGATACGGAAATCGGCTCCACGTTTGACGAACAAAGCGTAATAGACGAATCAAAACGCTGCTTTAGCTGCGGTTCATGCTTTGACTGCGGAACATGCTGGAGTATGTGTCAGGATCAGGCTATCCACAAACCGCTCGAAAAATTCGGCACTTATACATTTAAGCTGGATGTATGCAAAGGCTGCAATAAATGCGCTGATGCCTGCCCCTGCGGTTATATCGAAATGAAAAACCCGATGACGGGCAAATATGCCCCTCACGACGAACAGGGACATGTAGTTTATCCCTAATTTATAGATGTTTTTTTAATTCATTTTTTATCAAATAACATAAGGAGTATATCGATGCCATTATTTGAATATGGAGATGTTAAGATTCAAGTCGATGAAGACGGATTCATGGAAAATCCGGATGAGTGGAATGAAGAAGTAGCCAAAGCATTGGCTTCAACGGAAGATGTTTCTGATTTGACAGAAGAGCACTGGAAGCTTATTAATTATCTTCGCGACTATTTCAAACAGTACGGTATTGCACCTATGATCCGCAAACTTTGCAAAGAGACAGGGTTCCCGCTGAAAAAAGTGTATGAACTCTTTCCCTCAGGTCCCGCAAAGGGCGCATGTAAAGTTGCAGGTCTTGCAAAACCGACCGGATGCGTCTAAACCGCATTCCTTTAAGTACTTGAGACTGTCTTCCTGCGAAGGCAGTCTTTTTTTTATGAAAAAATAATTAAGTTATGCCTAATTCGTTATTATATTTTAATCATTATGTTAAAGATTCTGCTTTGAAAATATAAATTCTTTTATTATCTTATATTTTGAGTTTTTTATAATATTTTAAACTAATTGAAGGCTGCATAAATGGTATTTCTATACGTTTTGTTTATATTATCGGTAGTAGTTTTCTTTGCCGCAGTAATACAAAGAATCATCAGAATATCTTCCGCCCCCGTGCATTTGCGCTGGGAGCTTTACCCCGTTCCGCATGAAAAAGGCAGAGCGCATTATGGCGGTTCCCGCCTTGAGGAAGTGGACTGGTGGGAAAAAAAGCAGGAAAAAGACAATTTGGGTGAACTGAAGGTGATGTTCCCCGAAATATTATTTTTAAAAGGAGTGTGGGATCATAACAAAGCCTTGTGGATAGGCTCCTTTCCTTTTCATTTTGCACTTTATCTTTTCTCTGCAAATATCTTTCTTGCTGCGCTGGCTGGGATAATGACTGCCTCAGGCACGCCCGTATCCGCCGAAGCAGACGGATTTGCTTCGGTTCTGTATCATGCCGTTACAATTATTGCCTGGACAGGCGCCGTGATTGGAGTGTTAGGAGCATTGCGTCTTTTTATAGCAAGAATTGTTGACAAAAATCTGCGTCTTTTTAGCACCCCGAGCCATTATTTTAATATCGTGCTGATTGGCGCCATATATTTGACCGTTCTGATTTGGCTGCTGCAGCCATATAATTTTACGGAAGGTATTGCGGCTTTTTATGCAGGTCTTTTCACGTTTTCCGGCGTTGAACTGCCCGCGATAGCATACTGGCATATTATAATATCACTTATTTTTTTGATATATCTTCCCTTTACGCACATGACTCATTTTTTTACAAAATACTTTACTTATCACAAGATAAGATGGGAAGACGAGCCGAATGTTCCCGGCGGCGTTATTGCAGAAAAAGTAGGTAAATATCTCAATATGCCCATAACCTGGGCTGCACCGCATATCGGAGCCGACGGAATAAAGAACTGGATAGCTGTTGCCACATCCGGTCACGAGAAAGAAGAAACTAAACCAACTAAGGAGGAAAAATAAATGTTCAGAGAAATAAAAGTATCAGACATAAGCAATCCCGAAATAGAACAGCTTGCAGAAATAAATGAAGAAGAACTTCTGCCTCTTCCGCCGCCTTACGATAAACTCGAAGAAATGCCCGGCTTTAAAAAACTGAAGGAATCTGCTCGCGAGCAATATGATGCATCTCTCGACGGCGTGATAGCGGTTGGCATACCCAAGCCGAAAAACAAAGAGGAAGAAAAGGAAATTGTAGATAAATTCATCGAAGGAATAAAAAAACTGTTTGAGGTAAACAACAACTGGGGATTTCTCCAGCCTCTTACACTTTCGATGGAACACTGCGCCAGATGCCAGACATGCAACGATGACTGCCCCATTTACGAAGCAAGCGGTCATAAAGAAATATACCGCCCCACCTACCGCGGTGAAATTCTAAGAAGACTTTATTTCAAATATGTAAGGAAAGTGCATCCTTTGATGCGAAAATTCCAAAATAATGATATTGAAGTAAATTACACTCTTATTTCGCGTTTATTTGAACTTGCTTACCGCTGCACCTTATGCCGCAGATGCGCCCAAAGCTGCCCCATTGGCGTTGACAACGGTTTGATTACACATGAGCTGCGAAAACTTTTCAGCCAGCAGCTTGGATGGGCTCCCAAAGAGCTTCACGAAAAAGGCACGGTTCAGCAGATGGAAGTGGGTTCATCCACCGGCATGAATGCTCTCGTGGTGAAAGACAATATGGAATTTATAGACGAGGATATGACCGACCGCACAGGCATAAAAGTAGAATCGAAATGGGATGTGAAAGGCTCGGATATTCTGCTTCTGCACAATGCCGGTGAGATACTTGCCTGGCCCGAAAATCCGGGATGTTTTGCGCTTATTTTGGATGCAGCGGGTATTTCGTGGACACTTTCCAGCGAGATAGCAGGATATGACGGAGTAAATTACGGCCTTTTCTACGACGATATACAGCTTGCCAGAATAGCTCTGAAGCATTTTGAAATTGCCAAGAATCTCGGTGTTAAAAAATTCGTCATGGGCGAATGCGGCCATGAAAGCAAGGCTCTCGGAGTAATCGCCGACAGGATTGTGGCAGGCGGCGTGCCGAGGGAAGCGGCTATGACTCTTCTGGAAGAAATTGTTTTCAGCGGAAAAATAAAATTTGATCCGTCGAGGAACGATTTTCCGGTTACTTTGCACGATCCCTGTAACTTAACCAGAGCAATGGGAGTGGTAGAGCCTCAAAGAAGAATACTCCGCTACCTTTGCCCGCAGTTTCGAGAAATGACCCCGCACGGAGTAAGAAATTACTGCTGCGGAGGAGGAAGCGGCTTTGCCATTATGTCGGGAAATAATTTTACTGACTGGAGGATTCAGCTTAACGGCAGAAGAAAATTCAAGCAGGTGCTGGATGCTTTTTCCGATACAGACCCAAGCCCCGATACTCCTAAGTATATTTGCGCCCCCTGCTCGAACTGTAAAGGGCAGTTCCGCGATATGCTTGATTTCTACGGCGCATCGGAAAAATCAGGAATTTATTACGGCGGCTTGGTCGAATTGATAGTAAATGCCATGGTTGACGTAAAACCGGGATTTATTGATTTTGAAATGATGTAAAATTTTAGTAAATACTATAAATCAGTATTACCAAAATGAAAATAGAATTGTGAACTGGATTAGAACAAGAAATGAAATACCCGAAGACTTAGCAGAAATTCTCTCGAAAGAATTTTTCGAGTTAGTGCCGTTTAATGTATGCGTAATTGACCGTGATTTTAACATTATCACCGCCAATAAAAATTTTGAGGAATACTTTGGCGAATGGAGACATACCCAGTGCTTTGCGGTATGCAAGAAAAGAGAAAATCCCTGCATAAACTGCCGGGTGGCTAATGTTCTTCAAACAGGTAAGGTAAGCGTATCTAACGAAACCGGTATAGACCGCCAGGGAAAGCCCTGCCACTACGTAGTGCATCTTGCTCCGCTGAAAGATAAAAACGGCGAGATAAAATACATTGTGGAAATGTCTATGGACGTAACAGCCGTTACGCGATATCAGAGGGAATATAATATTTTATTCGAGCGTGTGCCAAGCTACATAAGCGTTATCGATAAAGATTTCCATATTATCCGCGCTAATCAGAAATTCCGCGATACATTCGGAGAAGTGCGCGGGCATTACTGCTTTGAGACTTACAAAAAAAGAAAAACAAAGTGCAAAAATTGTCCTGCCGGACAGACTTTTATAGACGGAAAAGACCATGTTTCAACTCAGGTAGGGCTTTCTCAATCGGGTGAGGAAACATATTACATTGTTAATACTACACCTCTTTCTCTTGATGAAAACGGCGAACCCGTGCTTGTTATTGAAATAGCTACCGATATTACCGAGGTAACGAACCTGCAGAAACAGCTTAAGCAGGCGCATGATTTTTACGCTACTCTTATTGAAAATTCTACTGACGGAATAATTGCTCTTAACAACAAAAACAAAACTGAAATAATCAATTCAGTTGCTAAAGATATACTGGAATGGGAGTCGCAGAAAAAACCGGGCATTGACCAGAATAAAAAAATGCTTCCCGAAGAATTTTACAACGAGGCAGATAAAAAGGGCAATATTGCAAAACTGCGTGATGTGGAAATCACTACGGCAAAAGGCAGTAAAATACCTGTACGTTTTAATGCGGTAGAGCTGAAAAGCGGTAACAATGTTTTGGGAAGAGCCGCTTTTATGGAAGACCTCAGGCCCCTGAAAAAACGTGAGAAAGAAAGAATAGATGCAGAGCGTCTCGGCGCAGTCGGGCAAACTGTTGCAGGACTTGCCCATACCATAAAGAATATGCTCATGGGATTGGAAGGCGGCATCTATATGGTTGACACCGGCTTGAAGAAAAGCGATACAGACCGTATTTTCAAAGGATGGTCTATTTTGCAGAAAAATTTTGACAAGACAACGAATCTTATCAAGAATTTTTTAAATTTTGCCAAAGGAAGACTCCCCGAATTGAGAATAGTTGACCCCAATTCCATAGCGGAAAACATCGTGGAGCTTTACCGCGATTCTGCCCGTAAACAGGGGGTAGAATTGATAATGGACCTTGACCCAAAAATGGACGAGGCTCCCCTCGATCCCGACGGAATAGAAGCCTGTCTTACCAATCTGGTCTCTAATGCCATTGACGCCGCTACAATGAGGGAAGACGGCAAGGGTAAAGTTATTGTCCGTACAAAAGATACAGTTGCTTCACTTTTTATGGAAGTGGAAGACAACGGGATAGGCATGGATGCCGATGTTATTCAAAAAATCTTTACTACATTTTTTACCACTAAGGGAGGCAAAGGAACCGGCTTGGGACTGCTGACTACGAGGAAGATAGTGCAGGAACACGGAGGAAGAATAGATGTGCGCTCCGAACCCGACAAAGGTTCCGTTTTTATTATTGAATTTCCACGGGAAAGACTTAATATAATAATGGAAGAATCAATGAAAAGTTCCATAAAAAACGAAAGGTCTAATGATGGCTGACACACAGAAAAAAACCGTTTTAGTAGTTGACGACGAAGAAGATGTACGCAACTATCTTCAGACTGCTTTAGAAGATGCAGGGTTCACGGTTTATACCGCAAGCGACGGTATGGACGCACTTGAAAAAGTAAAGGAGATAAAGCCCGATTTAGTATCTCTGGATTTGGTGATGCCAAAGCACTCCGGCATGAAGTTTCATTATGAAGTAAAGAAAGACAAAGAACTTGCGAAAATACCCATTTTGATTGTTACCGGGCATGCTCGCGACGAACTCGGCAAACCGGATTTGGAAAATCTCACTATGCAGGGTACGGGTGTTTATTTGGAAAAACCGGTAAAACCCGACAAATACGTTACTACAATTTGCAATATGCTCGATATCGAACCGCCTGATGAGTTTAAGTACGAAGACGGTGAAGACCCCGAGAATCTCAGAAATGAACTGACCCGCAGTCTCAGCGAAGCAGACCCGGACGATCTGAAAAAAGCTCTGGACCTTTTAAAGAAAAAGAAAAAATAGTAAAAATATTTCATAAGGAATTAATATGTCAACTGAAGGAAAAAAAATCTTGATTGTCGATGATGAGCCGGATGTAACTACCTATCTCGTTACGCTTTACGAAGACAACGGTTTTGAAACGATTACCGCCGAAAACGGAAAAGAAGCTTTCGATAAAGCAAAGGCAGAGAAACCCGATTTGATTACGCTCGATATAACAATGCCTAAAGAATCTGGCGTCCGCTGCTACCGCGACCTCGGCGATGACCCCGATACAATAGACATTCCGGTTATTATCATAACAGGCGTAACTCTTGAGTTTAAAAAGTTTATCGAATCACGCAAGCAGGTAAGCCCGCCCCCTGCTTATTTTGAAAAGCCGGTAGATAGAGAAAAACTGCTGGAAAAAACAAAAGAACTTCTCGGGATAAAGTAGAAATTGAATTTTTCAAAATAAAGATGGGCTCCGCTTACAAAGTGGAGTCCATCTTAATATTTCATAAAATATTCCATTTCTTCAAGATATGGCATATCTATTTGTAACATTTATAAAAATTGATTATCAACAGTTTTCGTATTTAGTAATAATCGTTGTTTATCTACGTCAAAAATATTAATTCAAATCTTTTTCGGAGATAGATATGTATCCTTATTTTTTTGAAACAGCACTGGTGGAAAAAGGGAAATTGATTCTGGAAAACTTACCTTTTTCCGAGGGTGAGCGAGTAGATGTTATTATTTTAAAGCGTGAAGAAAAGAAAGATTACCCCTTATGGGGAAAAGATTTCGAATACATTGATCAGACAGAACCGGTGGCTTTAAATGACTGGGAGAGTTTAAAATGATTCTTCTTGATACTCATATTTGGGTTCGCTGGATACATGGAGATAAGAATCTATCAGAGAATATCAAGCAGATAATAAAAGATAATGAAATAAATGGCTTGGGTATTAGCATTATATCCTGCTGGGAAGTCGCCAAGTTAGTTGAATATAAAAGATTAATACTTCCTTTAGACATTAAAGATTGGTTTAGCATTGCTATTAATTATCCGGGTATAAAAATATTTCCTCTTACTCCTGATATTATCATAGAGTCCACTCAACTTCCCGGCGAGTTTCACAAAGATCCAGCCGACCAATTAATAACTGCTACATCAAGGCTTAATAAAATACCTATTTTGACTTTAGATGAAAAAATAATAAAGTATAAAAATGTAAATACATTGAAGTTTTAGCAGGACATTATTTCTAATCATTCATTCATTCGAAGACTTTCAAGTCATGGAGGAATATTGAGAAATCAAACAAATCTTCTCCAAATAAACCATCCCCCCATGCCAAGCATCAAAACGCTTAATGCAATAACGCCCCATTCGCCGAGGGTGGGGATAGAAGTAGAAGACGTAAACACTTGCAATAATGGAGCGGAAGCGCCCATGAACCAAACATTTACAAAATCAAAAATGGGTTAATAATTCTCAGTTTAGATGAAATAATCTGGTTGTGCTGTAGGTCATTTGAGTATAGAATATTGCAACCTGTTTCCAAAGCGCTTGATATAATCAACAAATCGTAATAAGAGTAATTAAATTTGTCCCTTAGCTCCAAAGCTGTTTTGCTAGTCGAATAATTTATGGTAAAGACATTGAAAGAATTATAAATAATCTCAATGATTTCTTTTATCTTAATATTGCTGATATTATACCTTATCAAGACATTTATTGTTTCATTTATAACCTGATTAGATATTAAGGAGTTATAGCTTTGCTTGAGGATGAGTTCTTTTGATAATGAATTCTTTTTCTCATCAATATTTGCCAATAAAGAATAAACAATAATATTTGTATCAAAAAAACATTTATCTGGCATTTCTTTCCTCTCGATTAGGAAATGTGATGCTCTTGTCAACAATTATTTTATAAGATAAGAAATTATTTAACCCTATATTATCATCTTTAATATTTCTTAATTTAGAAATAATTACTTCTACTTCAGAGTTTTCAAAGTTTGGAGGCAGGTCTATTGATAATCTTCTGTTTTTTACGAATACTCTTTGTTTTGTCGTTTCCATTTCTCTCCAAATAATGTTTAATTATTAGACGAAGCGTTAATTTTATATTTTAACCACCTCAATGGCACATTACTGAAGATGGATTCCACTTTGAAAGTGGAGTACATCTGTAAATACAAAAATCAACCATTAAACCACCTGAAGCTTATAGAAAACATATTTAATTAGCCCAAAGAGAAGTTGAAATCTTAAGCAAATTCTGATTCAAATGCGCAATTAAGTTTCATAATCATATCCGCATTTAATTCAATCATTTTATGAGTTCTGCCTTGGTTATCGCAAAACTCTGCCAAATAGTAACTTTCATCGAGTATCTCTACAATAGTTCCTACGTCTCCTCTTGAAAGCCCTTCCAAAGGAATATCATTCAGCAGGGCAAAGGCATCAAGTACTTTCACTTTGTTTTTCATATATGTCTTTTATTTTACGTAACAAGTTGTCAGTCTTGGATAATCTTCATTGTACTTTATTATCCAAGCTGTTCGTATCATCGCTTTTTTATTATTATGCTCAATATTTATATCAACGATATATTGCTCTCCATATTTTGTCTTTTTTATAAACTGTGCATTACATTCTTTTAAAGCATTCAAGATAGAATTTTCAAGAATATGATAATTTTCATCGGTAATACCAAGGGCACTTTGAAAAACTCGAGCTTTGTGTTTACCAACAATGTGATTAGGATTTAAACAATAGAAAATTAGTTTCTCTGTATCAATATATGCTTTTTTGTGATTTGGTAATAACATCATGGAAAATTTATAATAATACTTTAATTCAAACAAATCTTCTCCAAATAAACCATCCCCCCATGCCAAGCATCAAAACGCTTAATGCAATAACGCCCCATTCGCCGAGATTCGGAGACAGCTCTGAATATCCATAATCTTAAATCGAATTATGGATAATTCTTATAAATGTCTTTTCTGTGGGCAACTATTATTATTCTGATAGTGTCAGTACTGATAAGCTCTAATCCTATTCGGTATTCTCCCATTCATATTCTGTAATAATCTTTAAATCCTGATAATTTTTTTAAGTTTGAAATTTCCTGAAATGATTCTGCCTTTTCCAAATCTATAAGAATCTTTTCTATTCTGAGAAGTAATTTGGTGCCTCTGATTCTTTCAATACTTTTTAAAAATGATTTGTCAAATTCTAATTTCATTTTTTATGTAATTTCTCGAAAATGATTTCCCTGCTGACCAATTCATTTGTTTTAGCATTATTCATTAAATTACCCAGCGCAATATCTTCTATTATATCATTGCTGACATCATAAACCTTGCCGCCTAATTCTTCTGCAAGTTGTGCAATCAGCCTGCTTTTTTTATTATCTGCCTGTATTACAATAGTGTTCATTTAATATCCCTTTTTACAATATGAACGCAATATTTTGTTTAGTATTTTATCAAAATTTTCTAAAAGATGTCTAAAAGATGGACTCCACTTTGGAAGTGGAGTCCATCTGTCTGAAACGGAAGTTTACTGAAAAAAGATGGACTCCACTTTGGAAGTGGAGTCCATCTGTCTGAAACGGAAGTTTACTGAAAAAAGATGGA
>CAZOBD010000048.1:0-24507 GCA_964577665.1 uncultured Hyphomicrobiales bacterium
AGGGGATGTTTATTTTAAGAAGAGATCCCCCAACCCCCTTATAAATAAGGGGGCTGCTCCCTCCCTTACCTGTAAGGGAGGGCCGGGGAGGGATCAATATAAACAGATGAGACATCCATGATTACGGAAAAAAACACAAGGAAATAATTATTTCGAATAAATATTCCATATTGAGAAAAGATGGACTCCACTTTAGAAGTGGAGTCCATCTCGATAAACAGCAAAAAAAATAAACAGATGAAAGACAAAGATAATATATTTAGTACGGAAGAGCTTTATCTCGGAGCTTTTTTGCATGACATCGGAAAGTTTTCATATAGAGCAGATTCCGAAAAATACCGTGGACATGTAGCCCGCGGAGAAGCTTTTGTAAAAAGCGTCATGAAGGATTTTAAAATATGGGATGTATTAAATCAAAAGAATGTAATAAGCTCCTTAAAGAGCAGTATAGGCAAAACGCAAGCTGCTGACGGCATCTCTGCAAAACATGAGCGTGAATCCGAGGAGCAAGGTTCCGCTAAGACCCGCCGCCCTCTTATTTCTATTTTTTCAAGAGTGGCAATAGGCAAACCTTATAAAGAAAAAGGCGGAAATCCTCCGAAGTTTGATGAAGATGAAAATTATTTCAAGGAATACGAAAAGAATAATATCTATTATTACTATCCCGACACAGCCGATAATGATTCTATGCCTGAGGAGAAATCTGGAAATATTTATGAATGGAGATTAAGCAAATCCGATGAAGAGCATTGGATTAATAAGCACGAAGATCTGTGGAAAAAATTTACCGAAGAAGTTAAAAAACTAAAAGAGATATCGGATTTCCGAACATTTTTCACATCCTTATATAAAATCTGCGAGAAATATACATCGCGTGTTTGTTCCGCAGGATTTGTCTCTATACCCGATATTTCACTTTTTGACCACTCAAGAGTTGTTGCAGGTCTCTCCCTTTGCGCCGATGAGGGGGAAAATGATAATGAATGTCTTTTGATATACGGCGATGTATCAGGTATTCAAAACTTCATTTACAACGAAATATTAGAGGCAGACAAAGCCGCCAAGCAGCTTCGCGGACGCTCTTTTTACGTAAGACTCCTCGCCGATACCATTGTAAATTATCTCGTTAGGGAGTTAGATGTATATGATGCAAATGTGATGTTCAGCAGCGGGGGACATTTTCTGCTTGCCGTGCCGAATAAAAAAGATAATAGAGAAAAATATGAAGAACTTGAAAAAAGCATAAACGAAAACCTTTTTAAAGAAACTAAAGGAAAGCTCTTTTTAGTAATGACATCCATGGAAAAGAAAACAGAAACCTTCATGGAAGAATATGCAGATGTCCTAAAAGAGCTAAATGAAAAAGCAGCAAGGGAAAAGAAGCGGAAATCTTTTTCAGCGCTGGATGTGCTGTTTGAAAAGCCGATTCCGTATGATAAAAATGAGAAAGAAGCTGAGGAAAAATTTTTCAGCAACATTGGAGAAAATATAGTCAGAAATGATTATATCATAGAGCTTCAGCACACGAAAAATGCAGACTTGCAGGAAAAATTGGAAAACAAGGAAAAGTTTGAAATCGGTAAACTTATTGATTTTTCTGAATTTGGCATAAGCTGGCTTTTCACCAACAAGAAAAATATTGAAGATAATTTAATAAAACTCGAATTGAATAATGTAAATAGCATTATCATTCATGGATACAGAAAATCATTCAAAGAACTTGAAATAACTAAAAACAAAGATAAAATCGGTTTTTCTTTCAAACATATAGGATCATATATACCTACAAAGCGGGATGAAAACTATAAAATAATACCCAAAACTTTTGAAGATTTAGCAGGTAAAGGTTCAGATTCTTATCCATTCCTCGGCATTTTGCGGATGGACGTTGACAACCTCGGGCTGTTATTCAGCAAAGGACTTAAGCGCTCCAACGAAAAGCTGGACGAAGAAATGCTTACCGGAAATGAAGATGCAGATGAAAAAAAGGAGAAAAATCTCCAAAACCGCCTCTTCAAAGTGTCCCGCTATACAGCTCTTTCCCGCGAGCTCGATTATTTTTTCACAGAGCATATAAACGAACTGGCAAGACTCGGCAGGAACAGCGATGAAGAAGGCGTTTACCTCGTATATGCAGGCGGCGACGACCTTTTTGCAGTCGGGAAATGGACAGACACTATTGAATTTGCGCAAAAGGTAAAGGAAAAATTCACTAAATATACCTGCCATAATCAAAATTTCACAATATCCGGCGGTATAGCTTTTGTAAAACCGAACTTCCCCATAGCCCGCTCTTCCACTATGGCAGGAGACAGAGAAGAAGAAGCTAAGATAGTAGATATAACAAAAGACCGCATTTCCCTTTTTGGAAGAGCAGTGAAGTGGCATTCGCTTGAAACTTTACTCAATCAGGCTGATTTGCTGGAAAACATTTTGGATACTAATGAAGAAATCGATAAAAAGGAAACAATACCAAGAGGCTTCCTTTATAATCTGCTAGGTATGACGCAGGAATGTTTCGATAGAAACGGAAGTTTCAACGTTGATAAAATGTATAAAACAACGGCAAAGATTCACTACCATTTTGCCCGCCGTGGTGTGGACAGCGAAGTAATTGAAAAGAAAAAACTTAAGTTTAAAAGAGAACTGGCAGAATGTTTCTTTGCTTCCGATAAAAACGAAAGACAAACATTCTATGAAAATTTCATAGTCCCCGCATCTTATGTACTTTTGAAAACAAGAAATATTAATAAATAAAAGGAGTTACCTATGCCACAACAATACAGTAATCAGAGACAGAATAGGGATAAACCAACCTTTCAAGATTATAGCAACAATATACCGATTGACTTACATGATTTTGATGCTAATGATATTATTGGAGTAGCTGAAAATAGCTGCAAGGATGTATTTTGTCATAAAAAATATGGTATAAAAACAAATCAAATTAGGAATTTCTTTTCTCATATTAACACTATTCAAATGAAATATAAAAAGAAAAAACAATATCATGAAGATATCGATAAAGATTTGATTCTGTTAAAACCCAAACTAGCATATGCAGCCGGCAGGCAAAAACAAGGTTCATCTGAACAAGATATTTATAAGTTGTTTACCAAACTACTATCAAAAGCAATTGACGGAGTAAGAGATTCAAAAGAAAAAGATAAGGCGATAGAGAACTATTTTGCTTTTGTAGAGGCAATTGTAGCTTATCATAAATATCACGGTGGAAAAGATAATTAATACATATAAAGGAGATAAAAATGTCTGCAAAACTTCTCGGAAATATAATTTTAAAAGGAAAAATTGAATGCCTTACCGGTATGCACATAGGAGGCTCTAAAGATAAATTCGAGATAGGAGGAGTCGATTCTCCTGTCATTCGAGATCCTAATACAAGCTACCCTTATATCCCCGGTTCATCATTAAAGGGCAAGATGCGATCTTTGTTAGCATTTGCTTTGGATAAAGCTGATGTTGATACCAAAGATAGTTATAAACCAAATTGCCCATTACAAAGAATATTTGGTGTCCCCGGAGATAAAGCTGAAAAAGGAAAAGAGATAGGACCTGCTCGTTTAATAGTTCGTGATGCTTACCCTGATAAAAAAACTATGGATATGTGGGAGAGTTTGGATTCTGAATTAGTTTACACCGAATATAAGCCTGAGAATAGCATCAACAGATTAACTTCTGCTGCAAACCCACGCTTCTTGGAAAGAGTAGTCAAAGGTTCTTTCTTCAATGTTGAGTTTGTTTTTGGAGTATATGATATTGATGATCATAAGGATACTGCTTTTGTTAAAGATTTCTTTAATGCAATGAAACTTCTGGAACATTCTTATATTGGCGGCAGCGGTTCGAGAGGTTACGGCCAGATAGCATTCAAGCTGTATGAACCCATGATAGTAAAAATTGATGATTATGAAAAAGGCAGCCCTGTTTTTAAGGAATCACTGAAATCCATTGATGATTTGATAATAGATAAAGAAAACTGGCATAAAAGACTTTCAGATTTTGATGAAGAGTTTATTCAAAAAAATATTATAAGTAAATTCAACTAAAAAATGCACTTAATCAAGCTTAAACCGCAGTCTTCATATATATCTGATTTGCGTTCCGATACGCTTTGGGGAATGCTTATATTCGGCATGTCCCTGCTTTATGACGAGAAATATGTAAATGAAATTGTTAATGCTTTTAGAAACGGGGAGCCGCCGTTTCTTATCTCTTCGGTTTTTCCTTTTATTGTCAAATCGGACAATATCGAGGAATATCTATTTCCGAAGCCTATTTCGCAGCCGCTGAAAAGAGATGAAAAAGATAAAGATTTGGATAGAATCGAAAAGCAGAAAAAGTATAAGAAAATCAAGTGGCTTAATAAAAACTCTTTTGAAAATTTCATTAACGGTGATATTGATGATATCGAATATTTTGAAAAGAATGAACATCTGATTGGAAATAAAGAAAAGAAAAATGAGGATGGTTTTAATTACTCTCCATTTGATAAAGAGGATTTTCTAAAAACAAGCATAGATAGGCTAACCGGCACTACCAAAGAAGAAAAGGGCAAAGGACAGCTTCATTATTCCCATGAGATATATGCCAACGGCGGTCTTTTCTTTTTGCTTGAAGGTGATATAAGTATTGTCAGACCCGTATTGAACTTCCTTCAGCATTACGGATTCGGCGGAGACAGAAGCACAGGCAAAGGCTTTTTCAATGTTGATATTATTGAAAATTTCAATTTGAAAATGCCGGTTGATGCAGATAAATGGATGACACTTTCGCTTTATTCACCGGAAAAAGAAGAAATTACCCATTTGCAGGAAAATGGCAAGAAAGATAAATTTTTTTATGACATAACCTATCGAAGCGGCAAAAGAAATAACATTGTATATCCTGCTCAAGACTATGAAAAAAATTCAATAGCATGTTTTTCGGAAGGCTCTGTTTTCCCTGAGATTAATCTAAACTATTACGGCTCTGTAAAAACTGCCCTTAAAACCAAGGAGACAATAGGACACGATATTTTATTTAACGGCTATGCCTTCAAAATACCCGTAAAAATAAAGGATGCAAATAATGAGTAAAACACTGAAAATAAAGACACTGACACCTGTGCATATCGGGAATGGGAAAAAGTTGAGTTACTTTGATTATATGATATATGGTAATTATTATTACAGAATTAATACTGACAAATGCTTTGAATGGATTTTCGAAAATATTGATGGCTCAAAGGATAAAATAGATAACTGGATTTCAAACGTAAATTATACCCTGCAGGAAAGTCAGGGGCAGGGGGGAAACACTTTAAGCGTTTTCTGCTTTATGAGCTTTCTCAAAAGAACAGATATAAAATCAAAGCTGGAAAAAGAAATAATTAACAATCCTGAATATTATCAATACAAAATGCCCTGCCACAAAAATATTTCTCAAGAATTATCTGAAATTATTAAGACCGCAGACAATCAGCTTTATATCCCAGGTTCTTCGATAAAGGGAATGCTTAGAACAATTTTGATGAACAATGCGATTTTTGAAGAGAAAGATAAAAACTGGATAAAAGATGAAATTAAAAATGGCGGGAGAAATCAAAAGTTTTTTGGAGAGAAGATTGAAAAACAATTATTCCGTTTTGGGAAGAATCTGAATGATGCTAAATATGATATAATGAGATTTTTGCATATTACCGATACAAACACATTGCCTGTAGAGGAAACAGGGAGAATAGCTTTCACAGGAATGTACCATAACAACGGCAAGATGGGAGAGGCACCGCCGCCCTTCGAAGCAATAAAAGAAGATGTTGAATTTGAAGCGAGAATAACAATCGATGTTGCCGGTTTGAAAGCTGTTGCAAAGAATAAAGATAAAATGCTTTGGATTAATTTTGAAGAAAGATTGAAGAAAATATTTGGCATTGATATTGATTTTTTAAGAAAAAATTCTAATCAAATTATTGAGCAAAAAGCAACAGATTTTATATTAGATTCTGTCGTAACTTTTTCTGCGGCAATTATCTATAAAGAAGAATATTGGTCGGAGAAAAACAATAGTGTTAAGCTTTTTAACAAATATGAAGATTTTCCTGAAAACGCCGTAAAGCTCGGATGGGCAAGCGGTTTTCCTGCCGTAACAGTTTTTGACGCATTGACTTTTGAAGATGACAATAAAAACATAACTAAAGAGCCTTATGTTAAAGCTTTAAAAGCTATGAAAATAATGCAGACAAACAGCTTAGATGAATTTCCAATAACTCACAGATTTGAAAATTACAATAGTAACACAATCAATCCCATCGGCTGGGCAGCTTTAGATTTTGAAGATAATGATAAATAAATTGTAAAAATAAGCTTTATGAAAAAAATAGGTATATCCTTCGTCGGTACAGGTAATTATGGAGCAACAATATACTGTTTTGAAGATAAGCAGTACAATGCAAAAATATTTACAAACGCTTTCGATTATTTTTTTGATTTTGACAAGCTTTTTGTAGTAATGACCCAAGAAGCAAAAAAAAACCATATAGAAAATATTGTAATAAATAAAGAAATTGAAATAATCGACATTCCCGATGGAAAAAACGAAGAAGAACTTTGGCAGATATTTGAAATTATATCAAAAGCTGTTCCAAATGAATCATCAATTTTTATAGATATAACACATTCCCTGCGTTCACTGCCGATTCTGGGTCTGTCTATTGCTGTTTATTTGAGGAAAGCGAAAAGTGTTTCCGTAAAGAGAATAGTTTACGGCGCTTATGAAGTAAGAGATCAGAATAAAACCCCCGTTTTTGATTTGACATCATTTCTCGACTTGATAGACTGGTCTGTTGCAACGAATCAATTTGTAAAGCATGGAAATTCGGAGTATTTAAAGGATATTCTTACAAATATTCATAAAGATACTTATCTGAAGCGCTTAGATTATAAATCGCAGACCTTGTCAGGCTTCGGCGGCAAGCTGAATGAACTGACAGACGCGCTGGCAACTTCGAGAATATTAGAAGCTTTACACAAGGGAAAAGAACTTGCAAAAAAACAGAAAGACATTAACAAAGATTTGGAAAAAATCTATCAGGCAAAGCCTCTGAGCAATCTTTTAGAAAAAGTTACAGAAAGGTTTTCTGAATACAAGGATGCCGAATCGCTATTTACTCCTGAAGGATTTATTGCCCAAACAAAAATGATTACTTACTATCTTGACACTAAGAATTATCTTCAAGCGGCAGCGCTTTCGAGAGAAATATTAGTATCATCTATTTGTATCAAAATGGATATAATGCCATTAGTCAGAGATGACAGAAAAAATGCTGAAGACCATTTAAATGCACTTTCACACGATTTAAAGAACGGTATAAAAAATAAAGAAAATAGAATTTTAATACAATTATGGGAAAAAATTACTAATATCAGAAACGACCTTCTTCACTGCGGCATGAGAGAGGAAAGAGCAGGAACTAATAGAGCCGTTTCATCTGTAACAGATACTTGTATAGAAATAATTGATTTTATCCAGAAAGAATATTCAAATGAGTAAAATAAACTTAGAGATAATAGATACTGACAAGGGTTTTCAAATTTTAGATATATTTCTTGACTGCGACGGGATTATTTCACCTAATCAACTTCAGGAAATTCAATTGCCTGAAAATATTGATTACACAAAAGGAATTCTAATCAATGGAAAAGGTCCGATATTTCTTTATGCACATCTTGTGCACCTTTGCCATCCTGCTGCCTATGCTGCTGTGTTCGACCCGCGTTATGGGGGAGTCGTAGTGCAAAGACATAAACCAGAATCGCCTTTGCTTGGAGAAATCATTCCGATAGAAAAAATAACCCCTTATCTTAAAAAAAAAGAACCTAAGAAAAAAGTAAAAATAATTAAAGAACCGGATGTAAGAATCATAGCATTTCTTGGTCCGCCTCACAGCGGTAAAAGTGTTTTAATGAATCATTTACGACTGGCACTTAGAAATAATATGCCATCTGAGCAGTTTCAAAATGAATTTTTTATAGTAAAGGGCTGTCCCGATGGGGAAGGGGATTGGTCTTCCGAATCCGATTCCAGCATAGTAAAAAAGATCCGTAATAAAAACGCATTTTCAGATGAATTTGTAAAAAGAGTATGTGAAGAAATAGACTCATTGACAAAAACAAAAAAGATGCTTTTTGTTGACTGCGGCGGGTCCGCGTAACAAAGTTCCGGCTGCAGCGGAGCATAATGCCGGGATTTCAGATTATAAAGATATTCATTCGTGAGATTCCGCATCAAGTTCGGAATGACATGCACATAATTCAGAAGCTCAAGGACGTGCAGCGCACCCTTAATGACGTGCAGCGCACCTTCAAGGATGTATATCGTAACACTGCGCAGTACATAATTTTAAATACGCTGTATATGCTTTTAAGTGCGCAGTACATAATTTTAATTACGCTGTATATGCTTTTAAGTGCGCAGTACATAATTTTAATTACGCTGAATAATTAAATGCTTACGAAGATAATACAAAACCATGCGTTTATTATTTTTTTAAATCAATAATTCTTAAAAAAATAGATTCTAAAGAATGAAAAGAATATTCTGTTTAAAAGGAGAATTTAAAAATTAATATTATTATATTATCTGCGTCTTGAAAGGAAAAAGGAAAAGAGTTGTCTATGAATTTTGAATGGGAAAAGATAAACATAAAAGAATCAATAACTTGAAAAAGCATTATAATTTTTCCAAAGGCGTGAAAGGGAAGTTTTTTTTCCCGGAAGAAGAGATACGCCTGCCGGTTTATCTTAACGAAGATAACCGGAAGTACTAAATGGAGCTTGCCGAAAAGAAAAAACTTGCCGTCTCTGAGCTGATTAACAGCATTTTGCAGCACGAAAGAAAGCTGTTAGGCACATTTTCTTCTGAATAAGCTATATTAAATAATTATAAAACTGGAGAATGAGTATGAAAACAGTAACTTTATCTCCTAAATATCAAATAGTTATCCCGGTATTATCTTTGTTTTAGTTGAAAAAGATATCAAAAAAAAAGAGGTTCCTTGTTAAATTTGTTAATTTAATAAAAAAGCCAAATTTATAAACTAACAGAAGGGAACCTCATGGCTAAAATAAGATTAATTTTACTTTTTTAATGCTTTAATAGTGTTTATTAAAGAATTTTCGATGTCTTTTGCATTGTCCAGATTGTTAGGATCAAGAATTGATTCCCATTTTTTAAAGAAATAGTTGGGATCAACTTGAATTGCAATTGTAGCTTTAGAATTATCTTTTAAATTAAGAAGAGGTTCTAACATTAATGACAAATTAGCAACGATGTTTGTTTTAAAAACAAAGGTAGATGGGTTTTCATCAATGTATGTTATTCCTTCAATTAGAATAGTATGTCTTTCCTCAGTGGCAAAATCGGCAAAAATCGGGTCATTTGCATATTGAGCTAATTCATTTGTGCTGAATCTGTGTATTTCTATCTTTATTTTTTCATACAAACCAGCCGGCACGTCGCTTTTTCCTAAATCAGCGGGGTCTCCTGTAAGGCTGATGTCATATACAAAAGGTTCGAGCTTGATTACAGCGCCTTGGGTTGTGTTATCATTTTCGACAAACATCAATAATCTTGACATGAGTATTCTTATTCTGAGAATTTTGATGGAATCTACCTCGTCTTCGAGTATTTTATTGTTTTTCAGAGCCTTTCCTATTTCGCTAACGGTGGGAGTTGCCATTTCAGCGATGATGCTTACGCTTGGATCTTCGGCAGGAGAAGTTGATTCTGAGCAACCTGCGATAAAAATTAAGCTAATTAAAGCTAATGTTGATAATAATATAGTTTTCATAATTTTCTCTGATATTTTAATTAATATAAATGAACAATTTGTTTTATTGATAATAAATTTTTAATTATTATTACCTACCACTTTGCGACATTTCTTCTCTTGCTTTGTCAATAGCACTCTGCAATCTACTTAAAGCATATTTTAAGTTGTCTCCGTCGCTTGCGATCTTTTTTGCAACAGGCGATATTGTTTCTATTCCTTTTGATGTTAAGTCGTTAGAAAGATATATCTGTATTTCTCTAATATCAGACAGATAAATTCTATAAGATTCTTTTACACCAACACTTCTTTCCGCTATTTCATCATAAATAGAGCCTAATTCTTGTCGGCGTTGTTCGCTTAATTTCTGTATCTGCGGATTGCTATATTCATTACCTTCCTTTTCCCATTCGGCAAAATATTCTTTTCCGCGTTTTTTCATTTCTTCAGCATGATTAATAAAGTCTTTTTCTTTGCTTTCCATCTTAGAAACATTTTCTTTGAAAACATCATAAGCCTTTTTAATATCTTGCTGATTTGGTCTCATCAATGCTTCGAGTGATGCATTTGTATTGTCTAACTGTGTGATAACAATTTTAATATCCTTATCCATAGTTTCCATTGTTGTCGATGTTTTTTCGGAGCGCTGCATACCTGTAGAGCCGCAACTTGACATACTAATTATTAGTATGGATAATGATGCTATTAGTATTGCACTAATATGATTTGAGATTTTCATTTTCTTTACCTTTATTATTATAAATTATACTTATTATATTTTATAAAATATTAATTTGATACTTTATTAAATAATTATTTAACTATTAGAATAATCTTCGTCTTTGTATTATTCTTACAAGAATGACTACTATGGCAATTACGATTAGTATATGGATAAAACCACCCATTGTATAGGAACTTACTACTCCTAAGAGCCATAAAATTATTAAAACTATTGCGATGATATAGAGCATAATGATTTTCGTTATTAATATTAAAAAAAATATTTCAATTTTTAATCACTCCCTGCTAAAAATATAGCAGGGAACGATTTAAGGATCATTAATTACTTACTTTAAGACTTCTACGAATATGTTTCTGTTGTACATTCTTCCTTCAGGATATCTGTTGTTAAAGCTATATTGAACTATATCTTGTCCGACACCAATTGCTTTGATATTGGCTTTTCTGTTTTCTTTTGTTAACTGATTGTCAATTATCTTTTTTACTTCGTCGGCTCTTTCTTGGGACAATTTTTGGTTGCCTTCCTCAGTTCCGATGTTGTCAGTATGCCCGTGAACAATAACATTACCGTTGGTTACAATTGCCGGAGCAATTTCTCTTTGGATTTTGTTTTCGTAAGTGCGGACTGCATCGTTGCTGTTATAATCAAAAAGCATAAGATATCTTGGTAACTACTCAGCCGGCTGGAAATGGGCAATTTCGGTAAGAGCATCCACAATATCAATCGACTGTTTCTTACAAGTGTCAATTACTGAACGTAAAATACAAAATATTTGCTGTCCGTTTATAAATTGACCTGAAACTTTTTGCTTTACTTTGACATTTCTGATTGCTCGTTCCGAACCATTATTGTCCGGTGGAGTATCCGCGTCATATAGAAATACGAAGATGCTGTTTCGATGTTTGATGAATGTTTTCTGTAAAGTTAATGATTTGGGCTGCGTTTCTTTTGGAATATGTTCCTGCAATAAAATATCAAATCTTTGTTCTATTTTTATTGCTTCATCGTCGGTTCTGCTGTAATGAGACTGTTTCGATTTCAAATCCAATGCGTCTTTTATCAGTTGTTTCATTTTAATTGACCATTGGCTCTTTTCTAGTTCCTCCAAATATTTCAAGTCTCGTAATAAATGTGCAGTACAAAACTGATGGGCTAATGCCGGTGTTTTTATCTGGGCTGCCCATCTGTCTGATGATAAAATTGTATTGGGAAGTCCATTAGGAAATTCGGTTTCAATGCTTATACTGCCACGACTTTTTGAACTGCTTAAATAGGTATAATTTAGCGTTTGCCATACCCATATCCACCATTTGTCTCCGCCTACTTTGACGGAAGTCTCATCTGAACCGATATGATGGGAGTCGGCAACTTTCTCTTTTATATGATTATAAACAGGCATTGCTTTTGATGATATGCGGTTTAAAATATTATTAATACTGCCTTCGCTTATGTCAAGATTGAAATAATGCTTCAGACATTCGGCTAAACGACGTAAAGGAAGATGCTGAGTAACTACTCACCCTAAATTAAAAAAACTTTAGTGTGTAAAAAAATAATTATTAAAAGATAAAATAATTCTTTATATTCCAAAAGCATAAAGAAGGAATATAGGAAATAAACAATGAGTTCTGACAAAGAACGGATTCTTTTTTTAGAAGAAGAGAACAGGCTTTTAACAGAAGAAAATGCGCATTTTCGTAAATCATTAGTAAGTTAAAAAATACCATTATAGTTCTAACTAAGCGGATTGATTATTTAGAAGATGAGCTTCGTAAAACAAAATTAAACAAGAATAGTTCAAACAGCAGCAAGCCACCATCGTCAGATATTAATAAACCAAAACGGAATCAGAGTTTGAGAGAAAAGAGCAATAAGAGATCCGGTGGACAGCCAGAACAAAATATAAGAAAACACATATACTTCAGAAATCGCTACTTAAGAACAGAGATAGTTTACTGGCTTTTTTATACCACAAAGAATTAACAGCAGACAACAATGCGTCAGAGCGAGCAGTAAGGAACGTGAAAGTAAAGCAGAAGGTGTCAGGTCAATTCAAAAGTAACCACAATATATTTTGTGCTTTACGATCTGTAATATATACTTGCTTGAAGCGAGAGGTTGATGTTATGTTTGCATTAAAAAGCATATCAAGATTATCTTATGGGTAAGTAGTTACAACTTTTGTTCATAAACCTATACATTACTATGAAACTAAATATAAGCCTAAACTGCAAAAAATCTGATTATACTCTTCCAATAAACTACCAGTATCCCTTAAGTGCTGCAATATATAGATTTTTCAGCAAAAGCAATAAGGAGTTTTCCGAATGGCTGCACAGCACCGGTTTCATACAGGAAAATAAAAGATTCAAGCTTTTTACCTATAGCAATATTTATTTCGATAGGTACAAACTGAAAGACGGCGCCATACACGCCTCAGGAAACTGCAGCTTTTACTTCTCTGCACCCGTCGAGAAGTCAATTATTAAGCATTTTGTGAATGGAATTTTAAGCAGTCCCATCCTCGAAATAGGAAACCACCGCACAAAAACAGTTTTCAGCGTGCGGACCGTGGAAGTGATGCCCGAACCGGAATACAGAGAAGAAATGCACTACAAAATGCTATCGCCCTTTACAGCATCAATAAAAAAAGAGCATAAGGGCAGCTTGAAGGAATATTACCTTCGCCACGAAGACGACCGGCTGGAAGAAATCCTTGCAAACAATCTCCTTAAAAAACATTCACAAGTATCAGGAAAAGACATCGACAGCGGAATAAAAATCGAGCTCGACAAGGATTACATAAAAAAACGAAAAGGAAAAGTAAGTAAGCTTATTACAATTAAGGAAGATAGCCCCGACGAGCACAAAATAAAAGCCATAGTCTGCCCGGTAAAAATAACAGCGCCGCCCGCCGTCCAGAAAACCTTATGGGTTTGCGGTCTCGGCGAAAAGAATTCAGTGGGCTTCGGGTGTGTGGAGGTAATATAAAAAAGAAGGGGGATGAGAATTTATCTTATTATAAGAAAACTAAACAAATTTCAATACTAAAATAGTTCGATTTCTCAATCCCCTAAAATAAAAATAAAAAATAATTTGGATAAAAAAAAAGAAAAGAGTATATTAATCTATAAGAAAACTAAACAATGGAGAATATAGATTGAAAGAACTCAATAATATCGAAAATGAAATTATCAACTTTTATCGAACAGAATTAAAATTTAATTTTCCTTTTCAATATCAAATTGATGTTGCTTTGAATCTATTACAAGGGAAAAATGTAATAGTATCAGTACCAACTGGTGCCGGTAAAACCTGGGCTTCAATTGTCCCTTTTTTAATTGCAAAATATAATCAAGAAATTCATTTTCCAAGTAAAATGATTTATAGTTTACCATTGAGGGCATTAACAAACTCAATTTACAGTGATATAAAAGAAGTAACTAATGTAAGTATTCAAACTGGTGAATACTCTGAAGATAAGTATTATGAAAATGATATTATTTTTTCAACAATTGATCAAACACTTAGCAGTTTTTTATGTTTTCCTTTATCTTTAAGTGAGAGACAAGCAAATATTAATGCTGGAGCATTAATTGGCAGCTATCTGGTCTTTGATGAATTTCATCTTTTAGAACCGAATTTATCATTAGCTACAACATTGGGAATGCTCAAGTTGCTTGAAAATTTATCAAGATTTTGCATAATGACAGCCACAATGAGCGATAAATTAATGGAAAACATTAAGCACAGTTTAAATAACTGTGAAATAATTACCTTAGATAACTACACACAGGACATTTCTAAAATTGGTTCATTAAAACCTGAAAAGAACAAAAAAAAATTGATTGTAAACGACGGTACAATCTCATCAATAAATATCATTGATAAGCATATTGGAAAAACGATTACTATTTGCAATAGAGTAGAAACAGCACAAAGGCTTTATGTTGAATTATTGAAAGAAAAAGAATCTGGAAATATTTCGCTTAAAAAAACAGATATTATTTGTCTTCATTCAAGGTATTTTGATGAAGATAGGAAATGTAAGGAAAAGAAATTAAAGAAATTGTTTGGCAAGGGTGCAATTGAAACGAATGCAATTCTTATAGCAACTCAGGTAATTGAGGCAGGCATGGATATATCCTGCGATGTTTTGCATACGGAAATTTCACCGATTAACTCTTTTTTACAGAGGGCTGGAAGGTGTGCTCGATTCATTAATGAAATCGGTGTAATCCACATATATGATGTCTTAGAAATACAAGAGAAGGAATTGATTAAAATAGAAGTGCAGAATGAAATGGATAAAAAAGAGATTAAAAGAATAAACAGCAAATATTTACCCTATGAAAAAGATTTATGCTTGAAAACTTATGAAGAATTAAAGAACTTTAATAACTTAGATGGGGATGTTCCAAAAAATTTAATTAAAAAAATAATGGGACAAAAAGAAGAAGAAATTTTTCAGATAATAGAATCAGGAAGGTTTAACAGAGAAAGAATTCTTGAAAGCTGGGGAAATTGCACAAAAAACATGTATAGAAATACCATTAGAGATATAAATAATGTTGAAATTGCTATTATTGATGATTCTATTATTGATGATATACAAAAAAAACCTTATCTACTTCAAACTGTAAGTATGTATAAATGGAGTATGGTTGGATGGTTAAACAGAATTTCAAAAGGTGAAGGTCCTTTAGAGTATGATGAAGAAAATGATTGGCTGGTAAAGGAGCTATGTGAAAAAAACATTATTGATAATCTTGAGGATTCTGATTTTTCTTTAGCAAACATAACCAATTTCTCAAAAATCCCTAATCATATATTTGTAAATTCAAAATATTTGGGTTATGATGAAAATTATGGTTTCAATTGGCTTTATAAAGAATCATTTGGAAAGAATTCTCCAAAAAGAAATAAGAAAGAAAACGTTAATGAATTTAAGCCATTAAAAAAAGATACGTTCTATGAACATATCAAGGCGTTAATTGGTGCATTTAAACAGGAATTTCTCGGTGAAGATGGGAACAGACTTGATTTTCTTTTCAAAGAACTGGCAGCATATATCCAAATGCCTGAAATGTCAAAAGATGAGTTTATCAAACTAATTAAAATAATGATCATATTTCATGACTATGGAAAACTCAGCGATAAATGGCAAAAGCCAATGCAAGCATATCAATCATTAAAAGATCCTACTTATATTAAAAATTCTGAAATATTAGCGCATACAGATTATGACCAAAATTCAGAAATGGATAAAGAATTAGCAAAGAAAGCAAATCTATCATCCAGGCCGTCTCATGCAGGTGTAGGGGCTTTAGCGGCATTGTATATTCTCGGTAGTAATTTTAAATCGAAAGAAGATTTTCTAAAAGTATTGTCTCCACTTTCCACAGCAATTTTCAGACATCATTCTCCTTTTAATAGTACTGTTGAAAATTTTGAGATAAATAAGGAGAACTTTGAGGCACTTAAATTGCTATATGATGAAGAAATCGAAACATTCAATTTCACCGACATAAAAAAGATTTGTTTTTCAAATAGCAATCATGATTTAAACAGATACCTTTCGAAAAATGAAAATTTGTTATCTATGTTTATATATTTTTTCTTAATTAGGATTCTAAGAATTTGTGATCAAAAAGCCACAATTGAAATATTCAAATACCATAATATAGAGGAATTGTAAAATGTATCAAGAAAAATATTATATAGCCAAAATATCTGGTTTTTATCAAGAAACATTAGAAGCTTACGGCTTATCGAGATTATTAAATATGATATTGAATTCAAATGAAGTACTACTTAAAGAAATATCTATAAAAGACTTAAGTAATTATTATGAAATTGAAATTGAAAAATTTGACTTATCTACATTTGCAGAAAAAATAGAAAGTTTTTGTCGTAATCCTCAAATTGGTTTCGAATACTTGTTTAAACAGACTGATCCTAGAAAGGGAGGAACGGCAAAACCAAAGAAAATTAACTCAAATGACAACTTAGACATACCTATGTTTGATATTGGTGAAGAATGGGAAATAGTAAAAGAGTATAACCCTAAAGATACTTCAGAGAATACAAGACATCCCAATAAATACTTTAATGTTTATGAGTTGTTTAGCCACTTTGCTATTGAATTTTTAGGTAAACCACATTTAGGGGGTACGAAGCAAGGTGGCTCATTTACAAGAAATTATTTACAACTATATTATAATCAAATGTATTTTAGAAACTTTGTTGATGGTTTGTTGTTCTTATATAGTTCAGTTGAAAATCAATTAAACAAAAATAAATACCAGGGTTTCATTAATAAATCATTTCCAAAAAAAGACTTAAACGATTCGAAAATCACTTATCATGTTTTATCAAAGAATCATAAACCACATAAATCTACCTTCAATCAACTGACAACACCAAATGCCTCAAAAGGCAATAATAGTGTCAAACTAAGATTGTCAGAATATTCAGAAGAGCCTGAATTACTTAGAGAGTATGTTAAAACTTTAGGATGTTTTGAATCAATGGTTAGTATAGGTGGCAATAAATCATTGGAAGATTATAGAGTTTACGTATCTGCACCAAAAGATATTGAATTTTTGCAGCAAAAGGATGTGATGTCTGACTTTAGAAAGGCTTTTTATACAAATAGTACTTATAAAGGAGATATTATTTCTTCATTACTATATGCAATAAAGTTGATTGAGCACTTAGAAATTTCTCAGAATTTTTTGTTCGATTTTGATTATTCACCTTCCAATTTCATGAAAGGCTTTTATGTTTGTCACTTTATGACAATTAAAAAAAGTCCGCCTAAAAAACATGCTCCCATTAACTTATCTTTTATTTGGTTACCTAAATTCATAAAGGCGACAAATAAGGAAGTTGCTGATATATGGATTGAAATAACAAGCAAACTAATTAATATAATAAAGACAATTAGAGGAACAAAGAAACAAGAAGAAACCGGAGACACAATACATGGTCTTTCGTTATTTAGAGATTTTATTAGTACTTCTCAAATAGATTATTTCTTTAAATTTTCTTTCTGGTATGCTGATTATATTATGAGAAAATTAATTGAAAAAGACCATAATCCGACAATATATATTATTCCTTTTAGAGTATCAATGTTAAATCAGTTTTATACATTCATGGAGACAGAAGATATGAAATTAACAGAAATTATTTACAATGAAGGTTTTCTTGCAGTTGCTAAGGCAATAAGAAATAGTACGGTATCTCTTCAGTATAGTCCTAAGGATGCAAGAAAATATGAAGTCCGATATGGTCTTGCCCAGAAACTTCAAAACAAGTCAAAAACAAAAAATGACTTATGTCAATTCATCGGTGAGTTCATTGGGCAGTACAATTCAGAAACAGCAATGAAAAAAGACACTAAGAATATATCACTAAGAGCAAATGTTAAAGAAGAAGAATTGAATGATTTTTTTGGGCTTTTAGAAAATTGGGATTCAAAGATTATTGGCGCTTTGCTAGCAAGTTATGGCTTCGCTCTGCATAAAAAAGAAGAATCTGAAGATGAATTAGCAAAATTAGCAGAAAAAGCTGAAAAACTTGGATATACACTTGAGAAGATAGAAGAAACATCAGAGAATAATAATGAAGAAGAAATTGAAGAAAATTAATTTGTTATATCTTATTTAAGGGAAAAAAATGTCAGAATCAAAAAGAATAGTTGCATCAATCTCTATATGTGGAGAAATGATACTTAACCTTCACTCGTTAAACAATGAAGGTGGCGAGGGTAATCAAACTATTACCAGGCAGGTAACGATTGTAGATAAGAATAAAGATATTCATACTGTAAACGCAGTATCAGGCGATATGTTTAAACATATTCATGCTCAGCATCAGGCGCTATATTGCCAGGAAAACAATCTCCCAATGAGCAATTTAGCTAAGCTTTTAAGCCCTAATAGAATTAGTGCTGATGAGTTAAAACAAATTGTTTCTGAGGGAACTCCAAAATCTGTTCAGGATGGTTTTATTAAACAGTGCACTATTACAGATACACACGGAGTTTTAATGGTTGATGATGTCAAAGGTCTAAAGAACACACCAAGGAAATCAATAATTGAATTTGGCTGGACGGTGGGAGAGCCAAATGTTACTAATACAGAAAGTTATTTTCACATGAGAGGAGCAACCTCTGACAGTCCTAATCCTACTCCTTTTAACCGACCTGCAAACTATGGTGTCTATGCTTTTATCTGCAACTTTGAAGCTTATAAAGTAGGATTCAATGAGTTCAGTAGGGAATATCCCATTAACGATAAAGAACGAATCGACAGATACAAATCTGTTATTGTTTCTCTAATCAATTCCTTTATTAATCCTCAAGGAGCAATGACTAGTACACAAAAACCTCATATTACTGACTTCAAAGGTGTTATATCGGAATCAAACTGTATATTGCCGGCACCAACGATAAGCCCATTGAATGAAAGTTATGTCAGTGAAATAATAAAAATAAAGGATAATTTAAACAAAATAAAAGAAAATGCAATTAAAACAAAAGAATTTAATGGATTAGGAGAACTTACTGAAAAATTAACTGATTTGACAGATTCTGTACCATATAAATTAGTATAATCATGAAGCTTTCAGTGAAATATCAGCCGACTACCCTTTTTTCTTTGAAGGATAGCAACTCTACAAACTCAGGAGCGAAATCATTATTTTTGCCTTCGCCCTATTCTATCAAGATGGCAATTCTCAATCAAGTAATTACTATTGGTGATGACTTGGAGAAATTAAAGCTAAAAAATGGCTTTGAGTTCAATTGTGTTAAAAATGCAAATATTTCATATTATATTGATGAGAATACAATTTTTTCAGTAAATAACTGTTTTGTTAAAATACTAAAACCATCAAGATCAAATTCAGGATGGCAACAAACTGTTTCATTTAGAGAATATATTCATATCTCAGGAATAATAGAAATAATCTTTGAAATTGAAAATGAAGAACAGAAAAACTACTTAAAAAAATACCTTCATTTAATAAACTATTTTGGCAAAAAAGGCTGCTTCTTTCAATTTCTTGGATATTCAGACACTCCAAGCGAGCCCAATGTACTTCCTTTTAATTCATCAGAGAACAATCCGGGTATTTTGCAGGAATATGATGATTTTGATGATAAAGCACATTTTGAAAATGTAAATAATTATTCAAGTAAACCAACTAAAAGAAAAAAGCGGATTTTTGTTTTGCCTTTGCAACGAGTCAGTTCATCCAAATCTTTTACTGTTTACAAGAGTTTTTAACATGCTCACCGCCACTCACATAAACTACTTCCTTATATGCAAAAGGAAGCTCTGGCTCTTCTCACGCGGCATTCAGTGCGAGCAAGAGTCAGATGCCGTGGCGCTGGGTAAGCTCCTGCATGAAACAAGCTATGAGGAGAAGAGGAAGGAATATGAGTTCGGTCCCGTGAAAGTCGATTGGCTCGACCTTAAAAAGAAGATAATACACGAAGTGAAAAAATCTGACAAAGCCGAAGATGCTCACAGATGGCAGCTTAAGTACTACATCTACTGGTTTGCAAAAAACGGAATGCCCGGCTTTACAGGCGAGCTTAACTATCCGAAGCTCAAAAAGAAAGAATCGGTTTCTTTGAGTTCCGCCGATGAAGCTGAGTTGGAAAAAATAATAAAAGACATTGAAGCTATCCTGCAGATGCAAAAACCGCCCCCGATAGAGGTGAAAAAGAAAATATGCAGGAGCTGCTCTTATATGGAGCTGTGTTATGTTTGATAAATGAGACAGTAAGAGTTGTTTTAACTTGTTTTCACAATTAATTACTTTAAAGTCTTAAAATTTAATAGTCTCAAGTACTAAAAAGACGATGAAACGAAACTACTACATATTTACAGCCGGCAAGCTGATGCGCAAAGACAACACCGTCTTTTTCAAGCCGTTTACTCAGCCGGAGGAGCAGGACGACGAGAACCTGCAGAATGAGCTTTTGCTTTCGATAGACAGCGACACTCCTGAAATTAATCCGGCAAATAAAAAAGTTCTGCCCGTAAGCGACATCGATTCATTTTACATTATGACAGAAGCCAGCTTCAACACCAAATTCCTGGAGTTCTGCACGCAAAACAATATTCCGCTCCACTTTTTCAACCGCTTCGGATATTATTCGGGAAGCTACTATCCCCGCGAGCATCTCAACAGCGGATTCCTCGCAGTAAGCCAGACACAGCACTATCTCGAAAATGAAAAAAGGCTCGTGCTGGCAAAAAAATTCGTTGAGGGTGCTTCCTTCAATCTGATGCGTAATCTGAAGTATTACAATAAAAGAAGGGATGACCTGCAGCCGCAAATAGACACAATAGAATCCATCCTGCCGGACATAGAAGAAGCGCTTGACATACAAAGGCTTATGAATGCAGAGGGCAGAATAAGGAAAGTTTACTACACAGCTTTTGAGCAGATAATTATGCCCTCTTTCGATTTCGGCACACGCACTTACAAACCTCCGGCAAATCCTCTTAATGCACTCATATCATTTTGCAATGCAATGGTTTACACCACATGCCTGTCAGAAATATACATGACACAGCTAATGCCGACAATATCATTTTTGCATCAGCCGGGGGAGAGGAGATTTTCGCTGGCTTTAGACCTTGCCGAGATTTTCAAACCCATTCTGGCAGACAGAACTATCTTTAAAATGCTAAACACAAGCGCCCTGAAAGCGGGAGATTTCGAAGAAAAGCTCAACGGCATGTACCTGAAAGAAAAAGGACGGAAAAAAGTAGTGGCGGAATACGACCAAAAGCTGAAAACTACCATTAAGCACCGCACCCTCGGCAGAGAAGTTTCCTACCGCAGGCTAATCCGCCTTGAGTGCTACAAGCTCGTTAAGCACTTGACCCAAGACAAGCAGTATGAACCTTTTAAAATATGGTGGTAATTCATTAAATGCAGAGGCAAAAATATGTATTACATAGCAGTATATGACGTAAACGAAAAAAGAGTGGCGAAGATGCTAAAGCTTTTAAGGAAATACCTCAACTGGATACAGAATTCAGTTTTCGAAGGACAGCTTACCCCGGCGCAGATGGAAGAAATGAAAACCTACGCAAAAGGCATAATGAAAGAAGAAGAAGATTCCCTGATCATTTTTTCCATGCAGAGCGACAAATACCTCGAAAAAGAGATCATCGGAAAAGACAAAAGCGACCTAACATCAAATTTTATATAATTTTACAAGTAAACATAACCAACACTCGTGCAAAAAAAATCGTCATAAGCGAAAAAAACATAAGTAATATTACGAAAAATTCTCTATATTTTCAAACAGTTCTTTGACAACTTAAGAAAACATAAGAAGATAGAAAGAGTCGTCGGGAGCCCGCAAAAAATCGTTTATCAGCTCCCGACGACAAAATATTAAGAAAAATCAAAAAATAACTTGCACAAACCCGCATAAAACCTTATATTATAGTACCCGATGCGCGGAGTTTTAATCGAACTATTTTAGTATTGAAATTGGCTGGTGCTGATGGTGATTTGACGATTACTCAGACGTTTTAATCGAACTATTTTAGTATTGAAATGAAACAGGATCCTCGAAAAGCGGCGCGACGGTCTGCGTTTTAATCGAACTATTTTAGTATTGAAATGGCGCTCGACGAACGCAGTCGGCAACGAGTCGGCGTTTTAATCGAACTATTTTAGTATTGAAATCAACTGCTAAAATGGTGCTGAGTTACGTTAAGCACTAGTTTTAATCGAACTATTTTAGTATTGAAATGAAAACTGCTCTGCGTTATAGTTAACTCACCGTCTGGTTTTAATCGAACTATTTTAGTATTGAAATCCAGTCGAAACTGACGATTTGAAAAAGATTGAGGATGTTTTAATCGAACTATTTTAGTATTGAAATAAGGATTTCTGTCTATCTGATACGGAGCACGAGATCGTTTTAATCGAACTATTTTAGTATTGAAATGAGAGCATTTGCGCTAATGTAAATTTGACAGCAACAGGTTTTAATCGAACTATTTTAGTATTGAAATTTAAAGTCGAAGTAACTGATTCGTAAAACCGCTGATCGTTTTAATCGAACTATTTTAGTATTGAAATCCCTAGCTTCCCGCTCAAGATCGCGTTCAGAAATTGTTTTAATCGAACTATTTTAGTATTGAAATAATAATTTTATCTGTATAGATTTGGATATTATTAAGTTTTAATCGAACTATTTTAGTATTGAAATAGCGAGGGAGTTGACTATGTCCGGCGCAGACGGTGGTTTTAATCGAACTATTTTAGTATTGAAATATTGCTGGAGTTACCTACTCTGGCTTTAATGCGTTCGTTTTAATCGAACTATTTTAGTATTGAAATGTTCCTGGAGTTACCTACTCTGGCTTTAATGCGTTCGTTTTAATCGAACTATTTTAGTATTGAAATTCTCGTCCGGCTGGGCAGCCGAGGCAGACGACGAGGTTTTAATCGAACTATTTTAGTATTGAAATCAAAAACCTTGCCAGTTTCGGCGTACAACATTTTATGTTTTAATCGAACTATTTTAGTATTGAAATGTACGGACAGCTACAACACTTAAATTCCGTTAAAGTGTTTTAATCGAACTATTTTAGTATTGAAATTCTCGTCCGGCTGGGCAGCCGAGGCAGACGACGAGGGTTTTAATCGAACTATTTTAGTATTGAAATTAAACCCGCTCTGCGTTATAGTTAACTCACCGTCTGTTTTAATCGAACTATTTTAGTATTGAAATTCGAATAAAGGGAAGAGTTTTTACGGGAGTTTGGAAGTTTTAATCGAACTATTTTAGTATTGAAATTGGCAGGAGTTACCTACTCTGGCTTTAATGCGTTCAGTTTTAATCGAACTATTTTAGTATTGAAATTAAAATCGCGGAGGATCTTACGGGCGCTTTGGTGAAGGTTTTAATCGAACTATTTTAGTATTGAAATCAACAGCAAAAATGGTATTGAGTTACGTTAAGCATCTGTTTTAATCGAACTATTTTAGTATTGAAATCAACAGCAAAAATGGTATTGAGTTACGTTAAGCATGTTTTAATCGAACTATTTTAGTATTGAAATCCGGCTGTTTTTATTAAGTTAGAAAATTCGCTGTCTGTTTTAATCGAACTATTTTAGTATTGAAATAACTTTTAGCAAGCTCGTCAAGTCCAGCGTCTTTATGTTTTAATCGAACTATTTTAGTATTGAAATACGAACCCGGACACGGTGGCGCAGTCGGCGGCACGTTGTTTTAATCGAACTATTTTAGTATTGAAATTAATAAAAATCTTCTTCTTTATAATCGAAACTTGTGTTTTAATCGAACTATTTTAGTATTGAAATCAACCGAAACACGTCTTAATATTGAATCACTTCTTGAGTTTTAATCGAACTATTTTAGTATTGAAATTTGAATATGAATCGGAATTAATTAATTCATCACTGCGTTTTAATCGAACTATTTTAGTATTGAAATGGCAGAGACTCTTCAAATGACGGTCTGTTCTTACAGGTTTTAATCGAACTATTTTAGTATTGAAATTTCGCCGTGAATAAAGCATAACTACTTGAATCAATGTTTTAATCGAACTATTTTAGTATTGAAATCGTCATCCTCCAGTGTAACGTAACCATCCCAAGAAGGTTTTAATCGAACTATTTTAGTATTGAAATTAATGAAAGTGTCCCGACACACATTTAAAATTATTCGTTTTAATCGAACTATTTTAGTATTGAAATTTTGACGTTATAAATTGACCTCTTTTTATTATTTTCCGTTTTAATCGAACTATTTTAGTATTGAAATTTTACTTTTAATTATTCATAAACGACGAATAACTTTTGGTTTTAACGGAAGTTCCTGTCAAAAAGCAAGCGCAAAGCGCATGGGAAGCGCACCAGCT